>JAIRQO010000026.1 GCA_031256435.1 Cellulomonadaceae bacterium
GGCCATTTCGTCGCAGGATTGGCCGCGTTGCCTGTGAAATACAGGTCCCCTACGTCATAGGGGCAGCCCGCTGACACTTTCACCCACGAGCCCAAATTTACATAAAGACCATTATCGGCGTTTTGGACGCCTGTTCTGATTCGCCATCAAGCCTCGCACAATCCCGTGTGGGGCTTTTCTCATGCCCGCTATGCCTGAAGGAGGCACCCCGCCATGTCACAGATCACTGCTGCCCAAGCCGTACCCGTAGACTGCCTGCCCGGATTCCGGCTTCGCAAAGACGCCGCCGACGCCCTCAATCGAGCATCGGCGGCGTTCGGGAAGCGGCTCCTGGTCACGGGCACCTGGCGCTCGCTGGAAACGCAGGAGCGCATCTTCCGGGAACGGTACCACCAGGGCAACCTGACGCACCGCCTCGGATACACCACTGATGTCCGCTACTGGAAAGGATCACCCTGGACCCGCCGCCAAGGTACCGCGCCTGCTGCTGTGCCTGGCACCTCCAATCACGGAGGCGGCTGTGCGATCGACGTCAAGACGCGCCGCGAGAAGGGCGACCCCGGCTATGACACCCACGTCATCTTCTCCAGTTTCAATGACGCGGACCGGATCGCGTTCCTCAAAGCGGCCAAGCCCCACGGCTGGGCCGACGACGAGGGCCGCTCCGTTCTCGAGTGCTGGCACCTGACGTACTACCCAGAGCGAGACACGCACGCCATAAGTGCAAATAACGGTCAAGCAAACTCAACAAAAACTCCGGCACCACCTAAGCCTATGACCAGCAAAAACGCTGCGGCCAGTCCAGCAACCCCGGCCCCAGTAGCGGTTCCGATCAACAAAACTGCAAACAACGGTCAAGCAAAATCAAGCACTGCGCCGATCCGGAGAACCACCGTACGCAGCGGCTCCACCGGCACGGACGCCAAGTACGCCCAGCAGCGCCTCAACGCTCACGGAGCGAAACTCAAGGTGGACGCCAAGTTCGGAGCCAACTCGGTGCTGGCCACCAAAGCATTCCAGCGGAAGCATGGCCTCACCCCGGACGGCATCATCGGCACAAGCACCTGGAAGAAACTCGGATGACCAGCCACCCAACGCCGAGCCGCAGCCACCTGCTCCGCCGCATCATTGCCACCGTGGCCATCGTGGCCGGATGCATCGGCACAGCCGTCACCGTCCACCAGGTCACCCGGCCCGATCCGCCCGCCCTCAATGACACCGGCCCCGTGTCTGACGCCGCCCGCGTGGCCGTTGCCACCACCAATGACGTGTCCAAGGAGATCGCGAGCATCGTCACATCCCTCACCACCACAGCAGCCGGTATCACCGCCCTCGCGAAAAGCAGGAGCAGCAAACGCGCCTCGGCCAGCACCACTCCCACCGCACCGCAACCCCCAAAGGAAACCCCTCATGTCTGACACCTCTGACATCAACTACGGCCTCCAACGCTTCGACGACGAACCCGCCGACGCCATACCGGCACGCGCGCGCTCCACCGCCTACATCATCGGCCTGGTCCTCGGCGCCATCGGAACCCTCATCATCGGCATCACCGGCACCCTCTGCGACCCCGATACCGCCACCCGCGTCGCTTCCGTTACCGGAGCCATCACCACCTGCGGCATGACCATCATCGGTGGTCTCGGCACCATCTACCGGCCCACCTCATGACCGGCAGGAAAGTCATCGAGCGGCAACGAGCGTGGGTTAACCATGCGGCGTGCCGGGACTCAGACCCCACACTCTTCTTTCCCGATGCGCTACGCGGCGGCACAAAGAAAGCCGAGCGCATCTGCGTCCACTGTCCCGTCATCGCTGAGTGCAACACCTACGCCACCGAAGGCCAAGAAGAAGGCATCTGGGCCGGAAAACGCCGCTACCCCAGCCACAAGAAGTCCCTGCGGTAACCCGGACTGAACCAACACACCCCCTCCCGCGCCAACGTGGGAGGGGGTATTTGTTGTGTCTACGGTGGTCTCGACCGACGCGCCTGGCGGCGCTGGCTCAACCATCCGATCTTAGGTGCACCGCCGGCACCGCCGTCGCCCTGGCAGACAGATATCCGTGTGACCCGAGGTCACACCGAGGCAATATTCACCTGAAACTTCTCGCGAGTTTCAACGTCGAACTACCTCGATAAACGCTGGCAAAGCGGCATTTATATGCGTGGAGAACGGCGCCTACGTTGGGTTCAAATCCCGTACGGGGTACCGCAGCCGAGAGTCCGTGGAAGGTGCTAGCACTTATCCACGTGACCGAGGCAAGGGACACCGTCGTAAGACGGGGTACGAAATTGAGCCCATGAGAATGTTTACATTCTCATGTGGCGAGATGAGTGCCCCGTTGACGAGCAATCCGCAGGATTGCGAGGAACACGGGGTACCGCACAACCCGCTGGAAACAGCGGGTTTTTTGTTTGCCCACGGCGGATCCAACGCATCTGGGGGCTACATCTTGCCGTTCATGCAACCAACGTGCAACAACCCCAGGTCCCACCAGAACCAACCCGCAGTTTCGTCGTACATAGAACATCACCTGCTCCAAACCTGCCCTAAGGTACGGAGATTTTGCCGTGGGGGTGTGTATGTACGCGTACGAGGGTTCATACGAGTACGTCTACACCCCCACGGCGAGCGATCGGGGGCTATCGGGTTAGCGGCAAGAAGGTGTGGATGGTTCGGGCGTGCCGTGGGGGTTCGCTTGTGGGCCCGGATCGCGGTGCTTCGGATCCTTGTGGGCCCGGATTACCCACCCAAAGAGGCGCTTTAGGTGGCTAATCCGGGCCCACGGCGACTCATACGTGAGTAATCCTGGCCCACGGCGGGGAGAGGCCGCAGCAAGGTTTCGCAAACTCATGGCCCCGCCGCGCTGATCCCCGTACTGCACCCGCGTACCCGGTAGTTTTATCCCGTGCCCGCGCCCCTTGATCCGCGCCTCATCCGCGAGGTCCCCGCTGCGCGCCACTATGTGATCCTCACGGCACTCGCGGGCGTGGCGTCTGCGGCGCTCATCATCATCCAGGCCCTCGTGGTGGCCAGCGCGGTGGCTCCGCTCGTCACCCATCATCATCTTGACAGCGCGTTGCTTGTTCGACGATTGTGGGCGCTGGGCCTGATAGCCATTGCCCGCGCCGTGGTGGCCTTCACGCAGGAACGCCTCTCCGCTCGCGCGGCTGCCAACACGGTTGCTGACCTGCGCGAACGGGTGATTCGCCACGCTGTCACGCTGGGCCCTCGACGAAGCGACGAGGATTCCGCAGCCGTAGCAACCCTGGCCACCCGTGGCCTTGACGCGCTCATCCCGTACCTCACGCGCTACCTTCCTGCGCTGTGGCTCGCCGCCCTGGTCACTCCCGCGGTCCTGATTGTCCTGGGATTCGTCGATTGGTTGACCCTGGTGATTTGCCTGGTCACCGTCCCCCTGATTCCCGTATTCATGACACTCATCGGCAAAATGACCGCTGGAACGTCCGAGAAGCGCCTCGCCGTCATCAATCGTCTTGGAAGCCAGGTGCTGGACCTCCTTGCCGGGTTGCCCACGTTGAAGGCCTACGGCCGGGAGATGGGACCAGGAGCCCGAGTCAGGAGTCTGGGCAACGCCGCGCGGCAGGCCACCATGGGGACCCTCAAAATCGCCTTCCTGTCCTCCATGGTGTTAGAACTGGTCACCACCATTTCCGTGGCGATTGTTGCGGTATCCGTGGGGTTACGCCTCGTTGAGGGCCACATGACCCTCTTTGCGGGGCTGGTCTGCATCATGCTTGCCCCCGAGGTTTTCCTGCCCCTGCGTCAGGTTGCCATGCAGTTCCACGCGTCCACGGACGGATTGGCAGCGGCATCAGCAGCGTTCGCCATTCTCGACGACGAATCATCGGCGGTTGAGCCAGGCACGTTCGTGCCGTCGGTCGAAACCCCGATGCCTGATCTCTCCCCACAGACTCCAGCGAACTCGGGTTCTGGAGACACGATCATTCTGGACAACGTCTCGGTTCACGCTGGGGATCGCGCAGTGGATGCGCCCTCCGGCCTCACGGCCACTATCCCGCTGGACGGTGGCCGGATAGTGGCGCTGGTGGGACCTACGGGAAGTGGAAAATCCACCACGGCTCTGCTGATGCTCGGACTCCTCACCCCGGACAGGGGGACCGTGACCCTGCCTTGTGCGCGGGTGGAGGATTGGTGGAAGCGGGTTCTGTGGATTCCGCAACGGCCTGCTCTCTCTCCAGGAACCATACGCGAAGCCGTGTGTGGCGAGGAATCAACCGAGGCCGGCCCCTCAGATGCCGATTCCTCAGACGCCGGCCCCTCAGATGACGCTCTGGAGGCCGCCGCGCGCCTGACAGGCTTGGACGTGGTGGTGGCCACACTCCCCCACGGTTGGAACACACGCATAGGCCTCGGCGGGGTTGGCCTGTCCGTGGGCCAACGCCAACGCGTTGCCCTCGCCTCGGGCCTGCTTACTGCTGGCACGCTGGTTGCTGAGCAGCCTCAGGCCAACCCTGCACCGATCCCAGGCCCTCATGTCATCATTCTCGACGAACCCACGGCCCACCTGGACGCTGCCGGAGAACAGGTGATTCTCGATGCGTGCAACGCCTGGCGGGACGCCGGGCGCACCGTTGTGGTCATAGCACATCGAGAGTCGCTCATCCGCCTCGCGGATCAGGTGATTGAGGTCCATTCCACCCACACCTCACCGGAACTATCCAAGGTGACGCCATGAACCTGATGCCACCGGAACTCCGCTCGCTCATCCCTCTCCTGGAGGTCTCCCCGTGGCGAGCCATCCGAGCCGTGCTGGCCGGAACGGTGGCACTGGGGTGCTCGGTGGCCCTGGCAGCGGTATCAGCGTGGTTGATCGCTCGGGCGTCGCAAATGCCCCCGGTGCTGACCCTGTCCGTGGCCGTGGTGGCGGTACGAGCCTTTGGTGTGGGCCGAGGAATCTTCCGGTACCTGGAACGGTTATGTTCTCACGATGTAGCCCTGCGCGGGATGGCCTCGTTGCGGGCCAACCTCTATGACGCCATTGCCCGGGGGCCCATCACGGGGATAGCCAGCCTGAAACGTGGCGATCTCCTCACCCGCGTGGGCACGGATGTGGATGAAGTGGGCAACCTGGTGGTCCGTGGCCTGGTCCCCGTGGGGGTTGCCGCCCTGGTGGGGACGGGGTCGGTGATTCTCGTCGGCTCGCTCCTCCCCCTGGCTGGCCTGGGGCTCTTCGGGTGCCTTGTCCTGACCGGAATAGTGTCACCCGTGTTGTCCGCCCGAGGCTCGGCGCAGACGGAAGTGCGAGCGGCCTCAGCACGCAGCGAGGTGACAGCCCGAGTGCTCGGGATTCTGGAGGACGGCCAGCAACTGCGCGTGTCCGGTCAATTGCCGCGCGAGATTGCACGACTGCAGCGCGCGGATGCCGCTCTGACCGCGGCAGGACATGAGGGTGCTCGTACGTCCGGAATCGCGGCGGGGATCAGCGCCGGAGCACAGACGCTGGCCGTGATCGCCGCGCTTGCCCTGGGTGCGGTTGCTGTCCAGAATGGTTCGCTGCTCGATGTTCACTTGGCCGTGGTGGTCTTGACGCCGCTGGCCGTCTTTGAGGCGACGAGTACGCTGCCGGACGCCGCGATTCAGTGGCGTAGGTCTCGGGAATCCGCACGGCGCATCGCGGAGTTGCTGGATGCAGGTTCTGAGGCTCGTGATGGTCAGAATACCGAAGCCTCGTGGTTTCGAGACGTTCGCACTGCGAACTCCGGGGCCCACGAGCAGAGCCACCTCACCGCATCAGGGGTTTCGACCCTACGTCAGGCTCAGGACAACGCCGATGGCCACTCCGTGGCCTGGCTCAACCGCCCGGTGCGCGACGAGTGGCCAACCACCCCGGTGGTTGAGCCAGCGAGCAACGCGAGCGACGGTCGAAACCACCTTCAATTCGGTACTACGCTGCTGGAACTCCGGGAGGTGTCTGCTGGATGGCCGGGAGGTGATGCGGTGTGCCAATCCGTGAACCTCACCCTCACCAGCGGGGATGCCGTGGCACTCGTCGGGCCCTCTGGTGCCGGAAAAACCACGCTGTTGATGACGGCTGCGGGATTACTTCCCCCGCTCGCTGGCACGGTGACGTATGGCAGTACGACGGGCGGTGGCCCACCCAACGAGGGCACCCTGTTTGCCGCAGAAGACGGTCACATTTTCCACACCACGGTGCTGGAGAACCTGCGCGTGGCTCGCGCCGATCTCACCGCAAACGAGGCCCGTAAGGCGCTCAGTGCCGTAGACCTCATCACCTGGCCCGAGGCTCTTCCCGAGGGATTGAACACCATGCTCGGGACTGATGGGGCAACGGTTTCTGGCGGCGAACGCCGCAGGTTGTTGATTGCCCGCGCACTGTTGTCGCCCGCGCGGGTGCTCCTCGTTGACGAACCTGCAGAGCACCTGGACGGTGACACTGCCGACCACGTGATCGAGGCCCTCATCACCCACGCTCGCACCACCAACCGAGCCGTGGTGTACGCCACACACCGCCCAGCCGAAGCCGCCCGCGCCGACCGCACACTTTCGATCAACTGAGTGACAATCAGGTGACGGCGATGCGGCGGCGGGTGGTGATGAGGAAGGTGGCGATGGCGGTGAGTGCCAGGGTGGTGCCTACGGCTTCGAAGGGGAACGGGTGATCCCAGCCGGTGAGCGGGAGATCGTTGATGACGGGTGGGACAAAGGGCAGGTCCACAAACACGGACACGGCATCCTGGGCGTCAACGAGATTGGGATACGTGTAAGTGCTGGTGGTGGCGGGGCATCCTGGGGACGGGATTATTCCGGCATCATTGGTGGTGGAACCCACCGGGCAGGACGCCAGGGCCGCATAGGACGCGTTGTACACGGGATCGGCCAGAGTGCTGGCAAGGTTGGTGATGTAGCCGTTGGTGAGGTCCGTTTCGGTAGTCAGGTGCTGCCCTGTACACACCACGGCCTCCCCCGGGTCCAACACCTGATCGGTGACGGGCGCGGGATAGAAGGGGCACGTGAAGGAGTCCGGGGGACTGTTGTTGGTGAGGAAGTCGTCCAGAATGCTCGTCATGTCCAGCGCCACGGGACCAGTGTTGGTGATGGTGACAAAGTAGTCAATCGGGTCCCCCACGGCGCTCACGGACCCGGCATCGGATTGGCCATCGTCATCCGTATCCGCCGTTTTGGTCAGCGTAATGGACGGCTTGGGAAGGATGGTTTGTTC
>JAIRQO010000030.1 GCA_031256435.1 Cellulomonadaceae bacterium
ATTGCGTTCACCACCCCGTTGTCTGACACGCCTGATGACCCTGATGCCCCCGTGGGCTTGGTCCATGAGCAACCGGTGCAGATTGCCATCACCACCATGTTGGACCCGGACCTGGACCCAGACCTTAACGGATTCACGCTGACTAACGAGGCATTCCTCACCACAGACCCGGAAACGGGCGGAAACTTTGAGGAAGTCTCCTTCATCAACGGGGCTACCATCTCGATCCCCAGCGATGACGGGGGAGATGCAGAAGGGGACGAGCAGCAGGACAAGCCGACAGCCAGTCCCAAGCCCAGTGAGCCCGGCGATACCCCCAGCCCATCGGAGGCTCCCAGTTCCTCTACGCCCGACGATGATGAGCCCACCTCCTCCCCGGACCCGAGCGATCCCGCGGCTAACCCGGACGCCACAGATGGCACGGATAACACAGGTAGCCCGGACCCCGCCCCATCGCCCGCTCCGGCAGACCCTACGACGAGCCCTTCACCTAGTGCCACTCCGGCACCCAGCAGCAACCCAGAACCGTCGCAGACCCCCGCGCAGAGTCCCACCCCCGCCGCTTCAGCCACCCCTGCGCCCAGCGATACCCCCGCGCCCACACAAACATCCAACCCCGGCAGCAACGCCAACGCCGGAGCGAATGACAGTGCCAGCAATGGCCTGAGTGAATCGTCGAACGCGAACGCCGCTACCCCCATACTCGCCGCCTCCCCCTGGCTGGCCTTTGCTGCCGCTGCTCCCGCTCCGTTTGATGCGGCCCCGGTTTTCCCGGCCATCAGCATCTTTGGAACGGGGGTCCTTGCTGCGGATGCCACCATCACCGCAGCGGACGCCAGTATCACGGCAACGGGCGGCTTCCTCCCGGATCCGTCCACCACCAACGGCGCCGTGGGAACGGTCACCAAGCAGGCCCCGCCCTCGGCCGGGAACCTCAAGCCGGGCGATTGCTTTGACTACACCCTGGCCATCACCTGCTCAGCCCTTGATGCTGATGGGTGTGCAGGTGCTCAACTGAATGACGCCGTGCCCCCGCCACTCGTAGTGAGCAATGTGACGGTCTCGCCAGCGGGAAGTTCCAGCCCCCCGTACTTCACGGGGAACGATGTCAACGTAACCTTTACGGATAGCTTCTCCGGCGGGCCTGGCCTGGATGCCGGAAGCACGGTGGAAGTCAAGATCACCGTGTGTCTCCCCGCGGATGCTCCTGTTGACTTCAACGGCAAGACCATCACCAACGAGGGTTGGTTTGAGGGTGACAACTTTGCTGACTCATCGGACACTGCTGATGCCAAACCCAGCATTCCCTCGCAGGCGGGTACGGAGGCCATCAAGGACTTCAATCCCGGGACAGCCGTCACGGCCAAGCCCGGTCAAGATGTGGGAATGAACATCGGAGGTACCAATACCTCCAACGGTTCGGGCACCCTGGTCATTCAGGATCCTGCCGGTCCTGGCAACCCCACCAATGATTCCAAGAACCCATTCTACTACCTGGATATGGGCACTGTTGGCGCTCTGACCTGTGACGATGGCGTCACCCGCACACCCAAGATTGAGTATTTTGGTGGGACGGCGCCCGGAGCGTGGTCCGGTACTCAGCCCAGTCCCGTGTGGGGCATCCGCGTGACCATCCCCGGAGTTCCCGCAGGTGTGACCTGCACGCTCCCAGTGGACACCACCACCAACAACAATGTGACCAAACTGGATCCCTCCAAGGGTATTGACAACCAGGCGTCGTCGGACGTCACCATGGACACGTGCGTTCCCGGTACGTGTACGGCACACGCCACGGATAATGCCAACCAACCGTTGCTCTCCAATGACATTTCCGTGGGGATCACCAAGGGCTTCAAGCCCAATGTGATCACGGCGGGAACCTCCTCTACCGTGGGCCTTGCCGTGACCAATAATGGCACACAATCGCTGGATGGGTTGACTGTCTATGAGCCCAGCAGTTACTTCCCGCCCGTAGGTACTGGCCTTGATGATCGCCTCACCTTTGACGGTTTTGGCGCCATCAATTACCCGCCGTCATCCTGCAACGGGACAAATATCACCAGCGCCAGCGTCACCTTCTACTACGCCGATGGTTCATCCGAGACCGTCTCCTTTGCCAACGGCGGCACGCCAGCACCCACCGCGCCCCACACCAATGCCGATGTGGTGGCCTTTGAGGTCCACTTTGACGGCACCATCGGCCAGGGGTGCGGAACCAACGTCCCCTTTGACGTGGTGGCCAATGAGGACATCAAGGACATGGAGGTAGTCCCCAACGAGGCTTGTGTCACAGGAACGCTGAGTGGATCCTCCGATGCTGACGCCTGCGACGATGACAATCTGTTCATCTATGACGATGTAGTGAATACCTACGTGGGTAAGGAAGTCAACCCAGGTCAAATCTTTGATAACCCTGGCGAAGGCGTACTGGTAGGCCTCACGGGTGGAACGCAGCCGTACCCCAGCGGCCCCGGAGCCGAAGACGGTAGTTTCTCCACGGGCGATGCGCCGCAGGTGATTCTGCAGGATCCCAATGATCCCGGGAACTCCGAATGGTGGGATTACTTTGACCTCACAGGCATTGTGGGCACGCCGGTTCCTGCCTGTGCCACGCTGACAGTCCAGCGCTATGACACCACAACGGGCACGTGGGTTGACTGGTCCGGTGGCAACATCCCGCTGACAGGCCCAGGAACGGCCAACGCCACCTTCCCGGATTCGCTGAAGGACACCACAGGTGGCATCCGCTTCATCTACACGTACAACACGGGTGCGCCCGGTTGTGACGCGGAGGGATTCCCACCCGGAACCAACTTTGCCCCCAACTACACGGCAGAGTTGCGTCCAGATCACCGCGGAGATGGCACGCCCATTGTCATTGGCGATGACGGTCAAACCATCGAGAACATTGCCACCTCGGGAACTGGTGAGTGTACGCCCGCAGAGATTGCAGACCCCAACAACACGGACTGTGACAACCCCGGAGATCTCAACGGCCCAGATGGCCCCGGCGAGATTCCGGTTCTTCCGCTGCCTGACGGCCCCGGAAACATGATTGACAAGAACTTTGGCGCGTCTAATTCGTTCCCCAGCCTCACGGACCCCACCACGGTCTACGAGCGCTCGGGGGATACGTTCCCGCTGACCATCGGATGGTCCACGGGTGGTCTGTCCGGATATGACACCGTAGCCATCACGGATATGACACCGGTACCCACGTCCAGCACGGACCTGGCCAACAGTTTCTTTGACGCCTTCAACCTCACAGGGATCCGAGCCATCACTCCAGCGCAGGACCCATACATGAAGTATGACGCCGTTGCAGCGGTTGAATACTGGGATGGTTCAGTCTGGCAACCGCTCGGCCCGTGTAATGCAAGTCCCGCTAACTACACCACTGCCGGGGTTGCTCCGGGCGGGCAGTGCGACGGCAAGATGCCTGCCGTATCCCTGACAGCGGCGCAACAGGCAGCCGCCCAGGCAATCCGGATCGTGTTTGTGGAAAGCCCCACGCGGCAGGCTACGCTGAACGCTAATAACCAATTCCTTCCCACGGTGGGCTCCGGCGTGGCACGATCGGACAGCAATTCTCGCCCCATCACCATGGACTGGGTGGTTCGGGATACCAAACGTTCTGACGGATCACCTGTGTTGGCCAAGGACGTGTACAACACCAGCAGTAACGGCCTTGTCAACAACGTTGCCGGGTTGGAAGCCTGCCCGGATAATCTGCCACTCGGCAATGGTGGGTGTGACACGGATCAGGATTCGGACACGGTACTGATCAAGGACATCCCGCTGACCACCACCACCACCAAAACCATTACGCCGGATACGGTAGCGATTCCCAACTGGGGTGGCGGCGGCGTGGTTCCACCCACCATTCGCACTGACATCACCACTACCAACACCACGCCCGGTTACGTGGACACCCTGCAGATCACGGACCCCGTGAACTACGCCACGGACGGCGTAGGCGATTACACGGACGCCTTTGACACCTTTGACATCAGCAACATTGTGGCCATCTCTCCACCTGCTGGCGCCGATAACTCTAAGACGGAAGTGTTCCTCAAGTGCGGTGCCGGCAACGAGGTAGGCCCATTCACCACCGCCCAGGTGATGGGAACCGGGGGAAGCCAACTTCTTGGTGAACAATGCTTGCTGTCCAGCCCAGCGGGCGTTGCCGGTATCCGCGTGGTGTTCCATGGAGGGCGTATTGCCCCCGGTGCCAAAGCCAAACTCACCTTTGACATGCGGCTCCGCCAGAACCACCGCGGGGACGGCTCGGCGGTGACCGTGGCGGACGCTCCCATCTGGAACCGTGCCGAGGGCCAGGTGGCGGATGTGGATCCGCCCGGCACGTGCCCCAATCCGTTGAAGCCCACTGATCCTGGGTACAAGCGGTACGCCTGCGGTGACGGTACGGACAACGTGGGCCTTGATGAAGGCTCCTTTGGGCTGTCCAACCGCAAGACGCTCACCCCTGCCTCCCAGAAGGAGGGGGACTACTCCCCAGTGAAGGTGCTCATTGGGGCAACACCCACCGGCACCACGGCGCCCGTATCCGTCACGGTGGAAGATGATGACCCTACCTTCTGGAACGAGTTCAACTTTGCCGGTGCGGTCATTCCGGGCACCAACGCTCCCGTGCGGTACATCCAGGCGTGTTTCCTGTCCGGCGGGACTTTCAGCAATGCCACCGTGGTGGCGTCAGACCCAGGAACGTCCAACCTGACCACTCTCGTCGCAGATCCGCAGCAGCCTGGCCTCCTGCCCAGCACCGGCGGCGGAACCCCGGATGACGGCACCAATAACAGCGGTACTGCGAGTGGCGTGGGCGGCAAGTGGACCTGCCAGTCCATCAGTGATCTCACCGCCTCCACCAACGCTGGCGATTCTGCCAACCGCGCAGCGGCGTTCCTGCAGAACGCCATGGGTGTTCTGGACATCACGGGCGTGCGGTTCACGTCCTACACCACCAGTTTTGGCGCGTGGGCCAACCCCATCCACGCCGAGGCGTACGCCTACTTCAACGTGGTGCGCCGGCACTGTTTGCGGTCCTCGGGCACGGATGACCCCAATGACGCGGCCTGTGTTCCCGTTCCCACCACCGAGTACGGCCAGACCATGGCACCCGGTGAGGACAACAAAACCACCGTGTCACCGGGCAACGGCATCTACGGCTCCAACGCCGTGGGCGTAACCCGCAACACCATGAGCTCCCATGGTGAATCCGTGACTATTGGTCAAGGTGACCGGTTGACGGCGGACAACACTGCCAGCGCTAACTACACCTATGACCACCTGCGCACCTCGGTGAACGTGGGGAAAACTCCCAACGGCCAAAAGTTCACTCCCGGTTCGCTGATTACCTACACGCTCACCTACACCAACAACGGCGAACGCCCCATCACGGATCCCGTCTTCACGGACAACATCACGCCCGTGGATGGCGTGTGTCCGTTGATGTGGGACCCGGATCAGGATCCCACGGTGCCCCCATGGTCCTTTGGCCTCTCCGGCACTGCGACGACGAACGGCGGGCCGGATCTTCCCACAGCCGCTGGCTCCTGGACGGCTGATGATCCGCTGAGTGTTGGCGATTGCCGCGTCTCCTTCACGCCACCCTCAGGGACGGTGCTGGAAGTGGGGCAGACCCTCACCATCACCCTGACCATGATGGTGCGGCCCGGTGTTGAAGCTCACTCTGAGATCAGCAATGACGCCGAGATTGACATTGCTGGTCCTCGCGATCCAAATACGGGCAAGCCGCTCAACCCGCCCCCGCCGCTGGATACCTGTAATGGAGCCACCGTGCCGTGGACCACTCCAGCAAACGATTCCATGTACCAGTGCGATTATGACGTCACTAATACTCTGGAACCAGGAACGGCCATTGCGGCGTACAAGGCTGTCAAGGCTGATGTTCCTCCGTCTACCTTGACGGGTGTGACGCCCACCAAGGTCCCTGGTGACGTGATGGTGCGGCCTGATTATCTGGTATCGGGCGGAGGAACCATTCCGGATGCCCAGAAGTGGACGTACTGCCTGGACAAGGCCGATGATGCCGGGTACTACCGCAACCCGTGTGTCCCCGTGACCATTCCTGGTGACACGGAAACGTGGAAGTTTGACATTGAAAACGTGGGCACCATGCCCGTGACTCAGTTGGTCTCGGTGGACGTGCTTCCGTACGTGGGTGACAAGGGTGTCATTGTCCAGGGAGATCGCCTGACCGAATGGCACCCCATCTTCACGGGCACCCCGGTACTGGTAGTGAAGGACGCCAACGGGAACACGGTGTCCACGGGCACGCTCACGGTGGACTATTCGTCTGGCGTGGCCGTGTGTGCTGCGGGTAAGCAAACCCCGGGCTCGCCGAACACCTCAGCGTGCGGCCTGAACGATTGGGCGCCACTCACCTCCACGGGAGACAACCCTGACGTTCTCTCCCTGCGCTTCACCATGAACTTTGATGCCGCACTGGCTCCTGGCCAAACTGCGGAAATCCAGTTCCAAACCAGAACCCTTCCTGAGGACCTGGCTCCGGATGGTTGGCCCATTGCCTGGAACACGGTGGCTACTTCCGGAACTGCTACAGACCCAGAAACGGGCCAGGATACTGCTCTTGGTGCCACCGAGGTTCGCAAGGTTGGCGTGACGTATCCTGCGGGCGAGTTGGACCTGTCCAAGATGATTTCCGGTGCGGGATGGAATGACGAGAACCGCGTGCGCCCCAATTACGAGGCGTGGGTCACCTGCTGGATAGAAAACGGCCTGAACGGCTCGGGTTACAACGCCGGCGTTGACGAACTCCTCAACGTACCGGGGAACCCCTATCTGCTGAAGCCACCTAACCCGTTGGCCCCCAACACCCCCGGCCCCATTCAATCCATCAAGTATCTTCCCTTTGGGGCTCACTGTGTGGTGGCCGAGGAAAACACCAACCGCGAGGGCACCATTTACGCACCTCCCTCCACGTTGACGCCAGACCAGTGCCCGCCTGTAGGTGATAGTTGGAATGGCACTGAGGGCCTGGGGGTAGCAGGTTGCTCCGGTGAGGTGATTGTGGGGAGCCCCACGTACCGCCCGGACGTGACCCTGAGTGTCAATAACGTGTATGGCGAGTCCAACGCCACCTTGACCAAGAGTGTGGATTCTGATGCCGTGGATCAGAACGGCCAGCCCATCAAGTACGGCCCGTTCGATTTTGAGATCATGTGCTGGCAGCGAGACCTTGATACCCAAGTCCTGAAGAACACTCTTTCAGATTTCCACGCACCCAGTTGCAACCCGGCCACTACCGACTGCCCGCCGCTGTGGCTGCCGGGGCAGGTGAAGGATGGGCAGACCATCGCCACGCTCGAGGTCATTCCGCCAGAAAGCTACTGCGAGATCCGCGAGGTGAACTGGGCCACAGGTCTCCAGACGGATTGGGGTGCCACCTATGACGAGAGTCCGGTAGGCAAGGGCCTCACGGGTGATCCATGGCAGCAGGATGGGAATACCTATTCCTTCCCCGCGTGGGATGTGGATCCCAGTCAGATTGACAACACAGCCACTCCGGTCCCGTGGCCCCCAGGCACCATCACGCCTGGATCTGACTCTCGAAGGATTGGGTTCTGGACTCCCTTGGCTCAGTGTGGTTCTGACACCCAGGCCAGTGATGCCAGCCAGCCGAACTTCTGTCAGGAACCCCCGCTCGCGTTCACGGCCGACAACATCATGGGCGACGGCATGCTGACGGTCACCAAGGATCGCGAAGGCGATGGCGTGTCACCGTACGGCAACGGTCCGTTTGATTTCCATGTGGTCTGCACGCTTGATACGGATGGTGTGTCCACCACGCCGCCGGTCACGGTGTGGCAGGGAGATTTCACTCTGCCCTCAGGTGATCCGAGCCTGGACACAAGCTGGACCTGGAGCCAGGACCATATTGCCACGGGAGCGTCCTGCACCATCACGGAAACGAATACCGCTGGGGCCACCACAGTGGCATTTGACCAGAACCCGGTCATCATTGGCGATCACGGCAACCCGGACGCCATACCGCCGATTCCAGCCAACAACCCGGAAGTGACCGTCACCGTCACCAACACCTTTGACGCTGGCGCGTTGCGGATCAACAAGAAGTTCACCGGTGACGGCGGCACTCTGTGGGGCCAAGGACCCTGGCCGGATGGCACCACGCCCACCTACACCGTGACCTCGGTGTGCTGGACGGGCGGCGGCAACGCCCCTAAGCCGGATCTGTCCAACGTGATTCCGCCGTACCTGTATGGCGGGCCCAAGTTTGTCCTCTCAGCGGCTAACAATTGGGACGTGGTGCTGTCACCGCTTCCTGATGGTGCCAAATGTCTCTTCACGGAAACGGACCAGGGTGGAGCGCAATCCGTGGCAATCTCGCCCAACCCCGTCACGGTGGACGGGAGCCATAACTGCCCCACCACCATCACGGCCGCAGCAGAGACTCAAGAGGCCACCAACCCCAGTTCCCCCTTTGCCGATGCTGGCTTGACATTGGTGAACACCATCACCGTCAACGATCCCAGCACCTGCAACCCGGTGGACCTGAACGTGACCAACGAGTTCACGCTCGGTGAGATTGATGTCACCAAGACGGTCAGCGGCTCCGCCTCGGGCCTGATGAACAGCAACACCGAGTTTGAGATCACCCTGTTCTGCAGTTACGGCGGGAAGACGGTCAACGTGCCGAACAGTCCGGCAACAATCAAGGCTGGCCAAACGGTGAAGTTCACGGACCTACCCACCGGCACTACCTGCCTGATTGTGGAAACGGACTCTCAAGGCGCGCAGACCACATCGGTCAACCCGCAGTTTGTCACCGTGGGCAAGAGCAACACGGTGAAGGTGGCCATTGACAACACGTTCGACGTGGGCTCGTTGACCATCAACAAACTCATCACGGGCGACGATCAAGCGATCAGCGATGCCGATGCTGACAGCACCACCTTCTGGGTGAAACTCGATTGCGTGTGGTCCGGCACCCCCAACCCGGACGGCACCCCTGGGCCGTTCCCGGTTCCAGGCAGCCTGTGGCGTCAGTTCAAGCCGGGAAGCCCCGCCGTATTCAAGGGCCTTCCCATCGGTGCGGTGTGTACCATCTCGGAAGGCCAGTTCGGGCAAACGAGCACCACCATTACTCCGAACCCGGTCACTATCTCGTCGGATCCCAAACGTAATGTGGTGATTGTCACGAACGATTACCAGCCGTCTACGCTGCAAATCGAGAAGATGGTGCCCACGGCTGACACCAACCCGGCCTACGGGAACCGGCCTTTGGACCAGGACGGGAATCCCATTCCTTACGGTCCGTTTGAACTCCGGCTCCAGTGTTGGAAAACGGAAGCCGATTACGAGAATTGGGTTGCCACGGGGAACGCCGATCTCTATCCGCCCATTAAGGACGAGTCGGTCTACGTCTTTGACAGGCCCACCACCAACTCGCACTGGAACGTGTGGGACGTTGCTGGCGTACTGCCCAACTCCGCGTGCTTGCTCACCGAGTTCAACCGAGCTGGAGCCGATGACGTGCAGATGATGGTGCGCATTGATGGGGACAAGGGCGCCACCTGGAGTGACGGAGACTCCCTGCACTTCACCATGCCGGAGTCCGCGGTGCCGGTGAACGTCTATGTTCAAAATGATTACGATTCCGGCTCGCTGACCATCAACAAGGCGATTGATGGATACGGTGCGGACGCGTGGGGGAACGGTCCGTTTACCTTCCACGTGAAGTGCGTGGCGGACACGGGTCAAGGACTCACCACCGTGTGGGACGGCAATGTCACCCTCGGCGGTGATACCTCGCAAGCACCGTGGTCCACCACTATTGACCACATTGCGCTGAACGCCATCTGCACCGTCACAGAAACGGGTGATGGTGGTGCCAACTCCACTGCGGTCACCACGGGTGACGGCTCCGGCGTGAAGCCGGGGGCAACCAACGAGGCGCAGGTAGCTATTGTTGACGCTACGGGTTCCGGTCCTGAAGTTTCCGTGAGTTTCACCAACACCTTTGAGGTGGCAGGCTTCTCCGTGACCAAGGAGGTCATGGGTCCGGCGGCCGAAGATCACCTCACGGACGTGTTCACCGCGCACGTGACCTGCCGTTACGGACTGGGTTCCAAAGCTGGCCAGGTCATTGACACGGCGGACCTTCCTGATCCGTACTTGTTCCCGGACGGTTCACTCCAGGTTGCGCAGAACCCATCAGGTTCTGCGGACTACCCGCTGCAACCTGGCCAAACGCTGCAATTCCATGATCTGCCCAAGGGTGCCAGGTGTGTGCTCACGGAAGCGGATGATGGCGGTGCGTCCTCGCACTGGGTCAATGACATCACTGCGGGGAAGCCAGGTGTTCCGGCCAACACTTCCAAGCCGGATCAGGCCAACATCACCGTCGGAAAGGATCCCCTTGCGGCCTATCAGGTGGACAACTCGTTCGGTACCGGTGACCTTGAGGTGAAGAAGGTCATTGCTGGACCGGGTGCCGGTCTCTACGGTGCGGGACCATTTGAGGTCACGTTGAGTTGTGTGAAGGACGGGCAGACAGTGGCTCCGGACTCCTACGGGGGAGCGGTACGCACCTTGTCTGCGCCGGACTATTCCACCAAGTACGGTCCGTTCCTCCCCGGAACCATCTGTACCCTGAAGGAAACAGAAACGGCCGGCGCCCACGTGGTGGAGTACGTGCCGTCACCGGCGTCCAATGCGGACCAGAGCGCGTCTGGTGAGGTCACCATCGAGCAGGATAAGACGGTAGGCATCCGAGCAACCAACACCTACCAGGTGGGTAGTGTGGAAGTGACCAAGACGCTCTCCGGCACCGGTGCGGACAAGTACGCTCCGGATTCCTTCACCGTGAAGTTGGCCTGTACGTGGAACGGCAAATCGGTGAGTATTCCCGGTGGAGCCACGCGGAAGATTGTGGCGGGCAAGCCCGTGACGTATAAGAACCTTCCTACAGGAGCCGAGTGTGTGCTGACGGAAACGGGTTCCAGCGGGGCTGACGCCATCACCTATTCGCCTGCGGATGCTCAGAACGCCAAACGAGCCCGCGTGGTGGTGGGCGATGGGAAAGCCGTGTCCATCACCGTGGACAACCGGTTCAACAACCCCACCCCGCCTGGAGGCAACCCGCCCGGAAGCGGGCCGTACCGCCCTGGCGGGTGGCAAACCATCACAGGTGTCAGTGCCACTATCCTGCTGACTGCGGCACTCACGGCATTGCTCGGCGTTGTCTTTGTCACCAGGCCGGGCCTGCAAACCGTTCCCCAACGCGCAGGAGGCCGAGGCCGCCACCGCGCCTAGGGCTGCTGTCAGTAACGCTGCGCCCTCATAACGAGGTCCGGCTGCGCCGCTGTCACCAGAGTCGCGACGCACTAACACTGTCCTGCGGGCTGTGCCATGACCACCGCGCATTTCACTGGAACGCGCGCCTACCCCATTGGTGCTTCAGCGCCTCGGAGGAAGTGCCCACAAACAGAGTTCTGGGCCCGGATGAGTGTGCGTCAAAACGTTCTGGGCCCGGATCGCTGTCGTTTCAACTGTTCTGGGCCCGGATCACTCACCTAAAGAGCGCCATTGGGTGAGTAATCCGGGCCCACGACGAAATCCGGGTGAGTAATCCGGGCCCAGAACAAGGGGGTAGGTGCTCGGTCTCAAGCGCCGATCCGTACCACCAACCCGGAACCTTAGGCGAACACGCGGGATTCTATGGGCCCGCAGGAGGCGGCGTAGGCGGCGATGGTGGCCAGGGCGGCATTCCAGTTGATGGTCATTTCATTGGTGGTGTAGGAGCCGATGTCATCAATGAAGCACAACTGCGCTGGCCCTCCGGCCAGGTGTTCCGCCACCTCGCCGCAGCCGGAGTTAGGTCCGCCGCTGAGTGTTCCGGCGGGAGGTTCCGGTAGCGAGGCGTCGAGCGAATGCGCGAACCATCGCGAATGTTGGTTGCGCACGTAGCGCGTCCCGTATCCCGTCACGTAACTCAGGGATAGGGCGTTGCGCCCAAAGAGGTAATCCAGTCCGGCCAGCGCCGCATCCCGGTGACGTTGCTCGCCGGAAATCTCCGCCGCCGCAGCCACAATGACGGCGTTGTTGGCAATCATGCCGTTAGAACCCCAGGCGTAGGCGTTGTCCGTGGCGGTGTACAACTGACCAAAGGGTTCATCCTGAGCAATCAACGCGTCCGCCTGGGCGCACACGTCCGCGCGGATATCCTCACGCTCGGGTAAGGCCGAGTCCACCAAGGCCAGTTGCAGGCGCACCCAGGCGGCGGTGTCCCGCCAGTCGAATCCCACCTCGGACCACGCGGACTTGTCCCCGCCCAGGTGATACGGGTTAGCACGAAGATCTGACAGGAACTCGTCCTCGCCGAAGGTCAGATACATCTCGGCGGCGGCCCAATAGAATTCGTCGTCAATGTCTGTGTCGTTGTAGGGCCCTGATCCGTGGTTGTTGAGCACATTGGTGTCCGGCGCCAGGATCACCTCGTTGGCACGCGCCGCCGCATACGTTTCCCGCGCCAGCACCTCCATGGCCTGGCCAAACTCGGGGCAGGCGACTCTGAATACCCTGCCCGCCTGGGCCGCAACGGCGGCAACGTTGAGCGTGGCTGCGGTGGACGGCCGGTGCAGATCCCGCACTTCGGCGTCATCCGCAGGCAACGTGGGCAATCCCGTCCATTGACGGTCAGCCACTTTGTGGAGGACCATGCCGGCGTACTGCTCACCAGCGGGAACGCGCATCCTGGACATGAAGTCCAACTCCCACGTGGCCTCCTGCAATGCCAACTCCACGGAAGCGGAAGGAACCGCTGCGCCGCGCAGCGCCCGCTCCGCGATGGACAACAACCCGGCCACGGAGATCCCGCCGTTGACCGCGTATTTCCCCATGTCACCAGCGTCATACCATCCACCGCGCGCATCCACGGTGTAGTCACCGGTCCAGCCCTCGTACAGGTCAACGCCATCATCCGTCACGGCCAATCCCGCTGGTAGGGGCTTGACGGCGCCATCGCCCAGGTTGGGCGCCACGTCTAGGTGCCCCGCCGCCCTGGCGTACTCGGGCCCGGCAATGTCCTCAGTGATCTCAAACCCGGATCGTTGCAGCGTGAACAGTGTCAGGGCATCGTGCAGAACGCCGGCGTAGAGGTCATCGCCCACAGAAAACCAGTCACTCAGGTCACTACAGGCAGCCTTCAGGCGGAATCTCCCCGGGCGTCCCCAGGTGGTGAAGTCAATGACATGGACGCCGGAACCCGCAGTAGGGTCCTCGCCACGCGGCTGCGTCATCCCCTCGGTGACCACGGCATCGGATTCGTCGAGCAACTGCCACGCGCACGGCTGCTCGCTGTCACACAGGATGGTGGCGCCCTTGGGACCGGTGGTCAGGTAGCCCAGTTGGTTGACGGTGATGGTGGCGGTCATGGTGATTCCTTTTTCGGTGTGCTATTCACGGGGTTATGCGGTGTGATGCCGTGCTGCGGTGTGAGACTGCGCGACGAATGAGGTGTTCGACGAATGCGCTGAGCGCCGGAACCCAGGGACAAACAACGGACCAGCGGGCCAGGCGCAGGAAAAAGAGGGATGGGCAAGAAACACCAAGAGCGCGCTCCCTGCGGAACGCGCTCTCAGTGTCATAACCACTAGTCTACGTGGAAGCCATCCGGCAGTGCCTTACGGGAAGATTCCCCGGATGCGCTGCGCCTCGGATACGCGCTTGACGGCCACCAACGTGGCGGCGTCACGCAGAGACACCTGGGATTCAGCGGCTTCCTTGGCTACGGCGGCGTAGGCGGAGATCATCTTGTCCTTCAAGCGGTCACCCACCTCCTTCTCGGACCACCAGTACATTTGACGGGCCTGGACCCACTCAAAGTAACTGACAATGACGCCACCGGCGTTGGCCAGAATGTCCGGAACCACGGTGATGCCGTTGGCTTCCATGACTGCGTCACCCTCGGGAGTGGTGGGGCCGTTGGCACCTTCCACCACGTACTTGGCCTTCACGCCCTTGGCGGTTTCGCCATCCAGCACGTTTTCCGTGGCGGAGGGGGACAGGATGTCCACGTCCAGGTGGAGGAGTTCCTCGTTGGTGATCTTGTCTCCACCATCAAAGTCTGCAACCGAGTTGCCGGCGTCCGCCCAGGCCATGAGCTTGGGAACATCCAAGCCACCAGCGTTGTACACGCCGCCAAACTTGTCCGAAACGGCCAGCACCTTGGCACCCAGTTCCTCGTACAGTTCGGAAGCAAAGGAGCCCACCTTGCCGAAGCCCTGAATGGCCACGGTCTTGCCGGCACAGGTGTCATTGTCTGTTTCCAGAGCGGACACGGTGGCGTGGACAACGCCCGCAGACGTGGCAGAGGCGCGGCCCAAAGATCCGCCGATTTCCAGCGGCTTGCCCGTGATGGTGGCGGGCTGCGTATAGCCGTAATGCGTGGAGAAGGTGTCCATGATCCAGGCCATCTCGCGCTCGCCGGTGTTGATATCCGAGGCGGGGATGTCAATGTTGGGGCCAATGATGTTGTAGAGCTCCATGGCAAAGCGCCGCGTCACGCGCTCCACTTCACCGTCCGAGTGCGTGGTGGGGTCAAAGCTGACGCCGCCCTTACCGCCACCGTAGGGAATGTCCGCCACGGCGCACTTCCACGTCATCCACATGGCCAGGGCGCGGACCTCGTCAATGTCCACCTCAGGAGCAAAGCGCAGGCCGCCCTTGAACGGGCCGCGAGCCATATTGTGCTGAACGCGGTAGCCGCGGTACACGGTGAGTTCACCGTTGTCACGCCGGAGCGGAACCGCCACGGCAACCTCGCGGTGAGGAATCGCCAGGCGCGCGTGCGCGCCTTCGTCGAGCCCTAAATGGTCCACCGCAGCTTGCAACTGCGTGTACGCGGTGACGAGGGGGGAGTTGGGATCTTGGGGCTGGGGTATCGATGAAAGTGACACGCTCGGCAAGGTAGCAACCGGGATGCCCGCGCTGGAGAAAATGCGGCGCGTCGGCGTGAGGCGTTCTGGCCAGCGGCGCCGCAGCGTTGGAACGAGCGGAATTCCACGGCACTGCGTAGGCTGGAACTGTTGCCTATCCACTGACTCAGACCGGAGCACACCCCATGAAATTCGGCCATTTCGACGATGCAGCCCGCGAATACGTCATCGAAACCCCGCACACCCCGTACCCCTGGATCAACTACCTTGGCTCCGAGCAATACTTTGCCCTGCTGAGCCACCAAGCAGGCGGTTACTCCTTCTATCGTGACGCCAAGCTGCGCCGTCTGACGCGATATCGCTACAACAACATCCCCACGGATGTGGGCGGGCGCTACATGTTCATCAACGATGGCGGCGATGTGTGGACCCCCTCCTGGCTGCCCGTCAAAGCGGACCTGGACGCGTTTGAAGCACGTCACGGCATGGGTTACTCAACAATCATGGGCGAGCGCGGCGGTCTGCGCGTTCACACCACCTTCCTGGTTCCTGGCAAGGAAACTGCCGAACTCCAGAAGGTCACCTTCACCAACACGTCTGACGCCCCCAAGAAGTTCTCCGCGTTCCCGTACATTGAGTTCTGCCTGTGGAACGCTGAAGATGACCAAACCAACTACCAGCGCAATCTGAACATTGCCGAGGTGGAAGTGGAGCCGAAGTGTTCCGTGGGTGGCTCGGCCATTTACCACAAAACGGAATACCGCGAACGCCGTGACCACTACGCCGTGTACGGCGTCAGTGAAGTAGCTGCCGGATTTGACACGGACCGTGACTCCTTTGTGGGCGCGTACAACTATCTGGGCGAGGCCGCCGTGCCCAAGGCAGGCAAAGCCACCAACTCCATGGCGGACGGCTGGTACCCCATTGGAAGCTTCCAGGTGGACATCGAGTTGGCCCCCGGTGAGAGCAAGGACATCATCATTGTTCTGGGGTACATCGAGAACCTGGAATCCGAGAAGTGGGAAGATGCCGCCCACCAGGTCATCGGCAAAGAGCACGCCCACGCGTTGCTGCGCCGCTACTTCCACCCCGGCAAGTTTGACGAGTGCCTGGACACGCTGAAGGAATACTGGGACGCCCTGCTCACCTCCTACACGCTGGATTCCGAGGACGAGAAGTTGAACCGCATGGTCAACACGTGGAATCAGTACCAGTGCATGGTCACCTTCAACATGTCCCGTTCGGCCTCCTACTTTGAAACGGGCATTGGGCGCGGCATGGGCTTCCGTGATTCCAACCAGGACCTCCTGGGATTTGTCCACTTGGTGCCGGAGCGCGCACGCGAGCGCATCATTGACATTGCCTCCACGCAGTTCCCGGACGGCTCGGCCTTCCACCAGTACCAGCCGCTCACCAAGCGCGGCAACCACGTGCTGGGCAGCGGATTCAACGATGACCCCATGTGGCTGGTGGGTGGCGTTGCTGCGTACGTCAAGGAGACCGGTGATTGGGGCATTCTCGACGAACCCGTGCCCTTCGGCAACGAGGAAGGGACGGAAGTTCCCCTATTTGAGCACCTCACCAGGTCCGTGGACTTTGTCACCAACAACTTGGGCCCGCACGGCCTACCCCTGATTGGCCGTGCCGACTGGAACGACTGCCTGAACCTCAACTGCTTCTCCACCACCCCTGGTGAGAGCTTCCAGACCACTGGCAATAAGACCGGCGGCGTGGCGGAATCCACCTTTATTGGCGGCCAGTTTGTGCTGTACGCCAAGGAATACGTGGAGATGGCCAAGCACCGCAAGAACAATGCGGAAGTCAAGCGCGCACAGGCAGCCATTGACAAGATGACCAAGGCGATGCTCACGGACGGCTGGGACGGCAACTGGTTCCTGCGGGCCTATGACTACTACGGTGACCCCATTGGCACGGACGCCCACAAGGAAGGCAAGATTTGGATTGAGCCGCAAGGCTTCGCCCTGATGGCCGGCATTGGCGTGGACTCCACGGACCCGTCCTCCGCTGAATGGGCGGCGTCCCCTGCGGGCAAGACCCTCACCTCCATCAAGGAGATGCTGGACACGGATCACGGCATGGTGCTGCAGTACCCGGCCTATACCACGTACCAGGTCCACATGGGCGAGGTCTCCACGTATCCTCCGGGCTACAAAGAGAACGGTGGCATCTTCTGCCACAACAACCCGTGGGTCATCATTGGTGAAACGGTTGCCGGTGACGGTGCCAGCGCGTTTGCGCACTACAAGAAGATCACCCCTGCTTACCGCGAGGACATTTCGGACGTTCACCGCCTCGAGCCGTACGTGTACGCCCAGATGATTGCGGGTAAGGAGGCTGCGCGTCACGGCCAGGCCAAGAACTCCTGGTTGACCGGTACGGCGGCGTGGAACTTTGTCACGGTGTCCCAGTACTTGCTGGGTGTGCGGTGCGGGTTTGAGGGTCTGATTGTGGACCCGTGCTTGGGCCCGGATCTTCCCGAGTTCACGGTGACCCGCGTAGCCCGTGGCGCCACCTATGTGATCAAGGTGAAGAACTCCGGCAAGCCCGGCTCGCGCGCCTCGCTGACGGTGGACGGCAAGGCCATTGACGGCCGCCTGGTGCCGTACGCTCCCGCAGGCACCACGGTGAACATCGAGGCCGTCCTGTAAGGGATTGTTTTTCCGACGACGAGGGAGGGAGGGGTGACCAGTGCCGGTCACCCCTCCCTCCCTCATGTTGTGCCCAACCCGTCATGTGATGATATCCCAATCCGTCATGCTGCACGCGAGTCGCAGCATCTCTACCTTGCTCTCAAGACCAACGTAGAGATTCCGCGACTCCGCTTCGCTCCGCGCAGAATGGTTTCCGGGGTCCCCGCAAAGTATTCCGAGTATCACGAGGAAACTTTGTGGGGTGGAAATGACGGGAGGAAATTACGCGTTGGGCCCAACCCGTCATGCTGCGCGTGAGTCGCAGCATCTCTGCCTGGCGATGGCGGGCGTCATAACAATCGGATAACAAACGGCAGATCACGTCATCGGGGGCGCCAGTTCGCGGACTTCGCGAATCGCTGAAATAGGGCGTGCGGTTGCCATCCGATAGATTTCAGCAATGCCTGAATTATTGTCTGTGGTTGAGCCCGCGTCCGATCCTGTCGCCACCGCGCTGGACGCTGGTGAGCGCCCAGCCGAAGGCGCTCGCGGTGGAATGCTGAGTTTCCCACGCCGTGTTCTGCGAGGCATCGGTGCCGTGTTCGCGCTCAGCATGGTGATGGCAGGCCTTTCCACCGCTCCCGCCTCCGCTGGTGAGCCGGATGGGTCCTACCAGAATCCTTTCCCAGCAGGAGTGAACGTAGTCACCACCAATGAAGATGGCTATGACGATTGGCAAGTCACCATCAAGCAGCCCTACGAGGCGTGGTCCAAGGTCAAGGCGGCCAGTAGCAAGAACAAGGCTCCAGCCCCCGGCATGGAATACTGGATGGTCCCCATTTCCGGAAAGAACCTTGATGCGGACTATGACCACCCCGGCGTGACCTTCTTTGTGAGTATGCTAACGGACTTTGGTGAGGAGTACGTGGATTTCGTTGACGATTGCGGAGTCATCCCCAACGCTCTTGAGGATCTGAAGTCTGTCCCTCAGGGAAAGTCCTTTTCCGCCAACTCCTGCATCGAGATCCCCAAGGGCGCTCATGGTCTATTCATCCTGAATTACGTGTGGGGTAACCTGGAGGGTTTCTGGGACGATGCAGAAGATGGCACCTGGTGGAGCAACCACTACGGCGATTGGGATATTGACAAGTTCTACTACAAGGCAAACCGGGCCTGGACGGACGGCTCCGTGAAGATTCACGGGACAGCCAAGGTGGGCTCAACGCTCACCGCCAAGGTCTCCGCCTTCTCACCGCAGGCGTCGCAGTACACGTACCAATGGTTGCGGGACGGCAAGGCGATCAAGGGTGCCACCAAAGCCACCTACGGGATCACCTCCGGTGACCTGGGAAAGAGAATCACTGTCACCACCACGGCTAAGCGTGCCGGTTACTTCACCAGGACAGTGACGTCCGCTGCGGTGAAGCCTGCTCAAGGAACCTTTTCCCAGGGTTCCGTGGTGATTTCTGGAACCAAGAAGGTGGGGAAGAAACTCACGGCTAAGCCCACAGGCTTCTCTCCGAAGCCCGCAAAGTACGCCTACCAGTGGCTGCGCAATGGCAAAGCCATCAAGGGTGCCACTAAGAAAACGTACAAGGCCAAGTCCGCCGATGCCAACACGCTGCTGTCCGTGAAGGTGACGGCTGCGACGCCCGGGTTCGCCAAGAAGTCTGCCACCACCGGCGGAGCCTGGATTGCCGCGGCCAAGAACAAGGCGCCGCTGAAGCGGTTTCACGAGGCATCCCACGGAGGTGGAGGTGTGGGTATTGATCGATCCAACGACTATGAGACATTGATAGCCGATCCGTGGTTTGGTGATCCAAAGCCAGCGGCATACACCTACCAGTGGTATTACGAAGGGAAAGCGGTCAAGGGGGCAACGAAAAAGTCCTTCAAGCCAAAGGATGTACACCGAGTGACCTCGGTGAAAGTAACCGCTCACCGTCCTGGCTACCACAATTATTCGGTCACGGATAACGTGTGGGAAACCTACTGGATGAATGCCATCAATCCCAAGGCGAAAGGAGATGGGGGCGAGTGGAAGCCGTACCGCATGGGCACCGAAGTGAGGCTTGATGCCGGAGTCACCATGACAATGAATAAAGTCACGGACATCACCGCGAAACTCAAGAAGGCTACGGGTTCGGTGTCCCCTAGCTCCTTGCTGGCACATCACAGGGTCTTCCTTGTTGACACTACGGTGACCAACAAGAGTTCACGGAAATTCACATTCAAAGATGGCGCGTATTTTTGGGATAGCCGGAGCGGTAACATCATTGACGTTGTTCACTGGGGTGCCAACTATTTTGGAGGCCATGCGGCAAGGCCATGCGAATCGTTGGGTCGTATTGGAAAAGTATCCGGAGCAAAGCCGTGGGGGAAGTCCACCACGGTGAAGGCAGGGAAGGCCAAGTCCGGCCAGTTTTGCGTCACAATGTCCAACAACGGGCCCACCAAGGGGAACACTTTCTCAGCGCAGTACACCAAGGTATCCAAAGCCGGGGTTTTCGAGGTGGGCACGGCCTACTGGAAAAAGTAACGCGCCTTCTGCGCGGTGACCAGTACCGATCACCCCGTCATGCTGCGCGTGAGTCGCAGCATCTCTTCCTTGCGCTCGGCCACCCCTCGCATTTTCGAAGCACAACGGCGATTTCTGCGGTGGATACCGCGCCGATGAGGGGTTCGGGGCGCATTATGGAAGCACAACGGCGATTTTTGCGGTGGATACCACTGCGTCCTGGCTACGCGGAGCGCGGGGGGATGGTTTTGGTGCGGGCTACCTCGGCGTACCACATTCCTGAGGCTTTGGGGGTGCGCTGCTGGGTCTCAAAGTCACAGTGGACTACGCCGAACCGCGTGGTATACCCCAGGGCCCACTCAAAGTTGTCCATCAGGCACCACACTTGGTAGCCGCGGATATCCACGCCGGAATCCAGGGCATCTTGCACGGCGCGCAGGTGCTTGTCAATGTAGTCCAGCCGGTTCTGGTCATTGACATAATTGTTGGGGCCAACCTCATCCGTGTACGCGGCTCCATTCTCCGTGATCCACAGCGCGATGCCGCGCGGGCCGGTGTAGTCCTCCTGGAGACGCCTCAGAAGCCGGGTGAGACCTTCCGGTTGGATGGCCCAGCCCATGTCAGTAACCGGCAGGCCGGAATCGCCATAGTCCACGCCTTCGGGGGCAGGGTTGGGGCCCTGAACCCAGTGCGTGCCGTTGCGCAGGCCGTCCGGCAGGCCGTCATCTGCCAGGGTGTAGTCCGTGGAGGGGGCGGGGGTGGTGATTCCCGTGGTTTCGACACGGACAGCCTCGCTGTCCGGCTCAACCGACGGGGTGGGGGAGGAGTCGCTGTCCGCCTCGCTCGCCAGGGTGGTTGAGCCAGCGCCGTCATCTTCACCCCACAAAGTTTCTTCGCTGCGCTTCGAATACTTTGCGGGGACCCCGAACGGCGCGACGGTCGAAACCACGGCAGTGGCCTTCATCACGGAGCCGTTGTAAAAGTTCACGCCCAAGGAATCAATGGGGGTGGAGATGATCTCCAGGTCCCCCGGCAGCACTACGCGTGCCAAGTCCTCGCCGTACCATCCGGCAACGTCCTCGGGATAGGCACCGCGCAGTACCGGGTCCATGAACGCCCGGTTCCAGGTGCCGTCCTGCTTGACCGCAGCCGCCACGTCACCCGGATTCTCCAGGTCCGCGGCATCAAAGGGCCAGAGATTCAAGGCGAGCCCCACGTTCGCCTCGGGGTCGGCAGCCTTGATGGCCTCGGCCGCCAGCCCATGAGCCAGCAGCAGGTGATGCCCGGCGGCAATCCCGGCAGCACGGTTGTGCCGCCCCGGAGCGTGCTCCCCGGCAATGTAGGACAAGTACGCCGAACACCACGGCTCGTTGATGGTGGTCCAACAACGCACCCGGTCCGAGAGCGCCTCATGCACGGCCATGGCATATTCGACGAACCGGTAGGCAGTATCCCGTACGGGCCAGCCGCCCGCCTCTTCCAGCACCTGTGGCAAATCCCAGTGGTACAAGGTCAGCCACGGGAGAATGCCCGCCTCCAACAACGAGTCCACCAACCGCGAGTAGAAGTCCAGCCCCGCCGGGTTCACCGTGCGCGCATCCGGCATGACCCGCGTCCAACTGGTGGAGAATCGGTAGGAGTCCAGGTTCATGGCCTTCATCAGAGCCACATCATCGGCGTAACGGTGGTAGTGATCGCACGCCGTTTCCGGGGAGGTGGTGTCCTTGATGGCGCCGGGTCTGCGGCAGAAGGCGTCCCAGATGGAGTCCGTGCGGCCATCAAGGTGCGCGGCGCCCTCCACTTGAGCCGCAGCAGAGGCCGCCCCCAGGAGGAAGTTTGACGGCAAGGACACGGCACCCGCCGCGTTCGTCGTCGGGGATAAAGGCGCAGACGGGATATACGGCACGGATGACATGGGCGCGGGAAGGCGGAGACCGGGGGCGGGAATGTGCATGGTTCCATCGTCCCAGGGTGCCGAGGTTTGTGCTACCCATCGAGGGGACTGTCCCTCCCCGGCGCAGGCACCACAAAGGGCCCCGGAAAACCGAGGCCCTTCATGTGGGGTGTGAGGGAGGTTAACCCTTGACGGCACCTGCCATGATCCCGCTGACAAGCTGCTTGCCAACAAAGAAGAACAGGATGATCAACGGGAAGGACGTCAAGATCACGCCGGACATCACCATGGTGTTGTCCTGGAAGCGCGCACCGCGCAGGGTTGCTGCAGCAACCGTGAGCACGGCCTTGTTGTTGGAACCCAGGATCAACATGGGCCAGTAGTAGTTGGTCCACTGAGCCACAAAAGTGAACAGCGCCAACATGGCCGCAGCAGGCCGCGCGGCTGGGATGGCCACGGACCAGAACGTGCGAATCATGGAGCATCCGTCCATGCGGGCGGCCTCAATGAGTTCATACGGGAGTGAATCCTCCAGGTACTGCGTCATCCAGAACACGCCGAACGCGGTAACCAGGCCGGGAAGGATGATGGCCCATAGGGACTGGAACAGGCCCAAGCGCACCATCATGAGGTACAGCGGGATGACCGCGAGCTGCATGGGGACGGCCATGGTGGCTACCACAAAGATGCGCAGGGGGCCGGAGCCCTTGAAGCGCAACTTGGCAAAGGAGTACCCAGCCAGCGTGGAGAACAGCACCGTGGAGATGGCGCAGACGGCGGAGACCAGGAGTGATCCAGCAAAGGCGTGCCAGAAGCCAATCTCGCCAAACGCGGTTTGGAGGTTGTGTCCCAAACCACCGCGCAACTGCAGCGCTTCCGCGCCGAACTGCGTGGCCGTGGTGGGCTGCGAGGCGATGGACACCGCGTAGTACAGCGGGAACACCGAGATGAGGAGGAACACAATCAGGATGGCGTAACTCACCCAGCCGGCACGCCGGCCTTCCGAGGTGTTGGTCATCTTGCGCTGTTTGGCTGCGGCGCGGGCAATGCCAGCACCACCTGTTTGCGCAATGGCAGCTACAGAAACTTCACGATTTCCGTGTGAGGTGTCGAGGCTCATTTCACGGCCCCCTTCTTTGATTTCTTGGGCTTAGGAGCGCCACTGGCGGAGGATATTCGTGAGGTCAACACAAAGTTCAACACGGCGATGATCACCACAATGATGAACAGGAACCACGCGATGGCCGCTGCGCGGCCCAGGTTGGGTTGGCCGATGGACACGTTGTTGAAACCTTGGTTCCACAGCATGAGCGAGACGGTCATGAATTGGTTGTTGGAACCACCAATGTTGGACCCTTCCGAGAACATCCTTGGCTCGTCAAAGATCTGGAGACCACCAATCGTTGAGGTGATGATCACAAAGATCAACGTGGGCCGCAGAAGCGGGATGGTGACGGAGAAGAACTGGCGGAACCGGCCTGCGCCGTCCACCACGGAGGCCTCAAACACGTCACGCGGGATGGCCTGCATGGCGGCCAGCAGAATCAGGGTGTTGTAACCAATCCAGCGGAAGTTCACAATGGAGGCAATCGCTATGTGGCTCCAGAACGTGCTGGCGTGGAAACGGATGGGATCTATCCCGATGGCATTGATCACGGTGTTGATCACACCCATGCCGTCCGCAAATACCCCGGAGAAGATGATGGCCGCAGCAGACGGGGCAATCACGTAGGGGAGCAGGACGCCCATGCGCCAGAAGGTCTTCGCCTTGAGGTTCGAGTCCAGAATAGCGGCCAAAATCAGCGCAACAATGATCTGGGGAACCGTGGACAGCAGGAAGATGGAGAACGTGTTCCGCAGGGCAGTCCAGAACATCGGCTGGTTGAGCGCCCAGGTGAAGTTCGCCATGCCCACCGAGCCACCGTCACCGGTGATGGTGTTCCAGTTGCGCGTGGCCACAAAGGCCGTGTACAGCAGGGGGAACAGGCCCGTGGCAGCAAAGAGAATGAAGAACGGGGCAATGTAGAGGTAGGGCGATAGTTTGACATCTAGCTTGCCGAGACGATTCCGGCGTTCAATGGCGGCATCGTCCAACTTTGGTGGCCCCTTGGGCAGGGCGTCAATAGTGGCAGTCACGGCACATCCTTGTGGTGATTGAGAGCGAAACTCTCGGGGTATCAGTGCTGGGTTAGGCACCTACTTCTAGCCAACTCGGTTTGGGCCCGGAGTGCCACTTGGAGAGAAGATCGTCGCAAATCAGACGCTCAATTATGGGATGCACACGGGAACCATCGTCGCAGGTCACGGGGTGATAACGGCGAGCCGAGGGGGAGATGACTCGGCGGTGATGGTGCGGTGATGAGGGGGGATGGTTCGGCGGTGAAGCGATAGGATGTACTCAGGGCCTGGTACGACGAACGGCGCCCCGCCGGTGGAAACCACCAACGGGGCGCCGTGACGTCAGATCAACGCACTACTTGAGAGCGTCCACGTCATTGAGGAACTGAGCCCAGGAGGCTGCAGGATCCATGGACTTGTCAACGTCCACGCGGTTCAGAGCGTCAGCCATGGAGGTCTGAATCTCGAAGTACTGCGCGCCCTTGAACGGAACCACGGTCACAGCAGCGGCACGGTTGGCGTAGATTTCACCAATCGGGGCGTTGTTGAGGAAGGGCTCCATGCGGCTGGTGACTTGCTCCATGCCGAGAGCGGTGGGGGAGCTCGGGAAGTTCGCAGCGGTGGCGAACACCTCGGCCTGAGCGTCAGGAGAAGTGATGTACGCAACCAGCTTGGCTGCATCTTCCTTGACTGCGGAAGCTTCGGGAACTACCAGGAACGAACCGCCCCAGTTTCCACCGCCACCGGGGAATACGTCAGCAATGTCCCAGCCAACAAAGTCGTCGCCAGCGGCGCCGCGGATGTTGTTAACCAACCAGGCCGGGCAGAGTTGCGCGGCAAACTGATCCGTGGACATGCCAGCGTTCCAGGCGTCAGACCACTGACCGAGACCAGCAGATTGACCAGCAACCGCAGCGGCGGTGAGCTTGTCATAGGCCGTCTTGGCGTCAGCGTTGGTGTCAGCAATGATGTTGCCGTCTGCGTCAACCCAGGAGTATTCAATCTGGTTGATCATGCCCTGGAAGATGGCTGCGGAGGAGTCGAAGAACGCCTTGCCGCCGGACTTGTCCATGTATTCGGCGCCAGCCTTGAAGAAGTCATCCCAGGTGGCGTCATCGCCGCCGAGCCATTCCTTGACCGCGTCACGGTCAGAGGCGATGCCAGCAGCGTCAAGCAGGTCAGCGCGGTAGCAGATGCCCTGCGGGCCAATGTCCGTGCCCATACCGAGGAGCTTGGAGCCGTCAAGGGTGGTGCCTTGCTTGAGCTTCCAGTCCAGCCAATCGTTGTCACCAACGAAGGGGTTCAGGTCAAGGAACGAGTCCGGGATAGCCTGAATTGAGGGCAGCCAGTCAATTTCCACGGCAAAGATATCGAAGGAAGCCGTGCCAGCCTGAATGGCGGTGTTGAATGCGGCGCGAGCGTCATCACTTGTTGCCGCAACGGTCTCTTCAATCTTCACGCCGGGGTTGTCAGCCTCGTACTTGGACCAGAGGTCGGCGCCGGGACGGGTGTCCGTGGGAGCCGAGAAGCCCATGTTGTTGAAGGTTTGGATCTTGATGGTGACATCGCCACCGGAAGCAGCGTCGCTTCCGGAGCCAGCGTCATCGCCGCCGCCACAAGCGGCAACAGAGAGGGTGAGAGCCAGTGCGGCGGCAGAAGCGCCGATGGCCTTCAGGGAACGCATTTTCACAGTGACCTCCTTGTGTTCAGGTGCGCCCGAGTTGGCGTCCCTGCACTGTGTGCGCGTGTGGGCGGGTAGATACCCATCGCACGCATGGTTCCAGCGTTGTTGCAAGTGGGTGATGGGGCAACTCCGAGGGGAGTTCTTGACGCATCCGTGACTGAACCGTTACCTGGTTAGGGGAGTGGCTGTGGGGAGTTCGGGGCTTCTGTGGAGGTATGGGGGGATTTGGTACCACAAGGGCTATCGAAGCGCCGGAGAATAGGGAATGCCTGCGACTAGGGAGCGCCTACGCCCTGGTGAACGCCTGCGGCCTGGGGAACGCCTACCGCTCGCCAGCCAGCCAGGCGCGGGTGGCTTCACTTTCCGCATCCAGTGCCGCCCTGATTCGCGTGGACGCGGCCTCTTCAATGGCCGCAGTGAAGAACGGGAGGGTCACCACAATGTCCCCGCTGTAGGCCATGGTGCATTCACCAGTTCCCGAGGGAGTGAGGGTGACGGTACCCACTACGCGCGCCGGTGCGCCCACAATTTCCTGCGCCACGGTGCCGTGCCGTTCGGCCGCGCCGGGCGTGGTGGAGGCCCATACTTCGGCCTGGCGCATGTGAATGGTACTCCCCACAAACGCGCGGACCTGCGGAGGGATGAAATCCGTGGGGAAGGTTCGCCGCACCAAAACAGTGAAACTCCCTGATTCACCAGGCACAACGTCCGCAGCATCCAAGGTCCCGTGGCCCAGGGTGCGCAGCGCGCGCCACCGCACAAACTCCTCATCAGCCAGAAGGCCCATGAGAGTTTCACAAGAAGTGGCGTAGGTGTACTCGGCGGAAAGTTTCACGCGATGATCGTATCGCGGATACGCTACGTGATGTGTCAGTTATGAGCGATCTCATCGAAAACTATTCCGATATTGCTGAGCCGGACGTAGAACGTCTCCATTTGCTGGTGGGAGATTGGCAGGTGATCTCGGACTTGGCCTTTGCTGATTTGGTGCTCTGGCTACCCACCCGGGAGGGCACCTTTGTGGCCATTGCACAGTGCCGCCCGTCCACGGGAGCAACCGTGTATTACGACGATATTGTGGGCACCATCGTCGCCGACAAACAACGCCCCACCTTGGAGGCAACGGTGCATCAGGCCCGCATTCAGCGGGCGCACGAGCCGCGATGGTTCGGCTCGTATGCGGTCCGCGAGGAAATGGTGCCTTTTGTTCACGATGGCCGGGTCATTGCCGTGGTGGCGCGGGACACCAACTTGGGTTCGGGGCGGGCGCCGTCACGGTTGGAGCTGAATTACGTGGAGGCCGCCGATGACATCATGGCCATGATTTCACGCGGCGAGTATCCCTTCACGGATGCTACGGCTGGTCCACAGCGCGGCGCGCCGCGGGTGGGGGACGGGTTGGTGCGTCTCAACTCCGAAGGGGAAGTGTTGTACGCCTCGCCCAACGCGCTGAGTTGCTGGGACAGGATCGGCGTCAAAGGCCCTCTCGTCGGGGAATCATTGGTGGAAATCACGGCCTCGTTGATTGAATACGAATCCACCGTGGATGAGGCCATGCCGTTGGTGTTGACCGGGCGAGCCGCCTGGCGCGTGGACATTGAGACGAGCCGCGCGGCGCTGTCAGTGCGGGCCATTCCGCTGACGGATCACCATCGGCGCATTGGTGCGGTGCTGCTGTGCAGGGATATCTCCGAGTTGCGGCGGCGTGAACGTGACCTGATCACCAAAGACGCCACTATTCGCGAGATTCACCATCGCGTCAAGAACAACCTGGCCACCGTGGCTGCGTTGCTGCGGTTACAAGCCAGGCGCGTGGAGGCTCCCGAGGCTAAGGAAGCGTTGGGGGAGGCTCAGCGGCGTGTCAGGACAATCTCGCTGGTCCATGACTTTTTGTCACAAACGCTCGACGAGCATGTGGACCTGGATGAAATGTTCGGGCGCGGATTGCGCATGACGGCGGACTTGGCATCCACGGATACCTCGGTCACCATGGTGCAACACGGGTCCTTTGGTTTGATCCCTGCGCAGAATGCCACATCCCTGGCGTTGGTGATGGTGGAACTGGTGTCCAACGCGGTGGAGCATGGATTCAGCGACGGCCGGGCCGAGGGGACTGTGACCGTGACGGTGGACAGGGATGGCGTTGACCTGCGCGTGGTGGTGTCAGACAACGGCGTGGGCTATCCCGCCTCCGGGCCGGTGGTGGTGGATGTTTCGGAGGGGGCTGACGACGAGGGGGTTGGCGTTGGTGTTTCTGGGGGTGCTGATGACGAGAGGGCTGGTGTTCCGGAGGGCGATGGCGACGATGGGACGGGCGTTCCGTCTGGCGCTGACGCCGACTCGGCGGGGGCCGGGAGTCACCCTCTTGGCGATGTGATCAGCCCTGACGTGCATCAACATTCCGGGTTGGGCAACCAGATTGTGCGGACGTTGGTTGCCAATGAACTCGGTGGCACGATTCAGTGGTGCCGTCAGCCCGAGGGAGGTACAGCCGTGGTGGTCACAGCCGTGTTGGTGGATACCGGGAATCGGTAGGGTGCCGTGAGGGTGGGCAAACTAGCCCGCGCACTGTGGTTGCGAGGCTTGGGAAGTTGGTGAAGGGTGCCTGGCCTCACGAGTCCGTGCAAACGAGCCGATGCTACGGCGTTGGAGAACTAGCCCGCGCGGCGTGCGCGTGCGGTCCTGCGCTTGAGGGCGCGGCGCTCATCCTCGGACAACCCACCCCACACGCCGGCATCCTGGCCGGTGTCAATGGCCCACTTGAGGCAGATTTCCTGAACTTCGCACCGCCGGCAAACGGCCTTGGACTCTTCAATCTGCAGAAGGGCAGGGCCAGTGTTCCCAATGGGGAAAAAGAGTTCGGGATCTGAGTCCAGACAAGCAGCCTTGTGACGCCAATCCATGATGACCTCCTGGTAGGTGTCCGGTTTTCGGGCGCATTGAGCCACCACAAAGGAGGAGGTAGCTCAGTGGAGCGCCGCAGAAACCCCGGAACGGTGCGGGTTTTATGCTCCCCCAAGCGTGCCACCTCGGCGCCCTCCACACAAGGGTTTTCTGCCAAATGTGATCTAGAAGACCACCGAGTCAAGAATCACATTGCGAGCGTTTCCGCAGGTCAGCCAGCATCGTGGCGCTCGCTGAACCCAACAGTGGCCCGAGTCACATATCCCATCCCCCGAGCGAATCGTTCCGAAATTGCCGACACCCTGTGCCACAGATCACAGTGCAATCGGACTCGGTGGCGCGCGTGGCGCACATCGGGACACCTCGGTGGCGCGCAAGGGTTGACACATGAGTCCACCGGAAAGGCTAGCTGGGACAATCTGCATGCTCATAGAGGGAACCGGTTGGGTGTTAGCGGGGATCGGCTAGTTGGATGGGTTCGGCTTTCCTGCGGTGGACGAGGGCGGCGCGGCCTGGTGGTGGAGGGTAGGCATCAATGACGTCTTCCACCGGCGTTCCAAAGATTTCGGCGCTGCCGCGCTCGTGAGGGTGGAGGATCACCCCTGTTCCGCGCGATGCCAGATGGGCCACCATGCCGTGGACGGCCATCACTGCTTCTGCGGGCAATGTTGAGGCGATCACTCGAGTCTCACCCCGGACTGCGGCAGCCGCGAGGTCATCCATCCCTGCTGGCTCAAGGTGTTGCACGCGGTGCGCATCATCGACGATGGTGAGGGAGGCGCAGGATATGGCAGCTTCCGCCGCGCCACCGTGTGGGATGCGGCAACGCTGCGCTTCGGCGAGCAACTCCGGATCCTGTGCTACCACAAAGGCATCCGCCGATGGCGGGAGACGGCGAAGGATGGAACGGAGCGTGCAGGTTTTCCCGCTGCCTCGAGGTCCCACAACCAACGCGCCACGGGTGAGGTTCAGATACTGGTGGCTTGCATCATGGCCGCCGATTCCCAGAGCAACGCGATGCCGATTCCGTGTCCGAGGCAGGTCATCCACCGAGATATGACGAGGAAGCCGCGCGATCCTATGAGCCTTCTTGGGCGCCGGCGACGAAGCCGAAGAAGCAACCGTTCCATCGGGATAGATCACCTGACACTCCACGGGATCGCCACGATTGAACCACACCGCTCGGCCCGGTGTTCGGGCAGACCCAGCGAGAGGCGGGGGAGCGCCAAGGACAGCATCACCGTCCCGGTCAGCGCTGAGAAGGATGCCCCTGGGGCCACACTTGTTAATCAATCCGCCTAGCGAGCCATGGGTGGACGTCCCGGCAACGGTGAAGGAGGCGCTCGCGGCGAGGGCATCCTGGATTGGATCGGAATCCAGCGTTGCCAGAGCTTCGCGAACGTCCGGGATGTCATCGATGAGAAGAAGGATGGGCGGGTGGGTCTCATCTGGGGCGCTCGCCTCCAGCGCGCTCTCCATTGGTGCCCTTGCCTCAGATGGTTTTGCCTGAGGTTGCCCCTCCACTTGTTGCCTTGGCACTGGTTGCCTCGAATCTGGGTTCATCAGGTGTGCGAGTAATCGGCGCGCCCGGCCGGGTTCGTGTGGTCCCGTGGCAGTGCCGAATCCTGGATGCTCGTGATAGGCAGCGAACCGGGCGAGGTCCTGCCCACGCGCTAGAACGTGAACGTGCCACCCCCATGCCAATGCCGATTCGGCAAGACTCACGAGCGCGGTGGTTTTCCCGGTGCGCGCTCCTCCGAGGATGGCGAGGTGGCCATCCTCCGGGCACCACGTCACGGCCACGCGTTTCTGGAGTTGGGGGAGGTCCCCGAGTGCAAGCGGGAGTTCGCCGCTGATCCCGGTGTCCTCCGTGTGGCCCTCCGTGTGGTCCTTAGGGTCTTGCACCTTGCAGGGCGCTCGCGCCGCCTTGGCGATTGCCATCACTTCCGCCCGCGTGACCTTCTCTGGAAGCGTTGGAAGCCACGGTGGCGAGATCTGCGGAAACACATGGTTCCGCGCGGCGTTGGTCATCTTCTCAGTCAGTATGGTGAGCGCCGGAGTGGCACGCGGAGGCAGAGCGCCTCGCGAATCTGGAATGGCCTGTGGAGACTGAACGCCCTGTGGAGACTGGGCGCCCTGGGGACAACGAGCGACCTGGGGAACTTGGGTGGACTCGGCTGGACTCGGCCGCCAGCCGTCGGTGTACCAATCCGGGGCTAATGTCACCAGATCGTTGTGGCTGCGCGGAGCGCTCGAGGCATGAGCACCTTGGAACACGACGAGTGGTTCAGACCCAATCCTGAGAATGGCTCGGCCTGGTGTGCTGGGCGAGATGAAGGCAGCGCCGGGGTCCTCCACTATGTCCTGGGACTCGGCAGGGTCTGTCACGCGCAGGGCAATGCGGGCGGAGATGTTGGCCCTCACGTCAGCGGTGACGGCACCCGAGGGGCGTTGGGTGGCCAGGACTATGTGAATTCCCAGTGACCTACCCTGGGCGGCGATGCGCAGGAGGCCGGGGAGAAACTCGGGATGGTCTTCAGCCAGGGCCCTAAATTCGTCGAATACGACGACGAGGCGTGGGAGAGTCACTGAGGGAAGGTCCTCCATGTCTGCTACGCCGTGGCGGGCCAGAATCCCCTTTCGTCGGACGAGTTCCGCCCGCAACCCTGCCAAGGCGCGCGAAGCCATAGTGGGATCGAGATCCGAGACCTGGCCCACCACGTGGGGCAGGTCCGCACACGCACCAAAGGACGCTCCCGCCTTGAAATCAATGAGCACGAGCGCCAATTCGGCTGGGGATGCTGCCCAGGCCCACGCCCAGAGGAGCGACTGCAAGAGCGCGGATTTTCCCGCGCCCGTTGTTCCTGCTACCAAGAGATGAGGACCATCGCGGACCAGGTCAAAGTACACGGGACCGCGTGAACCCATGCCGATGGGCACGTTCCACGGATGCAGGCCGGGAGGCTGCGAACAGGATGGCTGCGAGGTGAGTGCCTGGGAAACGGGTGGCTGCGAGTGGGCAGACAGTGCAGGCTTGTCCCAGAGTGGTTGGGAAGGCAGAAGGTCAAGGAGGGCAACCGTGTCAGGCAACGAAGCAGACGACGAGCCATAGCCGCCACCACCGTGCGCAGGGGATGTTTGGGAATCCGTGCGCGTTGTGTGGCCACCGAGTCCGATGCCACGGTGTGAAACACCATCGGCTGTCCCTGGGCTGACGCTCATCACCTGAGGGCGCCAGAGAAGTCCCGGATCCCTACCTCGGGAACGTGCCGTGGCCAACAGGCGCGACATATCCTCGGCGCCACCCGCGCTGATTCCAGCATCCTTCCGGGGTCCGCGCCAATGGGAATGCCTTGCCCGATGGGGGATATCGATGACCTCCGGACACCACAACGGGATGACCAAGGCGGGAGTGCCGAGGATCACCACGGAGTCGCCGCTTGCGTACGCATCATGGGCATGACGGAGGTCTGCATCGGTGGGTTGATCCACCACTACGAGCGATCCGGGCGAGATGGGCCTAGGTTGCTGCACTAGGCCGCTGAAATCACCGTCGGTGTGCCACCGCAACCAGGACCACTGGGAATATCCTGCGCCGATCACCCTGATCTGGTGACCAGTGACCAGTGCGCGGAGGACCAGCCCTTGTGCGTGTGCTCGGGTGACCTGCGGCGCTCCCAGAATCATGATGCCCTGATGACCATTGATGTGGCGGCTGCTGTGGGGAACGTGACTGGTCAGCGTTTGCTGCTCACCGAGGTCCGCTCGGACTGTGTACAGGGCGTCGCTCCACGCGCCATCCGAAGCCCGTGCGCTCGCCCGGATGAGAGCACAGAGATCCCTCTCGGACTGGACGTCGGACCGTGGTCCAGTCCGAGGTCCAGTGTGGAATCGCTGCCCACGCATTGTGCTCACCAATCGCGGCACCACAGCCAGAACACCCATGAGCGCGAATAACGCCATGAGTGGCTGCCGCATCGTCGCAGCGAAGGCCACAGCGCCCAAGGCAGGCACCAACACGGGGATGAGCAACTCGCCAAGTGGGGGAGAGGAGCCAGGACTGCCTCGTACCTGGAGACGGACCTGGCGCCGTGCATTCCGAGCAAACCCACGCAGGTTGGCATCAGCGGACTCTGTCCGCTGTGATCGCCTACGTGGCGGTGTGCCGTTCCGCTCAGAACCGTCCTGTACAGAACCAATTTTCACAGCGCCATTCTTCGCAGCACCCCGAGGTTGATCAGTGATCTGAGAACTCACGCTGACCTGCGGATACACGGTGCATCCGGTTACGAGTGGAAACTCGCCCACACGAGAGTCGTTGCAGAGTGGTTCCACGTCACCGCGGCGCGGCGGCGAAACCCGGCCGGAACCCACCGAGCAGGCCAGCGGCGTCACACACAACTCAGGCCGCCGCAGGACGCGAGCCAGCGGCGCACGGAGGCTTTCGAGCGAGGCTCCCCAGGGCAGCATGACGTCCTGATTCGGGTGAACCGTCACCCTCGCCATGCCCTGCGGATTCGTCATGGGTGAATGCTTAGCACAGGCCTGTGACACGAACCAGAAATCGCCATGTGACGTGGGTATAAGTTAGAGCTGCGTTGCCTCTGTGGATACCGGGAAAACCCCCGGAATTCCGCGCGAATTCGGGGATTCACGGCGCGGCAACCCGCCGGGAGAATGACCGAAGTCATATGGTACGGAGGTGAACGCTGCCATGACCTCCGCCGCTCGCATTGACGCGAGTCCGTCCGATGTCCAGCACTCTGGGAAGGAGCACCCCCTTCCGCACCTCGTCATCCCTCCCACGCGCGGCGAACTCGTGGAGGCCGCCACGGAGCAGTGGATCACCGCCCTCAGCGAGCATGTGGGCACGTCAACGCTGCATGACGTCCATGTCCTGGCTGAAGCGCTCTTTGATCTCACCACGGCCCATCCCTCTGGGGTGGCGCAGTTCTTTGCCGGGAGGCCAACCCGGTTGTCCAACTTGGTGCGGGACGAAGCCTCGCTCCCCGCTGCGCGCCGGCGGGTGCGCACGGTTGCCGCGCGCTCTGCGGATGAAGCGCATGATTCCGGATTCGCCACCACCTCCTTGGCGGTGGGAATTGCCACGTGGACCGAGCCGATCTCCTCGGTCAGCGCTGAGGGTGTGTCCACCAGTTCTGACGACGATGATCTTGCCGGAGTGGCGGCGTTAGCCTTAGTGGCGAATCGTCGGGCGGAGGAAACGCCCCAATCACCCGTGACGCAACGAGCCTCGGAAGACTACGCTGACGCCACCACCACGGAACTTCCCGGAGTTGCGGCGCCTGCGGAACCCCAGCCCACCAGGACCCTCCACGCCCCGGTGGTCATGCGGCCCGTGGCCCTGTCCATCTGCGACGATGGTGACTACGAACTCACCCTGGAAGCTTCAGCAGAGATCAACCCCGTGCTCGCCAGGGCACTGGTGATGCGCGGCGCCTTGACAGATCCTCACGTGCTCGCGGAGTCCACCTTCACGTCCACAGGGTTTGACCCGGCTGGCGCCCTGACGCGGGTCACCCAGTTGGGCAAAGCGGTGCTGGCCGATTTCACGTTGAACCGCCGGATGCTCTTGGGAACCTTTGCTCAACCGGGTCAGGCATTGATCGACGATTGTGATGCCTTGAGTTCCACCTTTGAGGCGCATCCCGTGATTGCCGCGCTGAGCGGGTCCGATGATGCTGTCAGTGAATTGCAATCAGCGGATTTGCCACACCTCAACCCGGGGGATCCGGAGCCCAACAATGAGCGCGGAGTGGGTCACCTGGATGCCCATCAGCACCGAGTCATTGCGGCTGTGGCGGCGGGGGAGCATGTGTATGTGGACGCCCCCGCGGGCGCCGATGCTACCGGAACCGCAGCGGGAATTGTGGCGGAGGTAGCCGCTGCGGGGAAGACGGTTCTGTACGTGGCAGGGCAGCGTCATGGCATTGTGGATCTCCAAGCACGGCTGGCAGACCTTGATGTGGACGGGCTCGTGCTGGACCTCCCGCCCGTTCCCTCCTGGCGAGCAGAGGTGGCCAAGCGCCTGGTGACAGCCATGGCCTGCGAACCTGAAGCCATCAATTCCGAAGGCATTACCCGGTTGCGGGACGCCCTCACGCACACCCGCGAATCGCTGCGCACCTATGTGGATACCTTGCATTGCGTGCGGGCTCCGTGGAATGTGTCTGCCTATGAAGCATTGCAGTCCTTGGCCCGGTTCTCGGCCCGCAGGCCCGCCCCCTGCAACACCGCGCGTCTCAGCCAGAACGCGGTGGTGGCACTGAACCCGGAGACGCGCCGGCACATCATTGCTGATCTGGAACGCGCCGCGGTGCTGGGTGCCTTCACGGACAAGGTGGCGCAATCCCCCTGGCACGAGGCGTCGCTTTTCACTTCGGATGCGGCCAAGGACGCACTGGCTCGTGTGAAGAGACTGAGTGAGTCAACGCTGCCTCAGTTACAGCGGCAAGTGGACTACGTGTGCGAGGTGACGTCACTCGCTGCCCCCACCACCGTGCGGCAATGGCGTGATCAGGTGCGCATGCTCAGCGGCATGCGTGCCACCTTGGACATTTTCCACCCCATGGTTTTTGAGCGCGACACTCAAGAACTCATTGAGGCCACCGCCTCACGGAAGTGGCGAGCCGCGCACAAGGTTGAGATGGGCTCAGTTCAGCGTGGACGGCTGCGCAAAAAGGTGGCCGAAATGGTGCGCCCAGGGGTACGGGTGTCCGATGTTCACGCCGCACTCCTCACGGTGCAGGCTCAGCGCACGGTGTGGGTGGAGCATCACCCCACCGGCGGTTGGCCCACCCTTCCGGAGGGTCTGGCAACCATTGAGGACACGCTGCGTGTGGTCACGATGGACGTGGAGGCGCTTGAACCTGTTCTCGCCACCACTCACGCAGGTGCCGGATTGAGTGATCTGGATCTTGCCTCCCTGGCAGACCGATTGGAGGCGCTTGCACAGGACGAGAGCGCACTGGAGCGTTTGCCGGAGCGGGCCAGCGCCATGCGGAGGGTCCGGAAAGCTGGCCTGGGGGATCTGGTCACCGAACTTGAGGAGCGGCACGTGGCCTCGCATCGGGTGGCTGGTGAAGTGGAGTTGGCGTGGTGGTCCTCGGCCTTTGAACAGATTCTGGAATCTGAACCTTCCCTGGCAACGCAGGATGGGAAAACCCTGGAAACATTGACGCGGCGTTTTACGGACTTGGACCGCCACCACGTTGCCTCCCTTGCTGCACCGGTGCGTGCCGCTGTGCGTCAACACCTCTCGGCTGCGATGGCAGCGCATCCAGACGTTGCGGCGAGCCTCTTTGCGCTGCTGGTGGAGGGCCGATTCACCTCGCTGCGTTCCGTGATGGAGACCTATGGGAAGGTAGCCAAGAGGCTGCGCCCCGTCATTGTGGCAACGCCTGCCATGGTGCCGCAACTGCTTCCCACGGAACAGTGTGTGGACGTGGTGGTGCTGGATCATCTCCATCACACCAACCTTCCGGATGTGGTGGGGGCCGTGGCTCGAGGAAAGCAAATTGTGGTGATCGGCGATGATCGCTGTGCCTCCGGGAATGCCACCGCCGCGTTTGCTGAGGTGATGAACCGCCTTGCCATTCTGCCGAAACCTGCCATGCGCGATTCCTTCTTGACCGCAATGCTGGAGCGCCACGGGTATCAGGACCTCGTGACCTCGGCAACCACTCCCAGGAACACGGCCTCCGTGTTCCTGGATGTTGTGGATGGACACGGGATGCCTGACGCCCATAGTGGGGTGGTGGAATCCACGGAAGCGGAAGCTCAGCGCGTGGTAGAGATTGCCATTGAACACGCTCTGCGTTCTCCAGAGTTGACCCTGGCCGTGGTGACGGTGTTCCCCGTTCACGCGGAGAGGATCCGGGAGTTGCTTGATGCCGAAACGCGGGCGAATCCTGCCTTGGTTCCGTTCTTCTCCAAGGATGGAACCGGAGGTTTCATCGTCACTGATGCAGGCAGCCTGGGCGGGATCCAGCGAGACACCGTGGTGTTTTCCTTGGGCCTGGGACGGACTCCCCACGGCCGCGTATTGCACCGGTTTGGGCCCATCTCCGCTGCGGGTGGTGAGGGATTGGTGCTCTCGGTCATCGGCGCGTGCGCACGGAACCTGCACGTGGTGTCCTGCTTTGGTGCGGCGGATCTTGACCTGGACAGGTTGCGAACCCCGGGCCCAAGAGCCTTGGGCGAACTGCTGGAAATCGCTGAAGCTCGCCATGGTGCTGTTGAACCGCTGGCATCCTCGGGTGGCGACGACAGCATGGCCTTTGACACCGTGCTCATGGACGTGGGCGAACGGCTGTGGCAAATGGGATACACGGTAGATGTTTCCTTTGGTACCGGTGACGGGATTCGTATTCCTTTGGTGGTGGGTCACCCGGACATTTCGGGCGAGCACTTAGTGGCGGTGTTGACGGACAATGCTGGGTATGCCAACGAACCCTCGCTTCGAAAGCGAGACCGACTCACGGCTGAGCAGTTGGAGAGTGCAGGATGGCACGTCATCCACGTATGGAGCACAGCGGCGTTCTTGGATCCGTCAGCGGAAGTGGATCGCATTTGCCGCCTGGTTCAGGTTGCCCATGACACCCGCCTTCGTGCTGCAGGCGTGATCACCCATGTGGCTGTGCCGATTCTTGCCGATGACGTGTAACTCAGAACACTGCTCCGACGAACTCCCCTTGACCATGGCGGCCGCTGAGGCTGTTGAGGTTGGAAAGGTTAGTGAGGGACGTGACAACGCGGCCGCCCTGCCTCGTGTGACACAGGATTCTGGCGCAAGTGGTGATGCAGAAACACCTCGCAGGAGAAAGCACCGGCGTGTGGTCCGCCACGGCACAGAAACCCAAACGATTGCTGGAGTCTCCAGGGATGAAACTGGGGGACACGGCACTAATGACGAGCGACTCCGTGCGGACGTCCCTCCCCATTGGGGAAGGTAGCAGTGCCCGTTGAACTTCCCACGGGGAGCGGTAGCAGTGCCCGTACTCGTCTACCTTGGGGGTACGTCAGAGTCCCGATTGAGGCAAGTAGCCCACACCCAACGGCGGTTAACGAAAACTTGATTACTCGCCGGAGTGTTCGAGTTCCTCCACCGGCGTAGCCTCTTCATCCGCCTGGGAAACAGTGGCATCGGACGCTGCGTCCCGTGATTTCAGAAGGTCACGAATCTCCGTCAGGAGTGCAATGTCCTGGGCCATCATTTCTTCTTCTGTTTCAGGCTCCAACTTCTTCTTGCCCAGGTCAATCAGGGTGTTGATGGGAACCATGATCAGGAAGTACAGCGCCGCACTGATAATGAGGAAGTTGAGAAGGGCGTTGAGCACAAGTCCCAAGGAGAAGTGCGCACCATTGACCGTGAAGTGACCAACCGACGAGATGTCAGGTTGACCGAAGATCGCGGCGATCAGGGGGTTGAGAATCCCATCCACCATTCCGGTGACCACGGCGGTGAAAGCACCACCCACAACAATACCGATAGCGAGGTCCATGACGTTGCCACGGAGCAAGAAATCCTTAAAGCCTTTGAGCATGAACCCAGTGTTTCAGGGGACCAGGATTGCGGCCACCGCTGATCGCAAAGACGCCGCTGAGAGCCCCGCAGCCTCGGATTCGTTGACGGCAACGAGAACCACAGGCGAGGATCCTGACCCCATCAAACTGCTCCCCAGGAGTCCCCCACCGGACGAACTCTCGGAAGAGACTCCGGCATCGCTACCTGAGGGCGCGCCGCTATCGGAAGTTCGATGTGAGAGCACCAACGCCCGGCGCGCAAGCAACGGGGGACCCGGCCCCGATGGTGAATCGGCGGACACCGCCCCATCGCCGCTGTTCTCATCCGGCGGACTGGGAGTAGCCGCGTGGTATCCCAACGATCCAGCTTCGGCCGGGGCCACAATGTCAATGAGATCTCCAGGCCTGAGAATGGCAGCCGTTGCTGGGGTGACGGTGATGGGCACAATGGAGGTGCCTTCCGGTGCGCTCGCCACGGTGAAATCCGGTTCTGAAGCCTCCGGATGACAATCCACGGGAGGGGGTGCAAACGCTGAAACCACTAAGGAGACGGCAGCAGCGCAGCAGATCCCTACGATGAGCCCGCGAAGCCGCCACCACCAGTGGCGGACCTTGCGCATGAGGCGCGCTCGTTCCACCGTGCTATGCCGTTCCGTAGCGCGTGCTCGCCCTACTCCCGGTGGGTGCTCGCGCCTGCGTCCCTGTCTGGAGTCTGCTGAGTGTTTTTTCATACCCCGGAGCGTAGGAAAGCCATATCCTCGCAGGGCCGCCGCCAAAGGCTGACTTCGGTAATCACGAGCAGATATCGCTGCGAATTCCGCGTTTCAGCAGGTCAGCGGTGCGCGGCGAGCGACGCGAAGCAGTCACATTCGCGCCACGGTGGACCGAGGCTCTGACGCGGTAGCCGCTACGGGTCCCCGATCCTAGGAACTAGCGGAACCTGAGGAGTTTGACGCGGCCTTCGTCGTCGAAGAAGAAGAACTAGAGGAACCAGAAGAAGCCGATGAGGACGTAGTTGAGCCTGAGGACGCGGCGGAATCCGCCGAGGATGAGCCGCTCGTGGACGCCGCTGCCTTGGATGATGACTCGCTACTCGCTGAACTGTGACTAGCTGAGCTGTGACTTGACGTTGCGTGGCTCGATGACCCGGAAGAGGAGCGGGACTTCTTGGCGTCCTTGCGCGAATCCGTGCGGTAGAACCCGGAACCCTTAAAGGTCACCCCAATGGAGCCATACTTTTTGTGGAGCCTTCCCTGGCACTGCGGACACACTGTCAAGGAGTCCTCGCTGAACTCCTGGTGAATGTCAAAGTTGTAGCCGCAATCGGCACAACGGTAGGCATAAGTAGGCACAAGGGACTCCTGGGCATCTGGCACTCGGGAATAGCGAGTGCCAATCATACGCTCATGGGCGCGCGAACACCCAATCCGGGTGGCGCGCGGGATACCCTGCATGGGTGCCCCTGCCCAGCGATGATGCCGCAACCCCTGGAGAGAACACCGTGGAGAACCCCGCGGACAACTCTGCGGAGAGCCCTGTGGACAACACAGTGGAGAACCCCGCGGACAACTCTGCGGAGAGCCCTGCCGTGGAACCCCAGCAGGACAGTCCCCAGCCATCACAGCCCGCCGCGCAGCCCACTACATCCCCAACCACTCCCGCCGCGCAGGAGCCTCGTCATTCAGGGCCTGCCCGACGAGCCCTCGTAGCCGCCCTCGTTGCCCTTGCCGTTGTTGCCGCCGTCCTGGGGGGAACCGCGCGCTACCTCACCCACCGGCCACTGCCCGCCACAGCGGGGAACCTCCAGGTCAACGGCTTGCAGGCCCCGGTGACGGTGTTGCGAGACAAGCAGGGTGTTCCGCGCGTATACGCCGATTCCGCAGAGGATCTTTTCCTGGCTCAGGGTTTCATCCACGCCCAGGATCGCTTCTTTGAAATGGATTATCGGCGCATGGTGGCGTCTGGGCGGCTCGCGGAAATTGTGGGAGATGATCCGGCAGCCATCGCCAGTGACACCATGGTTCGCACGCTGGGGTGGCGGCGCATTGCGCATGACGAGTTTGACCTCCTTGCCCCCCAAACGCGCACCTGGCTGCGAGCCTATGCTGACGGAGTCAACGCCTACCTTGCTACGCGGTCACCATCCCGCCTGGCGGTGGAGTACCTGGCGCTCTCGGACTTGGTGGCCACTGGCGATCCAGAGATGTGGGAACCCGTGGATTCCCTGGTGTGGCTCAAAGCCATGGCCTGGGACATGAGGGGCAACTATCAGGACGAGTTGTACCGCGCGTTGTCCTACTCCACCTTGCAGGATGTTGACCTGGTGGAGGAGTTGTTCCCACCGTTTGAAGCCTCAGGAAACACTCCCATCCTGCAACCGGGTGACCTCCTTGCTCCGCTGAATGTGTCCAGCGCAAACACGGTAGGCCGCACCGTTGGATCCCGCGCGGCAGGCGATGCCCAGCGGAACCACCTCACCACGGGTGCCTTGACCGCCCTGAGCCAGGCTCGCGAGGCAGTCAGTCACGTTTCCCGGCTGGTGGGGTACGGGGATGCCACGGGATCCAACGCTTTTGCAGTCAGTGGCGAGCACACCGCCTCGGGCGCACCGCTCCTGGCCAACGATCCGCACTTGGCCCTCACCATTCCAAGTCCGTGGACACAGATGGGGTTGCATTGCACCACCGTGAGTGCCGAGTGCCCATTTGACGTAGCCGGGTTTGGCTTTGCCGGGTTCCCCGGATTGATGATTGGGCAGAACGCGGACCTCTCCTGGGGACTTGCCAACCTTCGAGCGGATGTGACGGACTTCTTCGTCGAACAAATTCGTGGCGACAACGTGCGGCAGGGGAACGCGTGGGAACCCGTGTCCACCCATCACGAGACCATCAGCGTGGCCGGGGGAGATCCTGTGGAACTCACCGTGAGAACCGCTGGCGGCAGGCCCATCATCTCCGATGTGTTGGGTCAGGAGGACACCACAGCCGTGGCCCACAGTCCCGGCGCAAGCCCCTCCGCGCTCAACCAGTATGCGGTGTCTCTTGATTGGACCGCGCTGAGTCCGGGCACCACAGCGGACGCCATCTTTGCCCTGAACGCAGCGGGTTCGCCCGAGGATGTCCAGGCTGCGGCGGCGGCCTTCAGCGCACCAGCCCAAGCCATCGTTTTTGCCACCGCAGCGGGGGACATCGGCTTCCAGGCAGCGGGCCGGATTCCGCAGCGCGCCAAGGTGCCGGGTTACGGAATCCCCACGGACGGCTCCTGGCCCCAGGACGGCCAGGAAACCGCCACGCGCTGGCAGGGCTGGCTCCCCGCCGAGCAGATGCCGCGCGCTCTCAACCCTTCCGACGGTTTCATCATTGCCGCTAACCAGGCCGTCCTTCCCACGGGAAAGGGACCCTTCCTCTCGCGTGATTGGGACTACGGATTCAGGTCCGAACGCGTGCGCACCCTACTCACCGAGGCCATTGACTCCGGCGAGCCGATCACGCCCGCCACCGCCAACACCATTCAGACAGACATTCTCAGCCCAGGGCCCACGTACGTGGTCCCGGCATTGCTCAGCGTGGACGTCCCCTCCGGATTTGAGTCCGATGGGCAACGGCTTCTGCGGCACTGGGACGGGTTGATGGCCACAGACTCTGCCGGCGCTGTGTTCTTTGCTGAAACGTGGCACCACCTCCTGCAACTCACCTTCTGGGACGAGTTACCGGCCAAAGTCCGGCCTGATGGCGGCGGACGCTGGCTCACCGTCCTGATCGGCATGTTGGAGGCTCATGAAGATCCGTTCTGGGATGATCGCTCCACGCTCAACGTGGTAGAAACGCGCGACGAAGTTCTGCGCCAGTCCTTAGTAGCAGCGCGGCAGAGCTTGACGCAACGCGTCTCCAAGAACCCGGCTGACTGGACGTGGGGCGCCTTGCATCAGTTGGAACTGCAGCACCCCGTTCTGGGGACGGATACCAGGCCGTTCCCGGTTCGGCACTTTGCCAACCCGCCGAGCGTGGCGTTGCCCGGTTCCATCCTGACCGTCAACGCCACCAGTTGGGATGCCACCGCAGGCTCCTTCGCCATTCATTCGGGTCCGTCCATGCGCATGGTGGTGGACGTGGGCAGGCCAAACGCCTCTACCTGGGTGAACTCCACCGGCGCCAGCGGGCACCCCGCGTCCCCCCATTACCGGGACCAAATGCACTCCTGGATTGCCGGTGAAACCTACCCGTTCTTGTTTACGCGGACCATTGTGGAACGAGCAGGTGTTGACATGCTCACCCTCACGCCATGACCCAGCGAGGTAGGACACAGTGCCGAACCCCATGACCCAGCCATCCACCCCATGACCCAGCGCGGAACCCCACAGCCCAGCATTCACTGGCCCATGGCGTTAACTCAAGTCATCCCTGCCGGCATGGTGACTTTGCGCTCGCTGCATCGCCGTGATGGCCGCGAGTGGATGGCGTTGCGCGGGGCTAACGCGGCGTGGCTCAACCCGTGGGAGGCTACCGCGCCCAATCCGCTACGCCCGGCAGGCGGATTCCCGGAATACGTCAAGGCCATGACCAAGCAAGCCAAAGCGGGCTCGGCAATCCCGCTGGTTATTGAACTCGGTGGACGGATTGCCGGGCAGGTGAATGTCACGGGAATCTCCGGAGGATCCCAGTTAGGTGGCTCCGTGGGGTATTGGATTGGCCGAGAGTTTGCAGGCCTGGGAATCATGCCCACGGCGGTGGCCATGGTGACCGATTACTGCTTTGACGTCCGCGATCTCCACAGGATTGAAGTCAACATCCGGCCCGGCAACGAGCGAAGCCTCAGGGTAGTGGGCAAGTTAGGCTTCCGCGACGAAGGACTGAGGGCCAGATACTTACACATCAGCCAGGGGTGGCGGGACCACCGCACCTTTGCCCTCACCCAAGGGGAAATCCCGGAGGGCGTTCTGGCACGGTATCTGGGCAGTGATCAAGCACCCACTAGGGACCAAGCCCCTTAGCCGCACAGGGACCAAGCACCCTAGCCGCACTCTCGCAACACCCTCGTCGAATCCCCTCGCGAAACCACTTACAACCCCAGCCTGCGCTCCCGCTTGGCATAGTCCCGTAGGGCTCGGAGAAAATCAACGCGACGGAAGTCGGGCCAGTATGCCTCGCAGAAGTACAATTCGGATTGCGCCGATTGCCACATGAGGAATCCGCCAATGCGTTGCTCGCCCGAGGTTCGGATCACCAGATCCGGGTCCGGCTGACCCGCCGTGTAGAGGTGAGCGTCAATGTCCGGCACATCGATCCGGTCCGCCACATCGGCCAAGGTGGCGCCGGCTTCCGCCTGTTCACGCAGGTAGGAGCGCACGGCATCGGCAATTTCATAGCGACCGCCGTAGCCCACCGCAACATTGACTTGGAGGCCGTCAATGGCGGCCGTGGAAGCCACCGAGTCCCGCACGGATGCCGCAAGGCGTTCCGGCAGCAGTTCCAACCGGCCTACCACGCGTAGTTTGAAACGGCGGGTTTCAGCCAGTTCCCGCACGGAATCCTCAATGATGTCCAGCAGATCGCCGAGTTCACGCGAGGCACGGGAGAGATTATCGGTGGAAAGCATCCAGAGTGTGACCACCTCAATGCCCAACGGCTCAGCCCATCCAAGAAACTCCACAATCTTGGCCGCTCCGCGGCGGTGTCCGGTGGCTGCCGTCTCCCCAAAAGAGGCTGCCCACCGGCGGTTTCCGTCCAGAATGACGCCCACGTGGCGGGGCGCGCGCAGACGCGACACCTCGGCTGTGAGCTTGCGCTCGTACAGCGCATAGGCTGGACGCGGAAGGTGCATGCCCCCACACTACCTAACCGGCGGACGTGACGAGGGCGTGGCGCTCGATGAGTGGGTTCGTCGGGCATGATGCTTGGTGCCCTGGACAACTAACCTACGCAGGAGTAACCTACGGAGTAGTAAGTTACGGTACCGTAGGTGATGACACTCATCGCGAGCGGACATCCCTCGCGCCGTCACCCCTCATGAATCGCAGGAATGCTCATGGCTCTCGAAGAAGCTACCCCACAAGAACCCGCCCAACCAGCTCAAGAACTGACCCCAGCGGAACAGCCCACCCCGGCTAAGCCCAAGCTCCGCGGGTGGATTCACTCTGCCACCGCGCCGCTGGTCATTGCGCTGGGGATTGTGCTCATTGTGCTGTCACCGCCGGTGGCCGGAAAAGTGGCTGCGGTGGTGTTCATGCTGACCGCGCTGTCTCTGTTTGGCGTGTCCGCTACGTACCACCGTGGGCGCTGGACTGCACCTGTAGCGGCTGTGCTGCGCAGGATTGATCACGCCAACATCTTCCTCATCATCGCCGGAACGTATACCCCGTTGGCCGTCCTGCTGCTGCCCTCCCACACGGCGCGCATCCTGCTCACCATTGTGTGGTCCGGTGCGGCTTTGGGAGTGCTGGCCCACATGTTCTGGATGTCAGCGCCGCGTTGGGTGTACGTCCCGGTGTACATTGCCCTGGGCTGGGTGGCCGTGGGCTTCATGCATGACTTTTACCGGTTCGGCGGGGCCGCCGTCATGTGGCTCATCATTGCCGGAGGAATTGCGTACACCGTGGGCGCGGTCATCTACGCCCTCAAACGCCCCAACCCGTCCCCGCGCTACTTCGGCTTCCATGAAATTTTCCACGCCCTGACCGTAGCCGGGTTCACCTGCCACACCATCGCCATCTTTATCTCGGCCGTAGCCGCGCGGTAATACCTCCGCCAATTTGGCCCTTCGACGAATCTGCGCTAAAGTAATCCGCTGTGCCTAGCGTGCATTGCGCGGGGTATCTCCGGATCCGTAAGGACCGGGCCATCGGGCCGGTGGTGTGTGGCTAACGCAAAACTCCGCGTGGAGTGTGCGTGACGCCGAAGACTGCGGGCACGCCACAGTAATTTCATGATCATCCACAAGGTTCGGAGACGTTTTGCCTACCATTCAGCAGCTCGTCCGCAAGGGCCGAGTCTCGAAGTCCGGGAAGTCCAAGACTCCCGCACTGAAAGGTTCGCCGCAGCGGCGCGGCGTGTGCACACGCGTGTACACCACCACACCCAAGAAGCCTAACTCGGCACTGCGCAAGGTTGCCCGTGTGAAGTTGTCCACCGGCATTGAGGTCACCGCCTACATTCCGGGCGTTGGTCACAACCTGCAGGAGCACTCCATTGTGCTGGTGCGTGGTGGCCGTGTGAAGGACCTTCCCGGTGTTCGCTACAAGATCATTCGCGGCGCTCTGGACACCCAGGGCGTGAAGGGCCGCCAGCAGGCGCGCAGCCGCTACGGAGCCAGGAAGGACGGCTAATGCCTAGAAAAGGTCCCGCACCCAAGCGGCCCATCATCAACGATCCCGTGTACGGCACCCCTGTGGTCACTCAGTTGATCAACAAGGTGCTCCTTGACGGGAAGAAGTCCACGGCCGAGGCCATTGTGTACGGCGCTCTGGAGGGCGTGCGTGCCAAGGCTGACGACGATCCCGTCACCGTGCTGAAGCGCGCTCTGGACAACATTCGCCCCGCCTTGGAGGTGCGCTCCCGCCGTGTTGGTGGTGCCACCTACCAGGTTCCGGTGGAAGTTCGCCCGGGCCGTGCCCAGACGCTGGCTCTGCGCTGGCTGACTGACTTCTCACGCGCTCGTCGGGAAAAAACCATGACGGAACGCCTCATGAACGAGATTCTCGATGCCGCCAATGGCCTCGGCGCCGCTGTGAAGCGCCGCGAGGACATGCACAAGATGGCGGAATCGAACCGTGCATTCGCTCACTACCGCTGGTAGTCATTCGTGACGAAGCGGTAGTGACTTTAGATCAACTATCGCTTCGTCCTCTATTCATCACAAGGCAAGGGGAACTCCCGTGGCACTTGACGTGCTGACCGATCTTAATCGGGTTCGTAACATCGGCATCATGGCTCACATTGACGCCGGTAAAACCACCACCACCGAGCGCATCCTGTACTACACAGGCGTCAACTACAAGCTTGGCGAAACGCATGACGGTGCCTCCACCATGGACTGGATGGAGCAGGAGCAGGAGCGTGGTATCACCATTACTTCTGCCGCTACCACCTGTTACTGGGAAGACAACCAGATCAACATCATTGACACGCCTGGACACGTGGACTTCACGGTTGAGGTGGAGCGCTCGCTGCGCGTGCTTGACGGTGCCGTGGCAGTGTTTGATGCTAAGGAAGGTGTGGAGCCGCAGTCCGAGACAGTGTGGCGTCAGGCTGACAAGTATGACGTTCCGCGCATCTGCTTTGTCAACAAGATGGACAAAACCGGTGCTGACTTCTTCTTCACCATTGACACCATCATCAACCGCCTCAAGGCTCAGCCCCTGGTGATTCAGATCCCCATCGGCGCTGAGAAGAACTTCGAAGGCGTAGTGGACCTGGTGACCATGAAGGCCATTTATTGGCACGGTGATGGTGCTGGCGAGAAGGCCGGCTCCCACATGGACATCGAGGAGATCCCGGCAGATCTGTTGGAGAAGGCCGAGCAGTACCGTAACGAGTTGGTGGAGGCTGTAGCCGAGTCCGACGAAGAACTGTTGGAGAAGTACCTCTCGGGTGAGGAACTCACCGAGGCCGAAATCAAGCGCGGGATTCGCCAACTCACCATTTCCGGTGAGGCGTTCCCGGTGCTGTGCGGCTCGGCGTTCAAGAACAAGGGCGTACAGCCCATGCTTGATGCCGTGGTGGATTACCTCCCCTGCCCGCTGGATGTTCCCTCCGTTCAGGGTCACGATCCCAAGGATGAGGACAAGATCATTGAGCGTCACGCTGATGTCACGGAGCCCTTTGCGGCGCTGGCATTCAAGGTGGCCGTTCACCCGTTCTTTGGCAAGCTCACCTACGTGCGCGTGTATTCCGGTAAGGCCGCTACGGGCTCGCCGGTGCTGAACGCCACCAAGGGCAAGAAGGAGCGCATTGGGAAGATGTTCCAGATGCACTCCAACAAGGAGAACCCTGTCACGGAAGCCGTGGCTGGGCACATTTACGCTTTCATCGGATTGAAGGATGTCACCACCGGTGACACGCTGTGCGCCCAAAACGCACCAGTGATCCTTGAATCGATGACCTTCCCCGAGCCGGTAATCGATGTGGCTATTGAGCCTAAAACGAAGGCCGACCAGGAGAAGCTCTCCACGGCAATCCAAAAGCTTGCCGAGGAGGACCCCACCTTCCGCGTGAAGAACGATCCGGAAACGGGCCAGACCGTCATTGGCGGTATGGGCGAACTTCACCTTGATGTTCTTGTGGACCGTATGCGCCGCGAGTTCAAAGTGGAAGCGAATGTTGGTAAGCCTCAGGTGGCCTACCGCGAGACCATTCGCCGGAAGGTGGACAAGGTTGACTACACGCACAAGAAGCAAACGGGTGGCTCCGGCCAGTTCGCGAAGGTTCAAGTAGCCTTCGAGCCTCTTGAGGTCACCGCCGATGGCGAAATCTTTGAGTTCAAGGATGCCGTCACTGGTGGTCGCGTCCCGCGTGAATACATCCCGTCCGTCAGCGCCGGGATCCAAGCCGCCATGCAACAAGGCGTCCTCGCGGGCTTCCCGCTGGTGGGCATCAAGGCCACGTTGCTTGACGGTGCGGCTCACGATGTTGACTCGTCGGAGATGGCGTTCAAGATTGCCGGTTCCATGGTGCTCAAGGAAGGGGTCAAGAAAGCCGACCCTGCACTGCTTGAGCCCATGATGGCAGTCGAAGTGCGCACGCCTGAGGAGTATATGGGCGACGTCATTGGGGATATCAACTCTCGCCGTGGCATGATCCAGGCGATGGAAGATGCCACAGGCGTCAAGGTAGTGCGGGCACTGGTGCCGCTGAGCGAGATGTTCGGCTACATTGGTGACCTTCGCTCCAAGACGCAAGGTCGCGCGGTGTACTCCATGCAGTTCGACAGCTACTCCGAGGTTCCTCGGGCCGTGGCTGAAGAAATCATCAAGAAGACCCGGGGCGAGTAAGTCCAACCAGGTCGCAACACAACTCAACCTGAAGGAAACCCCCTCGCCTCGCGGGGTGTACACTGGGCACTCGTTCCAGGCGTACCCACCAAGCGATCACAGGGAACCCCACAACCCGTCCCCTAGGAGGACCCATTATGGCCAAGGCCGTATTCGAGCGGACCAAGCCGCACGTAAACATTGGAACCATTGGTCACGTGGACCACGGAAAGACCACGCTGACTGCTGCTATCTCCAAGACCCTCGCCGAGAAGTACCCCGAATCTGAAGGCTTCACCGCCAACAAGATCGTTGACTTTGACGGCATTGACAAGGCTCCTGAAGAGAAGCAGCGTGGTATCACCATCAACATCGCCCACATTGAGTACGAGACGCCCAAGCGTCACTACGCTCACGTGGACGCCCCCGGTCACGCCGACTACATCAAGAACATGATCACCGGTGCCGCCCAGATGGACGGCGCAATCCTGGTGGTGGCCGCCAATGACGGTCCCATGGCCCAGACGCGCGAGCACGTGCTGCTGGCCAAGCAGGTGGGTGTTCCCTACATGCTTGTTGCTCTCAACAAGACGGACATGGTTCTTGACGAGAACACCCCGGATGACGCTGAAGAGCTGCTCTCCCTGGTGGAAATGGAAGTTGAAGAACTTCTCGATGACCACGGCTTCAACGGCCCGGTTGTCCGCGTTTCCGCTCTGAAGGCGCTTGACGGTGACCCCGAGTGGCAGGAGAAGGTCCTGGAGCTCATGGAGACCGTGGACGAGAACGTCCCCGAGCCCACGCGTGACCTGGACAAGCCCTTCCTCATGCCCGTGGAGGACGTGTTCACCATTTCCGGCCGTGGAACCGTTGTCACCGGTAAGGTGGAGCGTGGAACGCTGGACATCAACACCCCGGTGGAAATCCTTGGTATCCGCGAGAAGCAGAGCACCACGGTCACCGGTATTGAGACCTTCCACAAGTCCATGACTCAGGCTCAGGCTGGTGACAACACCGGTTTGCTGCTGCGCGGTATCAAGCGTGACGAGGTGGAGCGCGGCCAGGTTATTGCCAAGCCCGGTTCCATCACCCCGCACACCGTGTTTGAGGCACAGGTCTACATCCTGAAGAAGGATGAGGGTGGGCGTCACAACCCGTTCTTCTCCAACTACCGTCCTCAGTTCTACTTCCGTACCACGGACGTCACCGGTGTCATCGAGCTGCCTGCTGGCACCGAGATGGTCATGCCTGGTGACAACACCGAGATGACCGTGACCCTGATCCAGGGTATCGCCATGGAAGAGGGCCTCGGCTTCGCCATCCGTGAGGGTGGACGCACCGTTGGTTCCGGCCGTGTCATCAAGATCATCAAGTGACGTGATTCTTTGTTCGCGTAGCGGACTCTAGAATCCCGTCATCCTGCGGGCCGCGCGCAGTGCGGCATCGCAGGATCTCAGATTGACGGTCACGGTGTCATCCTGCACGTAGGTACAGGATCTCATTCGACGAAAGGGCCCGGTCCCCTCACAGGGGCCGGGCCCTTAGTTTTGCCCATTGTCCGGCGGTTGAGCCAGCGCCACCAGGCGCGACGGTCGAAACCCCCACAAAGACACCCCGTGAAGTGTGCTCACTCCATTCCGGCGGTTGAGCCAGCGCCACCAGGCGCGACGGTCGAAACCAAAGCCGCCATTTTCGCGCTGGGTAGCCCGGTGGCCACTTGAGAGCCCGAAAATTGGCCACAGGGCTACCCAGGACGGTTATAGGCGAGGAACCGAGCCCCATCGTCGTCGCAAATAGCACATACGCAGGCCGCCATAAGGAACACGCAGGCCCTTCGATTTGGCAAATCCCTGTTTTGTGTGGCAAGATTTAGCGGTTGCCTGTGACAGGCAAGATGTTTTACGTGTCGAACAGTGTGTTGCATGAGTGCAGCGAGCCGGGTCCTGAAGGACTCGCGCCGAAGCTGCCCGAGCCGCTCGCCGTTCAACGCGGAGGAACATGCAACACCCGTCACGTGCACACATAACGTTGTGAGAGGCCTCCTGGCCGATCACCATCCATCCGAACCTCATTTCACGGGTCCGGTGCGAGTCGCAAGAGCGACACGCCCGAGCGCGGGGGTCGGAGGGAACAAGTAAGTAGCGGTTCGAGAAGAGAGATAGACGAAGCCATGGCCGGACAAAAGATCCGCATTAGGCTGAAGTCGTATGACCACGAGGTCATCGACAGTTCTGCAATGAAGATTGTGGACACTGTGACTTCTGCTGGTGCCACTGTGGTAGGTCCAGTGCCCTTGCCCACGGAGAAGAACGTCTTCTGCGTGATCAGGTCACCCCACAAGTACAAGGACAGCCGCGAGCACTTTGAGATGCGCACCCACAAGCGCCTCATTGACATCATTGACCCCACGCCCAAGGCCGTTGATTCGCTGATGCGCATTGACCTCCCCGCGGACGTGAACATTGAGATTAAGTTGTAGGCGGGGGAGTGATTCAACGATGACTTTTCAGCTGAAGAACCCCACAGCCGTGTTGGGCAAGAAGCTCGGCATGACCCAGGTGTGGGATGACAACGCTCGCATTGTGCCCGTCACGGTAGTGGCGGTAGAAACCAACGTGGTCACGCAGATTCGCACCGAGGAGACGGACGGCTACAGCGCCATCCAACTCGCTGCTGGCGCTATTGACCCGCGCAAGGTGAACAAGCCCCTCAAGGGCCACTTCGAGAAGGCCGGGGTCACCCCGCGCCGTCACGTGGCCGAAATCCGCACCGAATCTGCTGGCGAGTACACGCTCGGCCAGGAGATCACCGCTGCGGTGTTTGAGCCCGGCGCCAAGGTTGACGTGGTGGGAACCACCAAGGGTAAGGGCACTGCCGGTGTGATGAAGCGTCACGGCTTCTCCGGTGTGAGCGCCTCCCACGGTCAGCACCGCAACCACCGCAAGCCCGGTTCCATTGGTGGCGCTTCCACGCCGTCTCGCGTGTTCAAGGGCATGCGCATGGCCGGCCGCATGGGCGTTGACCGCCAGACCACCCAGAACCTGACCATCCACGCCGTCGACGCCGACAAGGGCCTCATCCTCGTCAAGGGCGCCGTACCCGGCCCCAAGGGTGGCCTGGTAGTCGTGAAGA
>JAIRQO010000087.1 GCA_031256435.1 Cellulomonadaceae bacterium
TGGGCACTCAGAGGCCTTCTGAGCACCACATCCGATGTCCGCAATTGTCTGGTTTTGGCATGATTCCGCCAAAAATGGAATCCCGCCTCTCCCGAGTCCACACCCCACGCGAGGAAACCGGTTTCCTCGGGCAGACACGAGCGTTATCAAGGTGTGATGGAACCGTTACCGCCACGTGACAGACTGCCCGCCCAACGACGGTCAGACAGACGTCACGTTCGCCTTGGCCACGGTCACCGTGCGCTCCGACCCCTCAGCGGCGGCAACCGTCATCTCCACGGCCAGGGTCTCCTCCTGGATCAAGGCAGCGTGAGCCTTCACGTCCGCCACGCGATCCAAAGGAACCCCCACCGTCAAGTTGATGCGATCTGCCACCTCGAGCCCGGCAGCCTTGCGGGCATCCTGCACATCGCGAATCACGTCACGGGCGTAGCCCTCGGCCTCCAACTCGGGCGTCAACGTGGTGTTCAGCACGGCGAATCCGCCACCCGGCAGCACGGCGGCAGCCCGCTCGGCAACGGCACCGGCAGCAGCTCCAGCAGAAGCACCAGCCCCTGCGCCCGGCTCCACCACGGTGGTCAGTTCGTACTCGCCGTCCAGCAGTGCAATATCGTCGTCGGGCGTATGAACGACGACGACATCCCCGTCCATACCCCACTGCCCGGCCTTCGATGCCTTGATGACGGCCTGCACTCCACGTCCCAAACGCGGCCCTGCGGCACGCGCATTCACGGCGAGGCGCTGCACAATGCCAAACTGGGCAGCGGTGGAATCGCTCAATTCCAGCAACTCCACAGCCTTCACATTCAACTCGCTGGTCAACAGCGGCACATAATCGGTCAGCGCGCTTGAGTTCTCCACGGCCACCGTCAGCGCTGCCAGCGGTTGGCGAACACGCAACTTGTTGGCCTTCCGCAAACCCAAAGCGGTGGACACCACCGCGCGCACCTCGTCCATGGACTCCACGAGCGCCGCATCGCTCCACGCAGCCACGGGCTCGGGCCAATCCACCAGGTGAACACTGCGCTGGCCCGTCAGCCCGCGCCACACCTCTTCGGTGAGCAACGGGGCCAGCGGAGCCATCACCCGGCACAGCGTCTCCAGAACGGTGTAGAGAGTGTCAAACGCGTCTGCGTCCTCGCTCCAGAAGCGGTCACGCTGCGTGCGCACGTACCAGTTGGTGAGCACGTCCAGGAACACGCGTACGGACTCGCAGGCGCCCGCAATGTCAAAGGCGTCCAGTTGCTCGGTGACCGTGACCTGGAGGTCATGGGTCTTGGCCACAATGTAGCGGTCCAGGGCGGGAAGGCTGGCAATGCGATCCTCGGTCAGCGGGGTGGCGAGGTAGCCGGTGGAGGCTGGCGAGCCGGGGTTTCGACCGCCGCTCACTTCGCTCGCTGGCTCAACCGCCGGGCTAGTGGAAGCCGCATTGGCGTGCTCCTCGCTGCGCTCGTCAACGCCTGCCTGGCCCTCAGCAGGGCCGGAGCACGCTCCGCTCTGCGTTCGGGCTGCGTTGGCGTACAAGCAATAGAAGTAGTACGTGCTCCATAGGGGCAGGAGGACCTGGCGGACGGAGTCCCGGATGCCCTGCTCGGTGACAATCAGATTGCCGCCGCGCAGGATGGGTGAGGCCATCAGGAACCATCGCATGGCATCCGAGCCGTCCCGGTCAAATACCTCGTTGACGTCCGGATAGTTGCGCAGGGACTTGGACATTTTGCGCCCGTCATCCCCCAGCACAATCCCGTGGGACACGCAGTTCTTGAACGCCGGCCGGTCCATGATGGCCGTGGCCAGGATGTGCAGCGTGTAGAACCAGCCGCGCGTCTGACCAATGTATTCGACGATGAAGTCACCCGGATAGTGGTGCTCAAACCACTCCGTGTTCTCAAACGGGTAATGCACCTGCGCGTAGGGCATGGCGCCAGAGTCCATCCACACGTCCAGGATATCTTCCACACGCCGCATCGTTGAGGCCCCCGAAGGGTCGTCAGGGTTGGGGCGCGTGAGTTCGTCAATGAAGGGCCGGTGTAGATCCGTCACGGCCACGCCGAAGTCCGCCTCCAACTCGGCGAGCGAACCGTACACGTCCACGCGCGGGTACGCCGGGTTGTCCGATTTCCACACGGGCACGGGCGAACCCCAGAACCGATTCCGCGTGATGGACCAATCGCGCGCGTTCTCCAGCCACTTGCCAAAAATGCCGTGCTGGATGTGGCCCGGAGTCCAGTTGATCTCCTCGTTCAACTCCAGCATCCGCTCCTTGATGGCCGTCACTTTGACAAACCAGGAGGACACGCCCATGTAAATGAGCGGCTTCTTGCAGCGATAGCAATGCGGGTAGGAGTGCGTGTATTGCGCCCTGCGAATCAGGATGGTGCCAGCAGTGACGGAAGCCGTGTCCGCCTCGGCACCGGGGGTGGCGTCCAGGTAGGTGCGCGCTTTGAGGTGTTCGACGATGATGGCGTTGGCATCAAACACCTGGAGGCCCTGGTAATCCGTGACGGGGAACTCAAAGCACCCGTCCGAGCCCACGGGAATCACCGTGTCCACGCCGTGCGCGTCCGAGACGATCTTGTCATCCTCACCAAAGGCGGGGGCAATGTGGACCAGTCCGGTTCCGTCCGTGGTGGTGACAAAGTCTGCGGTGACCACCTGGTGGGCGTGCGGGTGGCCCTGATAGTACGTGAACGGCGGCGCGTAGGTGGTTCCGGCCAGGTCTGCCCCGGTGAGGGTTCCGACAATCTGGTCCTCAATGGTGGGGGTTGATTCGTCGAGCAATTCACGGCTGTAGGCGCTGAGCAAATCCTTGGCGAGCACATAGCGCTCGGGCGCACCGGTGGGCTTGGACGATTCAACGATGGCGTACTCGATGCTCGGACCGGCTGCGACGAGCAGGTTGGACGGGAGGGTCCACGGCGTGGTGGTCCAGATGACCAAGAGATCGCCCGGTTGGACCGGGGACTCAGCGCTGCCAGGGGACTCAGCGCTGTCAGCCGAGCCGGACTCCACCACGCGCAGCCCCACCGTCACGGACGGGTCAGACCGGTCCTGATACACCTCGTCATCCATGCGCAACTCGTGGTTACTGAGCGGTGTCTGGTCATTCCAGCAGTACGGCAGCACGCGGAAGCCCTCGTAAATCAGGCCCTTGTCCCACAGTTGCTTGAACCCCCACATGACCGATTCCATGTACGGAAGGTCCATGGTTTTATAGTCGTTGCCAAAGTCCACCCAGCGGGCCTGGCGCGTGACGTAGTCCTGCCACTCGCCGGCATACTTCAACACGGATTGGCGGCACGCGGCGTTAAACGCCTCCACGCCGATGTCTACAATCTCTTCCTTGGTCTTGATCCCCAGCGTGCGCATGGCATCAAGTTCCGCAGGCAGACCGTGGGTATCCCAGCCGAAACGGCGCTCCACGCGGCGTCCACGCATCGTCTCAAACCGCGGCACTACATCCTTGGCATACCCGGTCAGGAGGTGGCCGTAGTGAGGCAGACCGTTGGCAAACGGAGGGCCGTCATAGAACACAAACTCGTTGGAGCCGTTCTCCCCCGCAGGGTTGCGGTCCACGGATGCCTGGAAGGTGTCATCAGCATCCCAGTACGCCAGAATCTCCCGTTCAAGGTCCGGAAGGGTGGGTGAGGCGGGGATTCCGAAGGCGGAGTCATGCAGCGGGTAGGCCATAATGGTGGCAATCTCCTTGAAAGTACGGTGGCGGTGT
>JAIRQO010000021.1 GCA_031256435.1 Cellulomonadaceae bacterium
GGCCATGGTGCGGGATGAAGCGCGGCACGTGTTGAGCATGCTGAAGCCGGAACCTGGCTCCGGTGGTTTGCTGGCCAACGTGCCCGTAGCGGGGGATACCGCCGCTGGTGGTCTGAAGATTGCCCAAGCCGCTGTGCAGCAACTCTTTGACACGGCAGAGCGCCTTGCCGCAGAGGACACCTCCCAGGATGTGTTGTGGTGCCATCGGGGTGTGGGGCGCGCTGATGACGGGGTGACGCGGTTGAAGGCCGCGCCGTTGCATGTGGCAGGGCTGATCAGGGAAGGGTTGTTGGGTGAGGCCACCGGAATATTCACCTCGGCAACGCTGACGTTGGGGGCAAAGTTTGAGCCCCTGGCCGGACGGCTGGGATTGATTTCAGACCCGCCCACGCCCTGGACTCACCTGGACGTGGGGAGCCCCTTCGATTACCCCAACCAAGGCATCCTGTATGTGGCACGGCACCTTCCCGAACCGGGACGGGAACCCGTGACGGAAGGCCAGTTGGATGACATTGCTGCCCTGATTGAGGCTGCCGGTGGGCGCACGTTGGGGCTGTTCTCCTCCTGGAAAGCCACCACCCGCGTGGTGGAGGCCATGCGAGACCGCCTTGACGTGCCCATTTTGGCTCAGGGAGATGACCAGTTGTCCACGCTGGCACGCGAGTTCCGCGACGATCCCCGTGCCTGCCTGTTTGGAACCATGTCCCTGTGGCAAGGGGTGGACATGCCGGGGGACACCTGTACTTTGGTGATCATTGACCGCATTCCGTTCCCGCATCCTGGCGATCCCGTGTCACAGGCGAGGATCGAATACATCAAGAAAACGGGCGGGAACTGGTTCATGACCGTCAGCGCCACCCACGCGGCGCTGAGCCTGGCCCAAGGTGCAGGACGGCTCATCCGCACCACCACAGACAGGGGTGTGGTGGCGGTGTTGGATCCGCGCCTGGAAACCAAACGCTACGGCAGTTTCCTCAAAGCCTCGCTCCCACGCTTCTGGCCCACCACAGACCTGGACGTAGTGGAAACCTCGCTGCGCAACCTAGACGCCCAAGCCACCGAACGCGAAGCCGCATAGACTGTCGCCATGTGGCGCATCATTACACATTTCGTAATGTTGCGCCATATGCCGCAAAACGTCATCCTGCGTGCAGGCGCATCCGGAATTGCAGGATCTCATCGGCGCCACCAAGGGTAGTGCTACACAACCCTGAGATTTACACGGACCGCAGGACTGATACTACTTTGCCGAGGATGATTGCTTCGTTGCCGGGGATGGGTTCATAGGCGGCGTTCTGGGGCATCAGCCAGATATTACTGCCATCCTTCTTCAGCGTTTTCACCGTGGCTTCCTCGCCCAGGAGGGCTGCCACCATCTCACCGTTCTCCGCCACTTTCTGCTGGCGGACTACCACCCAATCGCCATCACAAATGGCGGCGTCAATCATGGAATCACCGCGGACCTTGAGGGTGAACAGGTCGCCTTCGCCCACCAGTTGCCGGGGGAGGGGGAACACATCTTCAGTAGCCTGTTCGGCAATAATCGGCCCACCGGCCGCAATTTGACCCACCCAGGGCACGTAGGCAGGGGCCGGATACCGAGCATCCCGGTGCGCCGCTAGATCTGACACTGTTGCCATGCCGGAGCCGTTGGCCAGGGCGGACGCGCCACCATGCAGAGAGTTTCCGTGGTGTTGCGTTTCACGCAGGTCCCGGTCCTCCACTAACTCCAAGGCGCGCGGACGGCGCGGGTCTCGTCGAATATAACCCTTACGTTCCAACTCTTGTAGCTGGTACTTCACCGAGGACGGGCTGGTGAGGTGAACCTTCGCCCCGATCTCCCTCATGGACGGCGGATAACCGTTGGTGTCCAACGCTTCCCGGATGCAGTCCAGGATCTTGCGCTGACGCACGGTGATGCGGTTATCACCCCGCCGGGTGTTAAGTGGACTGACGCGTGCGTACTGCGCTGCTGTCTCTCTGGCGCTCATTGTGAAGTCCATGTGTCCACTCCTGGGTTGATGGCCGGCGTTCCCCTGAGGGTCAACACTGATGCGTTGATGCGGCCACGCGGTCATTCTAGAACACGTTTAGCACAAAATCAAACATTCGTTCTATCGCCGCGTGTACGGTAGGATTCCGGCCATGCATTGCCCCTTTTGCCGAAACACCGATTCCCGGGTGGTGGATTCGCGCACGGCGGATGACGGCCAGTCCATCCGCAGGCGGCGTCAATGCCCGGAATGCGGCAAGCGTTTCACCACCATAGAAACGGCGAGCCTGACCGTCACCAAGCGCTCGGGAACGTCCGAACCCTTCTCCCGCAACAAGATCATGAACGGTGTGCGGAAGGCCTGCCAAGGCCGTCCGGTGACGGAAGATGACCTGGCGGTGTTGGCGCAGAAGGTGGAGGAGACCCTGCGCAGTCAAGGCAGCGCGGTGATTGATGCCTATGAGATTGGCCTGGCGATTCTTGGTCCGCTGCGTGAACTCGACGAAGTGGCGTATTTGCGTTTTGCCAGCGTGTACCAAGGCTTCGAATCGCTCGACGATTTTGAGGATGCCATTATCTCGCTGCGCGCTGACCACACGGTGGGCTGAGCGCTAGGTGTGCCGGGGGTTTCGACCGTCGCGCCGATGGCGCTGGCTCAACCACCCGACTCAACCGCACAGGTAGAGACCCTGCGACTCCGCGCAGGGTGACGGGGGGGTTTCGACCGTCGCGCCTTTTGCGCTGGCTCAACCGCCCAGGTGGAACTGCCCGGGGGGTTTCGACCGTCGCGCCTTTGGCGCTGGCTCAACCGCCCGGGTGGAACCGCACAGGTAGAGACCCT
>JAIRQO010000042.1 GCA_031256435.1 Cellulomonadaceae bacterium
GGAAGGGGCTGTGGAGTACGTCGGCACCGGCCTGGGCTGGATCGGCAATGCGGACTCCGCGCACCAACAGGCGATGCGTGTTGATGCCAATGGGGGTGCAGGTGGCCAGGGTGACGTAATCCTTGCCGGGAACAATCTGAATCTTGGAAACATCTGTGGGCAGCACTGTGGAGATCTTGTCTACCCGGTAATAGGCGTCATGTCCGGCGGCGGTGACCATGAACTGATCTCCCACCTTCATGTCATGAACCGGGGTGAAGAACTCTTCGTCGGGCATTCCGGAATGGGCGGTGATGACGGCGTGGGTGCTGGGTCCACCCACGGGAAGTGACGAGCCGTACAGATGACCGGCGCCGCGGAGCAGGGTTTTCTCCGAGGTGCCGTGGTAGATGGGAAGGTCAATGTCCGCACTGGCCACTTCAACCGTGGCCATCACGTCCGTGCCCTCGAAATGGAGTTGTTTCTGGTAGGCGGCGTCCTTGGCTCCGTCATCCGTGGTGAGGAATGATTCGGCCGTGTTCTTGGCCAGGGAGGTGTTGTACTGCTGGGCGGCAGTGAACAGGTCCCCAGAACCGGAACCGGTGGTGTCCTCCACGTAGGTCTGGTCAACGGCAAGTTCCTGGCGGTCCACAAACCACTGGGACGCTTGCGGGAAGAGAAGGAAGCCCAGCCCACCAGCAACGAGGGCAACAAAGGCGATGAGGCGTTTCATGGGCTGGGCTTCCTTTCGGCGTTGAAAGAGGAGGAGGGGGTGGTGTGTTCAGTGAGGGTTACTCAGTGGTGATCACTCGTTGACGGTGGCAGCGGCCGGTGTGGCTTTGGCATCCCGGCGGGACTTCACCACCATGGTGGCGGCGGCAATCATGGCCAGAGCACCCACAATCATTGCGGTCTGCATGCCGTCCCAACCGGTGAGAGGCATGTGGAACCCGGCAGCGTTCATCGGGATGTCCACCACGGTGATGTCATCGTCACTCACCTGGGTTTGAGTGGTGGTGGATACCTCGTCCCACGTTTTATCGTTGTTGAGATCATGCGTGAGAGTGAACTCCACCGGCTCGGCGGCCAGTTCATACCCGGCGGGGGCCTGTGTCTCCACCAAGTAGTACGTGCCAGCAATCAGACCGCAGATCACAGCCTGGCCATCCTCGTTCTGGTAGGCAGCCGCGTCCAGGTCCGTGGCGAGGCTCGGGTCCGTGTTTGTTCCCTCAGGCCCGACGATGAAGTCGGTGACCTGCTCGCCGTTCTTGGCGTTGAGTGTGATGGCGTTGGTTCCGGCTTTGGCATCATCCAACGTGGGGTACACACGGAAGGTGGCACCGTTGAAGTCCGCAGCGGTCTTGGAGTCCGAGGTCACGTCCGTGCCGGTCTTGAACACCGTCACGCCACCAAAGTCTGTTTCTTGTTGGTTAGATTCGGTTCCGTAATCCGTCCAGTTGGTGAACGCCTGGTTGTTGGGGGCCAGGTACGCGGTGTTGTAAATGGCACCGAGGTCATCGGGGTCGGAAACTCCTGTGGGGACACCCGAGCCGTTGTCGAGTACTTTAGCGGCGAACACGAGTGACACGCCCTGACCGGCGGCTACTGCGGCGCCGGTCTTGGCAAGGCCGGTGGCGGTTAAGGTCACGGTCAACACGTTGTCCGTGTCTGACACGGTTCCCACAGTGCAGGTGTAGTCATCGGAGGTCAGCGTCTGTGCGGTGGCGCCGTCAACGGTGGGGTCCGTGAAGGACACGGTGACGTCATCAGTGTTGCAGTTGCCTTGGTCATCGGTGGCCACCTGGAGGGCGGAGACCAGCGGGTCCACAATGCCGTAGGTTTGTGCGTCCTGGTACACGCCGTCCGAGACGGGTTCCTTGGGCAGGGATCCCACCACGGTGTAGGTGAGGGTGTCGCCCACCACCTTGGCGGCCGAGGCATCTACGGATTTGTTGATGGTGGGGGCATCGTTCTTGGGGTAGGCGTACACGTCATACAGCCAGCCGTCACCATCCGGGTTGGTCATGGGAACCGTCACCAGGAACGGAGCGGAAGGAGCGTCACCGTGAGCGGCGGAGGTTTGGGTCACGTAGTACACGCCGAACGCCAGTCCTGAGAACACTGCTTGGCAGGTGTCATCGGTGGACTGTTCAACGGCGGTTCCCAGGACCGTGGAGGAGGCGGTGACATCGGCCATGGTCAGCGCGGCAGCGGCCGTCCAGCCAGCGTCCGTGGTGAGGTCCAGGTCTGTTTGCGTGCCATTGTCGTTGTAGGACTCCACCTGCTGGATGGAGAAGGTGACGCCGGACTCTGGCGTGCAGGGGATGTTGGTGTCCTGGGTGCCATCATTGGCGGCGCCGGCTTCGGAGTCAGCCGTTTTCATGATGGTCAGGCTCGCCGAACCGTTCCGGCTGCTGTCAGGCAGGGCTGCGGTGGCGTCGGCGAAGGCTGCTTGGGCCGGGGTGAGAGCTACGGCGAGGAAAGCCGCCGTGGCAAGGGATGCGAATGCTGCGCCTATGCGCTTCTGCGATTTCATCAGTGCCTCTTTGTCGCTGGAGATGTGATCTGAAGGCTCCCGGATCGGCATTTCCGGATCATCGGTGAGGTCCCGGAAAGTCAAGATGGTTGCCCTTGGTGACATTCCTTACGCTACAACGTGAGCACTGTTGTGCGCTAGAGCCCTGCGTGTGACTCCCGTCACGGTGGGGTTAATGAGGGGTGTGGGGACGGCCTGGCGCTCGGCGCTGTGAAAGGCGACCCACGGCACTGTGGCATCCTGACCAGCATCAACACCATTTCGACATCGTTTTCCATGAGGTGTGGGAGGTCACCCTACAGGGCAATCGAGCCGTGTCAACGTGAGTGTGAGAGTCATCACGTTTTCCATCCGTGTCGCTTTAGCAAACAGTGAAGCGCATTTCCTGTGACCGGCACCACAAAAAGGCGTTGCCGGGACCGCGCAAGGCGATCCCGGCAACGCCGAGTGATCAGGAAAGTGGTGACCGTTTACAGATCGTAGTACAGCTCAAACTCCTTGGGGGTGGGCTGCAGAGCGATGGGTGCTACCTCGTTCTCACGCTTGTAGTCAATCCACGTGAAGATCAGATCCTCCGTGAACACGTCACCCTGGGTGAGGTAATCGTGGTCAGCCTCAAGGTTGTCCAGCACCTCAGAAAGCGAACCGGGAACCTGAGCGATTTCCGCGTGCTCCTCCGGGGGAAGCTCGTAGAGGTCCTTGTCAATGGGGGCTGGCGGCTCGTAGCGGTTGCGGATGCCGTCAATGCCCGCCATGAGCTGTGCGGCGAAGCACAGGTACGGGTTGGCCGAGGGGTCCGGCACGCGGAACTCCACGCGCTTGGCCTTGGCCGAGGTGCCCGTGACGGGGATACGGATGCACGCAGAACGGTTCCGTGCCGAGTACACCAGGTTCACGGGTGCTTCATACCCGGGAACCAGCCTGCGGAACGAGTTGACGGACGGGTTGGTGAATGCCAGCAGTGACGGGGCGTGGCGGAGCAGACCGCCGATGTACCACCGGGCCACATCGCTCAGACCGCCATAGCCAGATTCGTCGTAGAACAGCGGTTCGCCGTTCTTCCACAGGCTCTGGTGGCAGTGCATGCCGGAGCCGTTGTCACCAAAGATGGGCTTGGGCATGAACGTGACGGTCTTGCCGGCCTCCTGGGCCACGTTACGGATCACGTACTTGAACTTCATCAGGTCATCGCCCGCCTGCAACATGGTGTTGAAGCGGTAGTTGATTTCCTGCTGACCGGCGGTGCCAACCTCGTGGTGGGCACGCTCTACCTCAAGGCCCACCTGGCCGAGAGTTGCGGACATCTCGTCACGAATGTCAGCAAACTTGTCCGAAGGGGACGTGGGGAAGTATCCGCCCTTGAAGCGCGTTTTGTAACCCAGGTTGCCGCCTTCTTCCACGCGGCCCGTGTTCCAGGCGGCCTCTACGGAATCGATAGCGTAGAAAGCGCCCTGGGCTCCGGTGGAGTAACGGATGTCATCAAAGAGATAGAACTCGGCCTCGGGGGCAAAGTACGCGGTGTCCGCAATGCCGGTGGAGGTCAGATAGTTCTGAGCCTTGGTGGCAATGGTGCGCGGGTCACGCGAGTAGGGCTCGCCCGTGAAGGGGTCCACAATGGAGAAGTTCATCACCAGAGTTTTGCGCGCACGGAACGGGTCAATGAAGGCAGATCCCACATCCGGAACCAGTTTCATATCGGACTCGTGAATTGCCTGGAAGCCTCGGATGGAGGAACCGTCAAACATGAGACCTTCGGTGAAGGAGTCATCAGTGAACTGGGCGGCGGGAATGTTGAAGTGCTGCCACACGCCTGGCAGATCAACGAAACGACAATCGATGAACTCGATATTTTCTTTGCGGGTGTAGGCGATGGCCTCAGCGGCTGTAGTAAACATCGGACCCCTTTGCAGTCAGGGAGCCAAGTACAACGCTAGTCCGCGTCGCGCTAGCTCCTACGGTAAACGTGCACTAGTCACGGTAGACCTCACCGCCAGACGCCACGCCCCACAGGCACAATGCGCGGCTTCACTCGTCGTAACCCGGCTATTCACTTGGGGATGAAATTGTTCGTCACCCTGACACAGCGAGTACTCCTCTTGGGGTGGTGGATCTCAGTGTTGAACTACCTGAGACATGGGTGGGAACTCTGGGCAAGCAGTGAGTATCTCGTCAGTGCGAGCTTGATCAAGGTGTAGGTCATGAAGAACTACGGATGGGAACCATGCCTCCGGGCTGTGCCAGTTATCCAACAAGGTTTGCTCTGTAGGCGGAGGGTCAAGGGTGATACCTCGGTCCTGAACACATGGAATCCACGAGGTGATCCAGTAGTTGCGGATGAAGAGTGCTTGGCTTGCGGTAATTGGTTGATCAAGTTCCACCTTGATGGGATATTGAGCAAAGCAGGTGAATCTCGCAGACTCAAAGGCCTCAAATTGATCCTCGGGTGTGGACCAGGTGCCCGGTTCCAGGGGAGGGAAGCCTGCACGAGCCATACATTCGTCAATGAGTGGGAAAAGCTCTTCTGGGCTGACTTCGCGAACAACCGGAACGATCGGTGGATTGTCCAGACCAAACTTCCGAGCGATGCCATCCATATAGTCTTGTCGAGTTCGTGCAGGAAGATCCCAAGTGTCGCCTTCTACTACAGGAGTGTTTCCCCCCGCTGGTGCTCCATGAGGGACAGTCGACGAACCTGCACTACATCCCGCGAGGATGACGAGTAGTGAAACTGTGCCCAAGAATCGTGCGAAAACCCGGGTGGATTTCTTGTTCATGTGGTTCACCTCCTGTTCGATGGAGGGAACACTACGATGCCGATCTCGCCATCACGGAGGGAACGGTCAATCTCTGCGTGACGGGAATGGACGCTGACGGTGGTGGTCTCGGATGATTGGGTCTTTTCCCTGCCAGTGCCGCACCGGTAGCTTGGACGGCCCAAGACATCGGCGAACTATGGAACCCAGCCCCGGCGTTCGGACAATATTGCCAGTTCAAAGCGTGTTCGCACCCGGAGTTGTTTGATGAGATCATCGACATCACGTTGCACTGTGCGGGCACTACACGCGAGCCTCGTTCCGATTTCAGCGTCCCCAAGACCAGACGCAAGGTAGCGAAGGATCGACGCCTGCCGGTGGGTCACGGTGCGCCTAGGGTTGAGGTCAGTCGTCACAGGTATTGCTGTATTCCACAGTTCATCAACGAACCCGCAGATCACTTTGGCTGCGTGATGGCTCCGAATGACTGTGATTTCAGCGCCCTGGACTTCGGTACTTCTGGAGAGAATCGCAACAGATTCGTCGACAAGGCGAATGCTTCCTGGAATGAACGTACTGGTGCGGACGATTCCTCCGTGTGGCGCAGTTGCGCGTGCGTATTCAAGGACATGTGGCTCGTACCGAGCCCTGTCTGGGTAGATTGACGTAATTGTCACTCCTCGCTGAAGTATTGTCATATCATGTTCGATGGCATATTCCAGTTCGCTCCTTGTGGGTACCTCCGGGAATATGCCCATGAGTCGCGTGTGGGCCGTGACGGACAGGTCAGCATACAGCGCCATAACCTCGGCCTCGGAGAGAGAGTAATCGTTGTGGTTCGGGTTCCGTGACGAAAAGCTCAGGGGACTGATGACGTCTGCCGCGCAATGGAGGATTTCAAGGCCATCGCGGACCTGTGCGGCAAAGGCGTCGACGGCCTGGGAAAACACGGTCCCAGGTTTTGGTGCTATGAAAGACTCGGGGTCATTCGGAGAAGCAGTGATAAGTCGGGCACGCGTCAGCGCATCCAGGGCTTGCCTCGTTTGATCGGGTTGAATTGCCAACACACCTGATATCTCAGAAGGATTTCCTGATCGAGCGGCAACGAGGTATTGGTACACCGCTGCTAGGGTCTCTGTTGATGGGTTCTTGATGGCGGTCATCGGTTCCTCGTTCCCTGCGGATCGCTCGCTTTGTCCACCATTATCGGTCTCTCGCGCTGTTTTCGGTACGCAATTGATGACGAATCTCGCCGTCGTCCGAATCGGTCACGCCAATTGGACATGAACCTTCGTTCGCGTCACACTGACTAGCCCAACGAAAGGACCTCTCATGTTTGCCGTTCTCCTGTCACATATCATTTCCAGACTGAACTCAACCCTTCCAGGATCATCGGATTGTACTGGTGGTGCCGTGGTTATTCCCCAGTGCTGGAATTGCCCTGGTATCCAGTAATTCCCCATTGCCTGATGCCCGACGCTCGACGCAGCGTGGGTTCGGCGTCTCAATGGGGGCTTCTAGGGGTGGGGCGTATCGACCACCACCCACGTTGCCAACGCTCACAACAGGACCGGGGCTCATCACGAGGCCAGGCCACATTACGGGGCGAGGGCGCGGGTGGTGGGTTCGATGGGGGCGGGGAGTTCGGTGGTTCCGCGCAGGAATCGGTCCACGGCTGCCGCGCAGGCACGGCCTTCCGCAATGGCCCACACCACCAAGGATTGGCCTCGGCCCGCGTCCCCGGCCACAAACACGCCCGGCACACTGCTGGCAAAGTTCTCGCTGCGCTGCACCGTTCCACCCGGCGCCACGGCCACCGCAATCTGTTCCGTGAGCGCTGTGACGTCCGGCCCGGTGTAGCCCACCGCCAGGAGCACCATGTCCGCTCTCACAAAGCGTTCCGTGCCGGGCGTGGGGGCAAAGGATCCTCCCGCGGTGTTGGTGTCAGCCACCCGCAGGCCCACCACGGCGCCGTCAGCATCCCCCAGGAATTCCATGGTGGCAGCAGCGTATTCGCGGGTTCCACCCTCCTCATGGGAGGTGGACACCTTGAACAGCACCGGATCGGTGGGCCACGGCTGGCCTGCGCTTCTTTCTGACGGAGGCCGAGGCTCGATGGTCAATGAGGTTACCGAGGCGGCGCCTTGACGCAACGCCGTTCCCACGCAGTCCGAACCCGTGTCCCCACCACCGAGGACCACCACGTGCTTCCCGCCAGCATGGGGGACACCGGCCTGGGTGGGTTCCCCGGCCATCATGTCATTCATGGGCCGCAGGAACTCCATGGCGGTGTGGATGCCCTTCAACGAGTACCCGGGAATGGGCAGGACTCGGGGAACACCCGCGCCCACGGCCACCACTACGGCATCAAAGCGCCTGCGCAGAGCGTCCCACGTGATGTCCACGCCAATGTTGGTCCCCGGCCGCAGGCGCGTCCCTTCCGCTTCCAACTGCGCAAGCCGCCGGTCAATGACGGCCTTGTCCAGTTTGAAATCCGGGATCCCGTACCGCAGCAGGCCACCAATGCGCGCGTCCTTCTCATAGACCACCACGGTGTGCCCGGCACGGGTCAGTTGCTGCGCGGCTGCCAAACCGGCCGGTCCGGAGCCCACCACGGCCACCGTGGATCCCGTCAAACGCGCGGGCGGCAACGGCTGAACAAGTCCAGCCTCAAACGCGGCCTCCACGATGGAGGATTCGATGTTCCTGATGGTGGTGGCGCCTTGATTGATGCTCAGCACACAGGCCGATTCACAGGGTGCCGGGCACACACGCCCGGTGAACTCCGGGAAATTGTTGGTGGCATGCAGGCGGTTGCTGGCATCCGCCAGCTGGTCCCGCCACAGCAGGTCATTCCACTCGGGGATCAGGTTGCCCAGCGGGCAGGCCGCATGGCAGAACGGGATGCCGCAATCCATGCATCGTCCCGATTGCTCCTTCAAGTACGGCTGGTCAGCAAGCCCTGCCGCACGCGAGGCTTGGACCTCGCGGAAATCACGCAGCCGCACCGCTACCGGCCGGTTGACCGGAAGTTCCCTGTTGGGGGTTGTCAAGAATCCACGGGGGTCAGCCACGAGCCACCTCCACAATAGTGTTCCAACGGGACTCGTCCCACGTTTCCGGCGTGCCGTCCAGGGACACGCCCTCAGCCTCCGCCTCGGCCAGCGCCTCGCGGACCCGCACCCATCCCGGTGGATGCACCCGCGTGAATTGCGCGCGCGCCGCCACAGGATCAGCCAGCAACGCCGCCGCAGCGGGTGAGCCGGTCTCGTCGGCGTGACGCGTCAGCAGATCTGCGACGATATCCCAATCGGCATCGCTGAGCGGGGCAAGTTCCAGCTGTCCCGAGGTGACGGCAGCGGTGTTGACGGCGTTGCGTTGCAGGTGGCGAACGTAGGCCACACCGCCGGAGAACCCGGCGCCCAGGTTTCTGCCCGTGGGACCCAGGATCACCACCGTGCCGCCGGTCATGTATTCCAAGGCGTGGTCTCCCACGCCTTCGGCTACCAGGGTGGCACCGGAGTTGCGGACCCCAAACCGTTCGCCCACCACGCCGCGCAGGAAAATTTCCCCGGCCGTGGCGCCGTACCCAATCACGTTGCCGGCAATCACGGTGCCGTCCAGGTGCGCCGTGGCATCGGGGCGTACAGTGATGCGTCCGCCGGACAGGGATTTGCCCACGTAATCGTTAGCATCGCCCTCTAGGCGCAGCGTGATGCCGCGCGGGAGGAAGGCGCCCAGGGATTGGCCCGCGGAGCCCGTCAGGTTCACGGTGATGGTGTTGTCAGGCAGGCCCGCTCCCCGGTGCTGGGTGGTCACGTGGTAGCCCAACATGGTTCCCACGGAGCGGTTGATGTTGCTCACGGGGGCGGACAGGGTCACCGCTGCGCCGGTGGTGATGGCCGGGTCAGCGTCCGCGATGAGTTGGTGATCCAGTGCCTGGTCAAGGCCGTGGTCCTGATCACGCAAGCGCCGGCGCGGGGCTGCCGGGTCCGCGGGGCCTGCGATGATGGGAGCGAGGTCCAGTCCGCTGGTTTTCCAGTGTTCCACGGCCTTGCGTGAATCAACAATGTGAACCTGGCCTACGGCTTCGTCGATGGATCGGAACCCCAGGGATGCCAGCGTTTCCCGCACCTCTTGGGCAATGAACTCAAAGAAGGTCACTACGTGGTCCACTTTGCCGGTGAACCGCGAACGTAGGTGCGGGTTTTGCGTGGCCACGCCGGTGGGGCATGTGTCCAGGTGGCAGGCGCGCATCATGACGCACCCGGTCACCACCATGGCTGTGGTGGCAAACCCAAACTCTTCGGCACCCAAGAGTGCGGCAATGACCACGTCCCTGCCGGTCTTTAGCTGCCCGTCCACTTGGAGCGTGACGCGATCCCTCAGGCCGTTGAGGATGAGGGTCTGTTGGGCTTCGGCCAACCCAATTTCCCACGGTGTTCCGGCGTGTTTGAGGCTGGTCAGGGGTGAGGCGCCCGTACCTCCGTCATGCCCGGAAATGAGCACCACGTCCGCATGGGTTTTCACCACCCCCGCAGCCACGGTCCCCACACCGAATTGGCTGGCCAACTTGACGTGGATGCGCGCGTTGGGATTGGCATTCTTGCAATCGTGAATGAGTTGCGCCAAATCCTCAATGGAGTAAATGTCATGGTGCGGAGGCGGGGAGACTAAGCCCACACCCGGGGTGGAGTGGCGCACTTCAGCCACCCACGGGTACACCTTGGGTCCGGGCAGTTGGCCGCCCTCGCCCGGTTTGGCGCCTTGAGCAAGTTTGATCTGGATGTCGTCAGCCGAAGCAAGGTACTCGGACGTGACACCAAACCGGCCTGAGGCTACTTGCTTGACGCGGCTTCGGGTGTCCGGGTCATACAGGCGGCTGGGGTTTTCGCCCCCTTCACCGGTGTTGGACCGTCCGCCCAACCGGTTCATGGCCCGCGCCAGCGTTTCATGGGTTTCTGCGGAAATGGACCCAAAGGACATGGCGCCCGTGTTGAATCTGCTGACAATGGCACTGATGGGTTCCACCTGGTCCACCGCAATGGCGTCACGGTCAGGCTTGAAGCGCAGCAGTCCGCGCAGCGTCATGAGCCGTTCGGCTTGTTCGTCAATACGACGAGAATATTTGCGGAACTGGGTCATGTCAGCCGTCCGCGTGGCGTGTTGGAGGCGGAACACCGTCTCGGGGTCAAAGAGGTGTTCCTCGCCGCCCCGGCGCCACTGGTACTCGCCACCAGCAGTCAACTCCTGGTGTGCCCGGGGGTTGCCCGAGGGCGGGTACGCATCCGCGTGCCGGGCGGCCACCTCGGCGGCAATCACGTCCAACCCAATCCCGCCCAAGCGGGACGTGGTGCCCGTGAAGTAGCAGTCAATCACGTCCTGAGCCAAGCCCACTGCCTCGAAGACCTGGGCCGCGCGGTAACTCATGATGGTGGAAATCCCCATCTTGGACATCACCTTCAGCACGCCCTTACCCAAGGCGTAGATGAGGTTGGCCACGGCCTGGTCTGCGGGAACGTGGACGTATCCGCCCGTGACCAGATCCTCCACGGATTCCATGGCAAGGTACGGGTTCACGCAGGCGGCACCATAGCCAATCAGCAGGGCCACGTGGTGAACTTCGCGAACGTCCCCGGCTTCCACCACCAAGGAAATCCGCGTCCTTGTACGGCGCCGCAGCAAGTGATGGTGAACCGCGCTGGTGAGGAGGAGCGACGGAATGGGAGCAAACTCCTGGTTGGATTCACGGTCCGAGAGCACAATGTGCGTAGCACCCTCGGCGATGGCAGCATCTGCTTCGTCGAAAATCTGTGCGAGCCTGTCACGGAGTGCCGCGCCGCCACCAGCCACGGGATAGAGCCCGCGCACCACGTGGGCACGGAAGAGGCCCTCTAGGCGTTCGTCCTTGTTGACGTGCACAATCTTGGCGAGTTGGTCATTGTTGATGACCGGGAAGTCCAGAATCAGTTTGCGCGCGTGGTCCGGTTCCTCGGCCAAGATGTTGGGTTCTGGCCCAATGGCACTGCCCACGGAGGTGACCAGTTCCTCGCGGATGGAATCCAGCGGAGGGTTGGTGACCTGCGCAAACATCTGCGTGAAGTAGTCAAAGAGCAACCGTGGACGGGCGGACAGCACGGCAATGGGTGTGTCCGTTCCCATGGAGCCGAGTGCTTCTGCGCCGCTGTTGGCCGCCGGTGTCAAGATGAGCCGAAGTTCCTCGGTGGTGTACCCAAACACGGCTTGCCGTCTGCGCACGGACTGTGCGGTGTGCGCAATGTGCTCACGCTCGGGGAGCGATTCCAAGGTGATCTGGTAGTCATCCAGCCATTGCTGATACGGCTTGGCCGTGGCAAGCGATTGCTTGACTTCCCGGTCGGGAATGATACGTCCCTCGGCGGTGTCCACCAGGAACATCTTGCCGGGTTCTAGGCGGCCTTTGGTGACCACGGTGGCCGGGTCAATGTCCAGCACGCCCGTCTCGGAGGCCAGGACCACCAGTCCATCGCTGGTGACGCAGTAGCGCCCGGGGCGCAGTCCGTTGCGGTCCAGCACGGCGCCAATCTGGGTGCCGTCCGTGAACGTGAGGGCAGCAGGGCCGTCCCACGGTTCAATGAGGTTGCCGTGCCACTCGTAGAACGCCCGGCGCGCGGGGTCCATCTCCGTGTCCTTCTCCCAGGCTTCCGGGATCATCATCGCTACGGCATGGGGGAGGGAACGTCCCGAAAGGTGAAGCAACTCCACCACTTCGTCGAACGAGGCGGAGTCCGAGGACCCGGGCGTGCAGATGGGCATGAGCGGGCCGAGATCCCCCAACGCGGGAGCGTTCAGGGAGCCTTCCCGGGCGGCAATCCAGTTGCGGTTGCCGCGGACGGTGTTGATTTCACCGTTGTGGGCAATCATGCGCAGGGGTTGAGCCAGAGACCACGTGGGGAACGTGTTGGTGGAGAACCGCAGGTGGGCCAGCGCCAGGGTGGACGTGAAGCGCGGATCGGCAAAGTCACAGTAGAAGTCAGCCAGTTGCGCCGCCGTGAGCATCCCCTTGTGCGTGATGGTTCGCGCGGACAGGCTGGCCAGGTACAGGCCGAGTTCGTTATACGCCCGGCGGCGGAGGCGGAACGTTCTGCGGTCCAAGTCTAGGCCGTGCAGTTCTCCTTGGGGGTCCGTGACGATCACGTGCTGCAGGTCAGGCATGGAATCCAGCGCGGCTTTGCCGATGCCGGTGGGGTTGATGGGAATGGCTCGCCAGGCCAGGACGCTCAGGCCTTCCTCGGCGGCGATTTTCTCAAAGGCTGTGGTGACCGTGGTGGTGTTGGGGGTGCCGGTGGAGTCCGTGGCGTCCGTGCCGGTGGGGCCAGTTCTAGCGGTGTCAGCAGCGGGAAGAAAAGCCACACCGGCGGCGTAATACCCTGCCGGGGGAAGGGAGGCTGGGATGACCTCACGGAACAAGGCGTCTGGGATTTGCGTCAAGATACCTGCACCGTCGCCCACATCCGGGTCCGCTCCCACCGCTCCACGGTGGTGCAAATTGCCCAACGCCGTGAGTCCGGCTTGAACAATGTCATGTCCGGGAGTGCCGCGCAGTGTTGCCACAAAGGCCACGCCACAGGAGTCATGCTCGGCCTCTGGGCGGTAGAGGCCGTGTGAGAGATCCTGGCCAGCGGTGTGAATCAGGCTAGGGTTGTGAATCTGGCCAGCGGTGTGATTCCGGCCTTCTGCGTGATCCAGGCCAGCGGTGGAATTCCGGCCCTCTGCGTGATCCAGGCCGTGGTGCTGTTGGGGGAGTTGGCTCATAATGAGGAACCGCCTTTCCGCGGAGCGATGGATGATCCATGGCATACCCGGCGTTGAGTCTAGGGCCGTGGTGGAGAGGCAAAGTCCGCCTAGGCGCATTGAATCACCCTGAGGCGCCCCTACACTGCGGATGCTTGCGGCATGACACTGCGGGCGCCCGCGTCCCACCTCTGCGGGTGCCAACCACTTGCCCCATACCTAAGGAGGACCCGTGAAGTTCACCAAAATGCAAGGGCTCGGCAACGATTACGTCTATATCAGCCTGTTCGACGAGCCGGTGAGTGATCCCGCCGCCTTGGCACGCCGGGTAAGTGATCGGCACACCGGAATCGGTTCTGACGGGCTCATTCTGGTGGGGCCGTCCACGGTTGCGGACGTGCGAATGCACATGTTCAACGCTGACGGCTCCGAGGGCGAGATGTGCGGTAACGGCATCCGCTGCGTGGGGAAACTCGCCTATGACACCGGCTTGGTGACCAGTGAGCAGCTCACCGTGGAGACGCGTGCTGGCATCAAAACGCTGTGGCTGAATGTTGCGGACGGGGATGGTGCTGTGGGGAGTGGTGCTGCCAGTGGGGGTGTTTCCCGTGAGGGTGCTGCAGGTGATAGTGCCGCCGGTTATCGCGCTGCCGATGGTACGACGAAAGTGCGGGTGTCCTCGGTTCGCGTGGACATGGGAACGCCCGTACTCACAGCGGCGGACATCCCGGTGACCCTGGACGGTCATCAGGCAGATACGCCGGTGGTGGCCGTTCCCTTGACCGTGGACGGCGTGACCTGGTCCATCACCGCCGTGTCCATGGGGAATCCCCACGCGGTGGTGTTTCTTGATGAGGGTGCTGGCGGCGGTGCTGGTGGTGTCCCTCATGCTGCTCCCGCAGTTGATTCTGATGGCGTTTCCGTGGCGCTCGCGGACCTGGACCTGCCACTCGTCGGGCCGAAATTTGAACACCACTCGGCATTCCCCAACCGCGTGAACACCGAGTTTGTTGAGGTGCTGGACCGCAACACGCTGCGGATGCGCGTGTGGGAACGTGGCTCTGGCGAGACCATGGCCTGCGGCACCGGCGCCTGCGCGGTGGCGGTTGCCGGCGTGCTCACGGGACGCACCGAGCGCCAGGTGCGCGTGGAACTCCTGGGTGGAAGCCTGGACATTGAGTGGAGCGCCACCGATGACACGGTGTACATGACCGGACCAGCCACCACAGTGTTTACAGGCGAACTGCTCATCGGCGAACCGCTTACTGGCGAGTTGCCTTCCGACGAGCGATGACCACATGCCACCCGGTGGGAGTGCAACCACCCACCAAGAACAGCGAGAGAACTCATGCTTGACATCAATCAGAACTTCCTGAAACTTCCCGGAAACTACCTGTTTTCCACCATTGCGCAGAAGGTGGCCGAGTTCTCGGCAGCACACCCCCAGCAGACCCTGCTTCGTCTGGGCATTGGAGATGTGACGCAGCCGTTGGTCCCCGCCGTGATTGACGCGCTCCACGCCGCCGTCACCGAGATGGGTGACGCCGCCACCTTCCACGGCTACCCGCCGGACCAGGGATACGAGTTTCTTCGCTCCGCCATGGCCGAGCATGATTTTGCTTCACGCGGCTGTGACATCTCTGCCGATGAGGTGTTCATCTCGGACGGAGCCAAGAGTGATTCTGGCAATCTCCAGGAAATCTTTGGTCCCACGGCACGTATTGCCGTGTGCGATCCCGTGTACCCGGTGTACGTGGACTCCAACGCCATGGCAGGCCGGGCGGGAACGTTCAACGAGAACACCGGCACCTGGACGGACCTCATCTATCTGCCCTGCAGGGCGGCCACCGGCTTTGCTCCCGAGTTGCCCACCGTCACGCCTGACGTGATCTACCTCTGCTTCCCCAACAACCCCACCGGGGCTACCGTCACGAGGGATGAACTACAACGATGGGTGGACTACGCCAACCGCTTGGGAGCCGTGATTGTGTATGACGCCGCCTATGAAGCCTTCATCACCGAGGCTGATGTCCCGCACAGCATCTTTGAGTGCGATGGTGCGCGCACCTGCGCAATAGAACTGCGCTCCTTTTCCAAGACGGCAGGATTCACGGGACTCCGCCTAGGAGCCACCATCATCCCCAGGGACTTGACGCGCGGGGGAGTGACGCTTCACAGCCTCTGGGCGCGGCGCCAAGGCACCAAGTTCAACGGAGCGCCCTACATTGTGCAACGCGCCGGTGAAGCGGTGTACAGCGAGGCTGGCCGCCAGCAGACCGCAGCCCAGGTGGCGTACTACCTGGACAACGCCACGATGATCCGCGAGGGTATGTCCGGGCTGGGATATGAGGTGTTTGGGGGCATCAACGCCCCGTACGTGTGGGTGACGGCTCCGGCCGGGATGACATCCTGGGCCTTCTTCAATCACCTGCTGGAAAACGCCGGTGTTGTCAGCACACCCGGTTCCGGCTTCGGTCCGCACGGCGAGGGCTACCTGCGCCTGACCGCCTTTGGTGCCCGGGAAAGTACCGAAGAAGCGATGACGCGGATTGCCAACGTGTAGCGGAGCTAAGCGTCAGCGCCCGCGCATGGCCTTACGGTCTGGACGCGCCTTCATGGGGTCCACGCCCTTGGGAATGCCGATCTTCGCACCGCCGAGTGCGCGCATGCGCTTGACCACGGCTTCCGTTTCTGCCTTGGTGAGCTTGTGCTTCAACTTGGAAATGGAGCGTCCCAACTTAGTGAGCGGCACTTGACCCTCGGCGTCACCACATTGAATGAGCGTGACGGGAACTTCGGGCCCCACCACGCGGGCTGTGCGCTTCTCCTCCTTGGCTAGCATGGCAGCAGCGCGCCCAGGAGGGCCTTCGGACACCAGGACCACGCCGGGGCGGCCAATCCCGCGAAACACCATATCCTGCGTGCGGGGGCTGACTGCTACGGGGTCATCTTCAAACGTCCAGCCTCCGCGCACCGTTCCCATGGCGGCACGGGCAGCGCCCGGTTGTCCGGCGATGCGCGTGTAGGCTGCCCGCTCGGCTCGTCGGGTGAGCATGAACATGGCGGCAAGGAAGCCAAAGGGAATGGTGGTGCCGAGCCAGAACACCATATTGTGCGTGACCAGCCCCAGGATCACGCCGAGGAGCACCACCGCAGCGAACGCGCCGAGCATCCACCAGGTCACGGCAGGGTCCGTGGCCCGAGTCATCTTGTAGGCATTCCAAATCTGGTGATACCAACGTTGCTTCTTGGGCTTGGGTTCTCGTGCCATGGTTGCCGATCCTAGTCCACGCCCTCGTCTCAGCCGGTGAGACGTACCGGCACGCTTTCCAAAATATCTGGTGAGATGGGCCCATGACACCACTCACGCTCAGCGCATACCTAGAAGCCCGCGGGCCTTTGCCCTGCCCCCAAGCCAGCGCCGTAGGAGAGGCCGTAGGCCTCGCCTTAGCGCGCGGCCATGGCGTGGGGCAGGTGTACGGGCCCATCAGCACGTCCTGTATCACTATTTCCGACGACGATCGTGTGGTGCTCGCCCCACCGGTGACGCCAGCACCGTCTGGCTGGACCGAGCGAGATGATGTGGCCTCTGCCGCCGCTGTGGTGGCGGAATTGCTGGCTAACCCCGCTTCTGCGCTCCTCCCCACGCTCCGCGCAGCGATGAATCGAGATGCGGAGATCCCCATGCAGGCCGGGACGTTTGCGGCGGATCTGGACCACCGGGTCACCCCCGTGGCTCCGCGGGCGTGTCCAGAGGCGGGTGCGGTGAAGCGGTCAGGCGCGCGGGCGCGGGTGGGAGTACGCACGAACCAACGAGTGTGGCCGAACCCCGGCAGCGCCAGGAAACCCACAGTCACACCGCAGGACACCACCCGACAAAGACTCCAAGCCCTGCTGGGCTCACACTCGGGTTCACGATAGCAATGGTGAGCCACACGGTGTCATAGTTTACACAATTCGATTTTTGTAAAGTATACTTTAGTAAAGTTTGTCAGGAAGGAATATTCATGGCTCGTTTTATTGGGCGTTCGGCAGAGCTGAGGATCCTTACCTCTGCTTTCAACCGCGTAGGGAATCTTGCCGGGGGAAACAACGGTCTCGCCATCCTGATCCGCGGACGGAGACGTGTAGGCAAGTCCAGGCTTGTCACAGAGTTCATCAAACGGACTCATGTCCCGTCCGTCTACTTTTCTGCAGCACGCTACACCCCACCTCACGAGGCTCTCGCAGAATTCATGAACGCCGTGAGTTCGTCGTCACTTCCGAACAGGCGCATTGCTGAGGGCCAAGTACCGTCAAATTTTGCTGCTGCGCTGCGTATCCTGGCACACTCTCTTCCTTCAGATACCCCCTCCATTGTAGTTTTTGATGAGATTCCGTGGCTTTTAGAGTCGATTCAGGGTGGGGCTGGCCAGTTGCAAAACGTCTGGGATCAGGAGTTGTCCCAAAAGCCTGTTCTCCTTCTCCTTCTGGGCTCAGATATCACCATGATGCAGGAACTCAGTCATCCTTCCCAGCCGTTTTATGGCCGTGCTCGTGAAATGATTCTCGGCCCAATGACTCCACTTGATGTCTCACGCTGGACCGCTACCACGGGGATCAACGCCTTTGATGCCTACATCATGACGGGTGGACAGCCACTTGTGGCCGAGGATTGGCACGACGGTACTACCGCTCACGAGTTCCTCATGGACTCCCTGAACAATCCCGTGAGTGCTTTGGTGACGGAAGGTTCCCGTGTGCTGGATGGAGAGTTCCCGCCAGGTAGCCATGCTCGCACGGTCCTGACCGCGATTGGAGGGCGCGGCGAACGAACGTACACCGGAGTCCTCAATAGCGTGGCGGGTCGGCTCTCACCACCCACTCTTGAATCGGCGCTCTCAACCCTTGTTGCGGCTCGCATCGTGACAGCAGACGAACCACTGTCCATTCGTCGATCACCGAAGAACCGCCGTTGGCGAATCGAGGATCCAGCGCTCCGGTATTGGTTGGCCTGCGTGGAACCGTCGTTGGCGGATGTGGACCGCGGACGTCCGGACCTCGCGTTCCAACGCATCCAGGCGCAATACCCGTCCTGGCGAGGCAGGGCCATTGAACCGATTGTTCGTGGTGCCATGGAGCGCCTTCTTCCTGACAACCGCATTCCACACGCTGATGAGGTTGGGGGTTGGTGGCCGCGGTCAAACATCCCCGAGGTAGATATCACTGCTGTGGACTCATCTACTTCACGGCTTGGTTGCGTGGGAACAATCAAGTGGCGTGACTCGGCGCCCGTGTCAAACACAGACGTGAATGAACTCCTGAGGGATGCCATGGCCGTTCCCGGATACACCCCGGATGTGCCGCTTGTTGCTGTCTGTCCGAAGGGTTCACAGGATCCTCGGATATCCGTAACGTGGACGGCTGAGGATCTTCTTATGGCATGGGAGTAGTGAGGCTGACTCAGATGCCGAGTTCGCCGGCAAAGTCGGCGGCTTCAATGCGCGCCTTGACGGCGCTGAGGAAGCGGGCGGCGTCGGCTCCGTCCACCAGGCGGTGGTCATAGGAGAGGAACAGGTGGGCAAACTGACGGATGGCAATGACATCACTGCCATCGGCGCCGGTGATGACTGCTGGTTCCTTCACGAGCGTGCCGGTTCCCAGGATGGCCACTTGGCCCACCGGGACAATGGGGGTGTCAAAGAGTGCGCCGCCGGACCCGGTGTTGGTGATGGTGAAGGTGGCGCCCTGGAGTTCGTCAGCCGTGACCTTGCCGATCCGTGCGCGTGCGCCCAGGTCACTAATGGATTTGGCCAAACCAGCCAAAGACATGTCACCGGCACCCTTGACTACGGGAACCATGAGGCCCTTGGGGGTGTCCACGGCGATGCCGATGTTCTCGGAATCGTAGTAGGTGATGGTGCCCGCCTCGGTGTCAATGGAGGCGTTGATCTTGGGGAATTGCTTGAGCGCCTCGGCAGCGGCCTTGGCATAGAACGGCAGGAAGGTGAGGTTGGCACCTTCACGGGCTTTGAAGGACTCCTTGGCCTTGGCCCGGAGGGCCGCCACGGCGGTGACATCCACCTTCACCACAGTGGTGAGTTGAGCCTGAGTCTGCAGGGCTTCCACCATGCGTTCGGCCACAATGGCCCGCAAACGGGTCATCTTCTCGGTGGTGCCGCGCACGGAGGCGGCAGAGGTGGGCGCGGCGGGGGCCGGGGGAGCTGGTGGGGCGGTCGGTGCTGGTGGGGCAGCGGGGGCCGGGGTTTCGACCGTCGGTGCTGGCGCACCTGGCTCAACCGCCGGAGTTGCTACGGCAGCAACGGGTGCAGCAGTTGCCTGCGGAGCTGGAGGCGCAGTGGGTGCTGACGCACCCGGCTCTACCGCCGGGGTTGCTACGGCAGCCAGGACGTCCTCCTTGCGGATGCGTCCTCCTACCCCGGTGCCCGTCACCGTAGACAGGTCCACATTGTTGTCAGCAGCGATCTTGCGGACCAAGGGCGTGATGTAGGACTTGGGCGCCGCTGGAGTCGGAGGAGCAGCGGGTGCGGGTGCCGGGGGCGCCGTCGGTGCAGCGGGCGCAGGAGGTGCAGCAGGTGCAGCAGGTGTTTCAGGTGCCGGGGATGCCTCTAGCGCAGCAGGCGCCGGGGTGACGGCAGCGCCATCGCCAATCACGGCAATGACTTGGCCCACGGCGGCATTGGCATCTTGTTCCACCACAATGGCTTGCAGGGTTCCCGCCACGGGGGAAGGTACTTCGGTGTCCACCTTGTCTGTGGATACTTCCAGAAGTGCCTCGCCTTCGGCCACGGAATCACCCACAGCCTTGAGCCACCGGCTGACCACGCCTTCGGACACGCCTTCGCCGAGTTCAGGGAGGACCACTTCGGTGCCGGCCGGAGCTGGAGGGGCCGGGGTTTCAGCCGCCGGTGTTGGTGCAGCAGTCGCCGCAGCAGAAACCGGCGCAGCCTCGTCGGAAACCGCCGCAACACCGGAACCGTCTCCCACAATGGCCAATTCCGCGCCCACGGTGGCAGTCCCGTCCTCGGGGATGAGGATTTGCTCCACCACGCCGGACACCGGGGAGGGCACCTCGGTGTCCACTTTGTCCGTGGACACTTCTAGCAAGGCTTCGCCCTCAGCAACAGAATCTCCCACGGCTTTCAGCCAACGGGTGACAGTACCTTCAGTGACGGATTCGCCTAATTCGGGCAGGGTGACAGTGTGGGCCATGCCCACCACAGTACTTACGCTAAGGACTCCAAGTAGGTCAACAACGTCCGAACGCCAACGCCCGTAGCCAGTTGCGGAGTGTATCCAAAGGCAGCGCCTTCGTTGTACGCAGGTCCAGCAATATCCAGGTGTGCCCAGGGAGTTTCCCCTCGGAACGCCTCCAGGAACCAACCCGCAGCCAGCATGCCGCCGTAGCGCGTGGACGGGGTGTTGAGCAAATCGGCAATCTTGGATTTCAGCCCCGCTTTGGTGTCCGGCGTCAAGGGCATGGGCCAGAACTCCTCACCACACGCCTTCGCCGCGTCAACCACGCCGCTGCGGATATCGTCGTCGCCCATCACGGCAGATACGCGGCTACCCAAAGCGATCATTTGCGCGCCGGTGAGCGTGGCAATGTCTAGCACAATGTCCACGCCGTCATTTACGGCTTCGGCAATGCCATCGGCCATCACCAAGCGTCCTTCGGCATCCGTGTTGGTCACTTCCACCGTGGTGCCGGAGCGCATGGTGAGCACGTCATCGGGACGCATGGCGTGACCGCCCGGCATGTTTTCGGCCAGGCAGAGATAGCCAGTCACGGCTACGGGGACAGCCAGGCGCGCTGCGGCAACGATGGTCTGGAGTACCGCTGCGGCGCCAGCCATGTCCAGGGTCATGGTGTGGAGCGACGAGCCAGGCTTGAGCGAGATACCGCCCGAGTCATACGTGATGCCCTTGCCCACCAGGCCCACATGCTGCGTGGCTCCCGCCGGGGTGTACGCCAGTTTCACCAGGCGCGGAGGGCGGTCAGAGCCTTGGCCCACGCCAGCAATCCCGCCAAAACCACCAGAAATCAGCGCCTTTTCATCCAGCACCGTAATGGCAATGTTCTTGGCGCCACTGTCCTTCACAGCGGACCGCGCGGCCTCCACAAACGTTTCCGGGTAGAGCACGTTGGGCGGGGTGTTGACCAGATCCCGGGCACCGTGAACGGCCTCGGCCACCACTTCGGCGCGCTTGATGGCCACCTTGGCTCGCTCGGAGCGTGCGCCCGCAGAGAGCACCTCCAGTTTCTGGACCGCCGCCTTGGCGTCCTTAGTGCGGTAGGCGTTGTAGGCGTAGGCCCCCAGGAGCGCGCCTTCAGCGATGGCATTCACATCATCTTCATTGGCATTGGGCAGTGCCACCGCCACGGTGGTGGTGCCAGCGAGTTCTCGCA
>JAIRQO010000056.1 GCA_031256435.1 Cellulomonadaceae bacterium
AACCACTACACCGACCCCCAAACCCAACCACAAAAAACAAAGAAGCCTGAACCCCCAAAACGAGGGTTCAGGCTATTCCAATGTCCTGAGACATCACACCTGTGCCTCGGGAGGGACTCGAACCCTCACACCTCTCGGTACTCGAGTTTGAGTCGAGCGCGTCTGCCAATTCCGCCACCGAGGCGCGCAAACAGTCTACGCTATGAGTGTGGCAAATACTACAAGCACATCGCTTCCCCTTGACCTCCCTCCGCTCATCAAGCCTGAGAAACCCGCTCGCGTCCCCAAACGGCCCGCGCGCCGGGCCGTCGTCGCAGAAGACGAAGCCCTCATCCGCATGGACGTGGTGGAGACGCTGCGTGAAGCCGGTTATGACGTGGTGGGGGAGGCTGGAGACGGCGTGAAGGCCGTGGAACTCGCCCTGGACTTGAAGCCGGACGTGGTGGTCATGGACGTGAAAATGCCGGAAATGGACGGCATTACGGCTGCCGAGAAGATTGGCAAGGCACACGCGGCGCCCGTGGTGTTGCTCACGGCTTTCTCCCAAACGGAACTGGTGGAACGCGCCCGAGACGCCGGCGCCATGGCGTATGTGGTCAAACCGTTCACCCCGGCGGAACTTATTCCCGCCATTGAAATAGCGATATCGCGCTACGAGCAGATCAGTCAACTCCAAAAAGAAGTGGAGAATTTGACGGACCGCTTCGAGACGCGCAAGCGTGTGGATCGCGCCAAGGGCCTCTTGCAGACCAAGATGGGCCTGAGTGAGCCGGAGGCATTTAGGTGGATTCAGAAAACGTCCATGGATCGTCGCCTCACCATGCGCGAGGTTGCCGATGCCGTCATCGAACAGGTGGGCGGCGCCTGACATGACCTGGGAGGTCCTGACCGCCACAACCGATGATGTGGCAGAAATCGCCACGCTCACAGCGGATGCCGGTGCTGTGGCGTCCGTAGGAGCAGGCCAAGAGCCGGTAACTCGCGAGGAGATGTTGCATCACCTCTCCATTTTTCGCGCCGCGCAGGGCTCCATCCTGTGTGCTCACCACGAAGGTCACCTCACCGGGTTCATCATGACCCGCACGGTGGGCCCGTATCTGTTTGCCGAGAGCCCCGGCGTGGTGATCGATGCGCTCTATGTGGACGCCGAGTACCGCCGCCAAGGGGTGGGGGTGGCCCTCATACACGCCATCGCCGCCGCAGCGGACGAGGCGGGCGCGCCGTTTGTCTACGGAGCGAGTTCCTCGTCTGATCGCGCCATGCAGCGATTCCTGGGTCAGTTGGGATTTGCGCCGGTGGCAGGCCACCGCGTGGTGGCCACAGCCGTACTCATGCAAAACCTTGCCGACGATGCCAACCCGGCCATCCGCGCCGCCGCTCAGCGTGGGAAGCCGGCCAAGATGCGGTCCCGTTCCCCGCTGGAGGAACTGGTGGCACGCAGGCGCAAGGCGCGAGAAGTGGGCCTCAACACTGGCGCGTTGGACCTCAAAGCGCTCGCCGAACCGGACGCCGTTGCATCGAACCCCGCAGAATCGAATTCCGTCTCCTAGGTTCCGGGTAGGTTGGCCCCGTGAGCACTAACACCCCCGCACCACAGCCAGCGCACCCTCGGCTTCTCCTCATTGACGGCCATTCCATGGCGTTCAGAGCGTTCTATGCCCTGCCGGACACGATGACCACGTCCACCGGCCAGGTGACCAACGCCGTCACCGGGTTTGCCTCCATGCTCACGCGCCTGATGACCACCGAGGCGCCCACGCACATTGCCGTGGCCTTTGACGTGGGCCGCGTGACCTTCCGCACCGAACGCATGCCCCAATACAAAGGGACGCGCTCGGAAACGCCCGAGGCCTTCAAGGGCCAAGTTCCTCTCATCAAAGAGGTGCTGGACGCCATGAATATCAGGCATGTGGAACGTCAACTCATTGAGGCCGATGACTTCCTTGCCACCCTCGCGGCGCGCGGAAGTGAGGCAGGCATGGAGGTGTTGGTCTGTTCTGGGGACAGGGACACGCTGCAATTGGTCACCGATGATGTCACCGTGTTGTACCCCATCAAGGGCGTGTCTGAACTTGCCCGCATGACCCCTGCGGCGGTGGAAGCCAAGTACGGCGTCACCCCAGAGCACTATCCGGATCTCGCGGCGCTCGTTGGCGAGACCAGTGACAACATCCCCGGAATCCCGCTGGTGGGTCCCGTCAAGGCCGCCAAGTGGATGGCACAGTTTGGCTCCCTGGACGCTCTCCTGGACCAGGCGGACACCATTACCGGGAAAACGGGACAAAACCTGCGGGCTGGCATTGACCAGGTGCGCCTCAACCGGGAGATCAATACGCTCCTTCGTGATGTGGAGTTGCCCTTCTCGCTCGACGAATTAGCGGTGACGCCCTTCAACCGGGAGGCGGTTCACCAGATTGCTGACACGCTGCAATGGGGGACACGCCGTGAGGCGATTCTCGCGGCCGATCCCGGTGGCCACAGCGTTGAGGAATCCTTGCCGCCAGATCCCACGGTCACAGCGGCGGACTTTCAGCCGGGCCAATTGGGCGCGTGGCTTGCCACGTTAACTCCCCGACGAGTAGGCGTTGACGTCACAGGACGAGGAACCCCCGTGGGTGGCGACGCGTGGACCGTGGCGCTCGCCCCGGAAGCGGGCGTGACTGCTCGGACAGGAGTGTCCGTGGACTTGGCCACCATGGATGCGGCCGACGAGGCCGCACTGGCAACGTGGCTTGCGGATCCCGCAACGCCCAAGGTGCTGCATGGAGCCAAAGCAGCAGAGCACTGCCTCGCAGCACGGGGGATGACGCTGCGAGGAGTGGAGTGTGACACGGAACTCGCCGCGTACCTGTGCCACCCGGATCAGCGCAGTTATGACCTGGAAGATCTTGCTCAGCGGTATCTTCACCGAACCCTCGGCTCCGGCGGGGGAGTGGCGGTGCTCTTTGAGGTGGGCGATGATGCCACGCAGACGGGTATTGACCGCGCGGCAGCCATCGCTGACTTGGGCGTTGCTCTGGAAGCGGCACTCGCGGATCAGCGCAGTGAGGCCGTGTTGCGTGACCTGGAACTTCCCTTGACCACGGTGCTGGCACGGATGGAACGTGCGGGCATTGCCGCAGATCACAGTCACCTGGAAGGGTTGTCAGCCGAGTTTGGCCGTCAAGCCCTGGCCGCAGCCGCCGAGGCATATCAGTCCATTGACCGTGAAGTCAATCTGTCCAGCCCCAAGCAGCTGCAGGACGTGCTGTTCACGCAGTTGGGTATGCCGAAAACCAAGAAAACCAAAACGGGATACACCACAGATGCGGCAGCGCTTGCGGAACTCTATGTCAAAACGCACCATCCGTTCCTGACCCACCTGTTGACCCACCGAGACGTCACCAAACTCAAGCAGACGGTGGATGGCCTGATCAAGACCGTCAGTAGCGACGGCAGGATTCACACCACGTTCCAACAGACGGTGGCCGCCACGGGGCGCTTGTCCTCCAAGGATCCCAACCTGCAGAACATCCCCATCCGGACCCAAGCGGGACAGCAGATTCGTCAAGCGTTTGTGGTGGGTACGGGCTATGAAACCCTCCTGACGGCTGATTATTCGCAGATTGAGATGCGGATCATGGCTCATCTCTCCCAGGACGAGGGGCTCATTGACGCCTTCAATAAGGGTGAGGACCTCCACCGCTACGTGGGGTCTCACGTGTACGGGGTGGACACCCAGGACGTCACCGCAGAGATGCGTTCCCATGTGAAAGCCATGAGTTACGGCCTTGCCTACGGGTTGTCCGAGTTTGGGCTCGCGCAGCAACTGGGAATCTCCCAGTATGAAGCCAGGGACCTGATGAATGATTACTTCTCTCGGTTTGGAGGTGTCAAGCGTTACCTCGATTCGGTGGTGGAGGACGCCAGGCGAACGGGGTACACCTCCACGATTGTGGGACGCCGGAGATACCTGCCTGACCTGACGAGTACCAACCCCAACCGCAGGGCGCTGGCCGAAAGAGCAGCGCTCAACGCTCCCATCCAGGGGTCGGCTGCGGATATCATCAAACTGGCCATGCTGGCGGTGGACAGCGAACTGAACGCTCGGAATATGTCTACGCGCATGTTGCTGCAGGTCCATGACGAACTCATTCTGGAAGTGGCTCCCGGTGAGGCCGACGAGGCTGAGGAGGTGCTGAAGGCGGCCATGGAGAACGCCTACCCCATGAGCGTCCCCCTGGACGTGTCCGTGGGCAAGGGAGGAAACTGGCTGGTAGCGGGACACTAGAGCAGGGGTGCTGCGCCATCGGTCTTGCGACGCCCCAGGCAGGCGGGTGCCCCCGGCAGCCGGTTGAGCCTGCGGACTACTCACCGCTGCCACCTGGGTTACTCAACCGCGCGCAAGGCGCCACCTAATGCGCTCCCAGCGCGCCATGTAGTCACAGAACAGCCCGTAGCCTCGGGGTTATGTTGATGACACCCGGCACGCCCCTGTGGGTAGCCTTCATTGCCTCGATCTTTGCCCTAGCCGTCACGGCGCACTATCTGCTGCGCGGACGGTCCTTCCAGACCAAGCGCGTGGCGCTGACCATCATTGGTTTGTCCACCTGGGGTCTGTCCACGTTGTTCACCTTCAACCGGATTCTGGACCCCAACGTGTACTTCCCATTCACCCAGAACCTCCCGCTCCACTTCTGCACCTTGGTGCAGATTCTTCTGGCCCCGGCCATCTGGTTCCAGCGTGGACGTTTGCTGCGTCCGCTGCGCGCCATGCTGTTCTACCCGGGTGTGGCTGCGGGCTTCCTGGCCATGGTGTCACCGGACATCCAGTACACGGGACAAGCGTTCCTGTCCATGAACACGCTGTTCTACGCGGTCCACGCCCTGAACGTTTCTGTTCCCATCCTGATGGCCACCCTCGGTTTCTACCGCCCCACCAAGCGTGACATTCCGTTAGCCTTGGCAACCTTCACGGCCATGGCCATGGTGGTCTTTGTGATCACCCTGGGTGTGCGTGCCTGGATTGACCCCCTGGCCAACTTCTACTACTTCTTTGACCCGGCGGGATCCCCGCTGCTGGAGTTGCTCTACAACGCCATTGGGATCCCCATGCTCTACCAAGTGCCATTCCTGGCCTTGATTGTGCCGGTGCTGTTCTTCCAATACTTTGCCTACAACGGGGTCTCCCGAGTGCTCGGGCTCGCCTCGTGGCGCAAGCGCCTGGCGCAGGCTCCCCTCAACCAGGGCCCTGTCATCGAGCAGGCTGCGGTGGTGACGGCTTAGGGTAGCCCTATGGCTACCAACTGGACCTCCATCGTTGCCAGCGCTCTGCGCGCCATCATCAGCGCCATCAAGGACAACCAGCGCACTGGAAACCAAGGCACTGGCAACCAAGGCACGGGCAACCAAGGCACGGGAAACCGGCAGTCCGGCAACCAGGGTTCAGCACCCACGCAGAAGAAGTCCACACCCTCGTCGCAGGGGAAACGGCCCACTACCCCCCAGGCGCCGAGCAAGGCACCGAACCGGTCATCCGGTCAGGAATCCGACGTCTCGCAGGACTACCCGGGGGACTACCACGGCACGGTGACCACGCAATACACCCCCTCACTGGACGGCAAGCCTGATCCCGGTGAGGTGGTGTGGACCTGGGTGCCCTTTGAGGAGGATTACTCGCAGGGCAAGGACCGCCCCGTGCTCCTGATTGGGCACGATGGTGCGTGGCTGCTGGCGCTCCAATTGACCAGCAAGGACCATGACCGTGATGCCGCCCAGGAGGCGCGGGCGGGCAGGTATTGGATGGATGTGGGTTCCGGCCCGTGGGACAATCAGGGCAGGCCTTCCGAGGTGCGTCTCAACAGGATTTTGCGCGTGAACCCCGCCACGGTGCGCCGTGAAGGGGCCATCATGCCCAAGAAAACCTTCAACGCCGTGATTGCTGCCATGAAGTAGCCACGCACCCCCGAAGCCGGGCCGGGCGGACTGTGGCACGCAGCCGGGTGAACACGCCTAGCGCGCATTAGGCTCGCAGTGTGGTGTACCTGATCCTCGTTCCCATTGTGATGGGCGTTGCGATCTACTATCTCCCGCTGCGGATTGCTCGCGTGTGTGCCGTGGCGAGCCAAGCCGGGCTGCTGATCTGGGCGGCAACGCGCCTGATGGCGGTACGCGGTTCCACCACGTACCTGGAAATCCCCGGAAGCGATGATCACCTGGTCTCCATTGCCCTCCAGGCCACCTGGAGCCCGGTACTCCTCACCACCGTAACCATCGCAGTATTCACCGCCGTACTTCTGTGGTCCTGGCGAAGGCCGGAGTTCACGTCCACCTACCTCCTGCTCATGTTCGTGTTCCAAGGCTTGACCACGGGGATCTTCCTGGCCGATGACCTGTTCAACCTCTTTGTCCTCTTTGAAGTGGTGACGATTGTGGGGGTGCTCCTGCTGCTCTTTGACAGGGCAACTCGCAGCCTCTATGACGCGCTCTACTACCTCACGGTTCACATTGTGGGGATGGCGCTGTTCCTCATGGGAGTGGCGCAGGTGTACCGGGCTTTTGGGGTGCTCTCCTTCCACGAGGTGGAGCGCCTGATCGCTGCCGGTGACTATGATTCTCACGCGTTGGTGCTGCCCCTGGCTTTCCTGGTGGCAGGCTTGGCGTTGAAGGCCGCACTCTTCCCGGTGATGAGCTGGATCCCGCGCTGTTACGCCAACCCGGGCGCCCCCACCGGCGTTCTGGCGTTGATGAGCGGCGTGGTGATGTCCTGCGCGCTGGTGTGGGTGGTGCGCATTGTGGGGGCGTTTGCCCCGGCCGCAAATATCCGCGTGCCCGTGATGTGGTGGGGAATTGCCACGGTGGTGGTAGCGACGATTAAGGCGGTCAGCCACACGGATCTGCGGGTGATCCTCGCATTTTCGACGATGGCCTTTGTGGGCTACACCCTGGCTGGTGCCATGATTTCCGGTGCGCAGAACGCGTCCATCACCACCAGCGTTGCCATCCACGCGGTAGCCAAAGTAGCCCTGTTCCTGGCCGCAGGAAGCATCGCGCAGCGGTATGGGACCTGGGACATTGCCGAGATTCGCACCGCTGCGGGGCAGCGAGGCGTAGCACGTCAGATGCCAGCCACGGCCCTGGTCAGTGGAGCGGCGGTACTGGCGTTGATCGGATGGCCCCCTTCTCTTGCGGCGGTGCCCACCCTAGTGATCTGTGGGTACGCCGCCGTGGTCTTCCTCCCTCAACGCACCACAGGGACGTCAGGCCGCCTGGAGGAACTGCGGGAACCACTGCGCAGATCCGTCTCACTGCCCAACGCAGTTCTTGCCCTGACGGTTCTCTTTGCTGCGCTGCTTGCCTCAGGAGTCATGATGGGCGGTGGTGCGGCATGACGCGCGCCTGGTGGACCCGGAATATCTTCATTGTGGCCCTGTTAGCGGCGGCATGGATGGTGATGAACGAGTCCGTGCATCTGCTGGTGCTCATCACCGCCGTGCCGATTGCCGTCATTGCCTTAATTCTGACCAACCGCACCCTGCACATTGACTACGCTCAGGCGTTTTCTCTGAGTCCGCTGTCCGCGTTGCGCTATATCGGTGTGTTACTGAGGGAAATAGCCATCGGCGCCGTGGGCATGGTGAAGGTCATTGTCACAGGCCAGAGCCACACGCAATACTTTGAGTTTCACAGTTCCCTGACCGACGAAACTCTGCTGTTTCTGCTGTCCAACACCATTATTCTGACTCCCGGCTCGGTGGCCGTGGGTCGTGCAGGATCCACCATCACCGTCATGGCCGTGGGAGACCTGGAAGCGGCGTATGCCTCCTGCAGGAAACTGGAACGCAGCGTGGCCGCGCTTGCTGGAGGTGCCTGATGTTTCTGAGCATTGTCACGGTGGTGCTGTTGTTGGCGTCCCTGGGTTCGGCTGTTCTGGTGTTGTGGGGGGCATCCCGGTGGACCCGACTCTTGGGGTACGTACTGGTGGCGTCCAAAGTCAATATGGTCATCATTGTGCTCGCCACGGCCACGGGCTATACCTTCTACCTGGACATTGCCGTGGTGTACATCCTGCTGAGTTTCATTGGCACCCTGGTGCTGGCCAACTACATGGCGAACAAGGGAGGGGTCAGTGAGTAATCCCGTCCTGATAGTGCTGGGTGACGTTCTCATCGGCGTTGCCGTGCTGCTGGTGATCCTGGGCATGTGGGGGGTGTACCGTTTCCGCACGTTCGAGATGCGCATCCTTGCCTCGTCGAAGATTGACACCGTGGCCATGCTCGTGCTCCTGATGGGCGTCATGGTGCGCTCGGGCATTTCCTGGACCACAGCAAAATGCCTGCTGATTGTGGTGATTGTGGTGATTGTCAATCCCATTGTGACGTCAAAGATCACCGCTGCTGCGCACGAGGCGGCACCTGCTGATGTTTCTGCGGTGGTACCTGAGGGCGGCTCTGCGGCACCTGCGGACGCCTCTCCGGTAGCCCCTATGGCAGATTGGACAGGGGGCGACGATGGGCGGTGACCAGATTGTCCTGGTGGCTTTAGTGGTGCTGACGCTGGCCGCGGTATTTGCCAGCAACCTCAAACACGCCATCATTGTCAGCGGAGTGTGCGGACTGTGGTGTTCCCTGACGTACCTGCTCTACCACGCACCGGATGTTGCCGTGTCCGAAGCGGTGGTGGCCTCCACCTTAGGGACCGTGCTGCTCATCTTGACCATTCGCAACTACGCGGACATCTCTGTGGCGGACGTGGGAGAGGGGATTTGGAGAAGGCGCTGGACCGCGTTGTTCCTTGCCGTGGTCACCGTGGGTGTTCTGCTGCTACTCGCCCGGACGCCGCACGTTCTGGTCTCGCCTCTCCATCAGGAGGTGCTGAGCGAATACGTTGCCGGTGGCGGGGTGAACCCCGTGACCATGATTCTGTTCAAGTACCGCGCCTTGGATACCGTCCTTGAGGCGCTCATGCTCTTGGTGGCCGTGCTCGGCGTGGTCCATCTGGTGGTTCCCCGAGGTGAGCGCGAAACCTACGGATTGCGCGGGTTATCCATGGCACACCCCACCATGACAAAAGCGATTCAACTGCTGACGCCCATCATCATTGTGGTGGCCGTGGCGCTCATCATTGGTGATCCCAACACCCCCGGAGGGGGATTCCAGGGTGGCGGTCTCCTTGCGGCAGTGATTGTGTCACGCTACTTGATTCACCCGGTGAACGTGGGGCAAGCGCGGGGGATGGAAGCCTTGGAGAAACTCGTGTTTGTGGCCTTTGCCATATCGGTGGCAGCGTATATCTTGCTGGAGTTGCGTGGAACGGTGGCCACCTACGCACCGTTCATGGTGGTGATGAATGGTCTGCTGGGCATCAAGGTTTTCTGCGGACTCGGCATCATGTTCCTGTATTTTGCCGGCGAGGACTCGGTTGGGGTGGATTCAGGTGGCCTTGAGGGTAGTGGCCTCGGGGATGCTGGTCAGGGTATTGCTGGCCTCGGGGATACTGGCCAGGCGGGCGGTGATGGGCATGCGTGAGTGGCTGAACGGACCCAATGTGGCCGTTGTGCTGTTTTTCATTGGGATAGCGGGCCTGACCATTCGCAAGAATATGATGATGTCCGTCATCTGCCTGGGCGTACTCAACGCTGCGGCCATCGTGTTCTTTGTGACCATGAATTCGTCGCCCACATACGCCCCTCCCATGATGGCGGACGGCACGCTCACAGAATCAGGCTCGGTAGCGGACCCTGTGCCTCAGGCATTGATGATCACCTCGGTGGTGATCGGTGTAGCGGTCACAGCCATGATGCTGGTACTGATTCTGGGAATCTATCGGCAACACGGAACGATTGACTGGGCGCAAGCCAAACTCATCCGTGAAGGCCGAGGAACGGAGATTGCCGACGCCGGATTCGCGGCGCCTGCCGTCAACTGGCGCTCGCTGGCGTTAGGATCAAGGAAGAACCATCCTCCACACACAACCGATGGTCGCAACGAGGCAAAGCGGCCACCTGCCCAAAGGAGTTAGAAGTGCGCGTTGGAATCCTCACCGGTGGCGGAGACGTCCCTGGCCTGAATGCTGTGATTCGCGCCGTTGTCAAGCGCGGCGAGGGTGAGCATGGCCACTCCATTGTGGGCTTCAAGAATGGCTGGAAGGGCCTGGCGGACGGTGACGTGGTGCAGATGGGGCGCCAGCAGATTCGTAACGTCCTTCCTCTGGGTGGAACCCTCCTGGGTACCGCTCGCTTCCACCCCAACTGGGAAGATGGCTCCATGGACGCCGTGTTGTCCACCTTGGAAGCCGAGCACGTGGAAGCGCTGATTTGCGTGGGTGGCGATGGCACTTTGCACGCCGCCTCCCAGGTGGCCGAGGCGGGCGTGAAGATTGTGGCCGTCCCCAAGACTATTGACAATGACGTGTGGGGCACGGAGCGGTCCATCGGATTTGAGACCGCCGTGATGATTGCCACCGAGGCCATTGACCGAATCCACACCACCGCCGAATCTCACAACCGCGTGATGTTGGTGGAGGTCATGGGAAGGACGGCGGGCTGGATTGCCGCCACGGCAGGTATTGCGGGCGGGGCGGAGATTGTTCTGGCTCCGGAGCGTCCCTTTGACATTGACAAGGTGTGCAAGATCCTCAAGCACCGCCACCGTGCCCATGCCTCCTTCTCCATCATCGTGGTGGCTGAGGGTGCCGTGCCCGCACCAGGAACCTCCATGGAGTATGAAGTCAAGAAGGGCCGCTTCGGTGAGATCATTGCCGGTTCCATCACGGATCGTCTCCAGGTGGAGATCTCCGAGCGCACCGGATTTGATACCCGCGTGACCGTGCTGGGACACATCCAGCGCGGTGGATCTCCCGTTCCCGCAGACAGGATTTTGGGTTCCCGGTTCGGGATCGCCGCTGTGGACGCTATTTCACGCGGGGAAACCAACGTGATGACGGCGCTGAAGGGCGATGAAATCGTCCTGGTGCCCCTGGAAGAGATTGCTGGGAAGGTAAAACACGTACCAGATGAGTTACTTGACGCCGCTGCGGCGTTGGCATAGCGAAACGTGCGGTAGGATTGCCCACGGTCTAGTGCTCAGTGGCGCCCCGGTGTTGCCGAGTCCCTGACCGCTCAATCATCCGCACTACTATCCTGTCCGCATCGGAGCACCACCTACATGACCATCACTACCAACAAGTCCGTTCCTCAGGTTGCCGTCAATGACATTGGCTCTCAGGAGGACTTGCTTGCCGCCGTTGACGCCACCATCCGTAACTTTGAAGACGGCGACATCGTTGAAGGCACCGTTGTCAAGGTAGACCACGACGAGGTTCTCCTCGACGTTGGCTACAAGACCGAAGGCGTGATCCCTTCTCGCGAGCTTTCCATCAAGCATGACATTGACCCGAGTGAACTCGTGGCCCTCGATGACAAGATCGAAGCCCTTGTCATCACCAAAGAGGACAAAGAAGGCCGTCTCATCCTGTCCAAGAAGCGTGCTCAGTACGAGCGTGCTTGGGGCACCATTGAGAAGGTCAAGGAAGAAGCCGGTGTTGTCACCGGTACCGTGATCGAGGTTGTCAAGGGTGGTCTCATCCTGGACATCGGTCTTCGCGGCTTCCTTCCCGCATCCCTCGTGGAAATGCGCCGCGTGCGCGATCTCCAGCCGTACATCGGCAAGAGCATTGAAGCCAAGATCATTGAGTTGGACAAGAACCGCAACAACGTGGTGCTGTCCCGCCGTGCCTGGCTCGAGCAGACTCAGTCCGAGGTGCGCTCCACCTTCCTGCAGACCCTCGCCAAGGGACAGATTCGTCCCGGTGTGGTGTCCTCCATTGTCAACTTCGGTGCCTTTGTGGACCTTGGCGGCGTAGACGGTCTTGTCCACGTGTCCGAGTTGTCTTGGAAGCACGTGGATCACCCCAACGAGGTTGTGGAAGTGGGCCAGGAAGTCACCGTGGAGGTGTTGGACGTGGACTTCGACCGCGAACGCGTGTCGCTGTCCATCAAGGCCACCCAGGAAGACCCGTGGCAGGCATTCGCCCGCACCCACCAAGTGGGTCAGGTTGTGCGCGGCAAGGTCACCAAGTTGGTGCCCTTCGGCGCCTTTGTCCGCGTTGAGGACGGCATTGAGGGCCTCGCCCACATTTCCGAACTCGCGCAGCGTCACGTGGAACTGCCCGAGCAGGTTGTCACCGTGGGTCAGGAAGTCTTTGTCAAGGTCATTGACATTGACCTCAAGCAGCGCCGCATCTCGCTGTCCATCAAGCAGGCTAACGATGGCGTGGACCCGGACTCTGAGGACTTCGATCCCGCGCTCTACGGCATGGCCGCTGAGTATGACGAGAACGGCGAATACAAGTACCCCGAGGGATTCGATCCGGAGACCAACGAGTGGCTTGACGGCTTTGAGGCCCAGCGTGAAGCCTGGGAGAACGAGTACGCCGAGGCGCACTCCCGCTGGGAGGCACACCGCAAGCAAATCCGTGCAGCCAATGAGGCAGATGCCAAGGCGGCTGCCGATGCACAGATTGCTGGCTCCACCTCCACGCCCACTGCTGACGATGAGACTCCCTCCGAGTACTCCTCCACGCAGGATGCCTCCGCCGCGTCCGGAACCCTCGCGTCCGACGAAGCACTGGCTGCGCTTCGCGAGAAACTGACAGGAAACTAACGTTTCCTCTCAGTTTCCGATGCTTGTGGCATCTCCTGCGGAGATTGCTGTGACGGGAAACTAACGTTTCCTGTCAGTTTCCGATGCTTGTGGCATCTCCTACGGAGATTGCTGTGACGGGTAACTAGCGTTTCCCGGTAGATTCCCGATGTTCTAGCATCACACAACGAATGCCCGGTCCCTCTAGGGGGGTCGGGCATTCGTTGTACTGGGATGTCCCGTTGTGCAGGGCTGACGGTTGTACGGCGCGGTCAGTCCCAGGTGGTGAGTTCCCGCCACAGGGCATCTACTTGGCGTTCGAGGTTCTCTGGGGTACCAGAGCCGTCCAGTACTCGGTCCGCCACCTGTAACCGTGCAGCATCTGACGCCTGGGCGGCAATGCGAGCCTTCGCCTCGGCTCGCGTGTATCCGCGGGATTCCATCATGCGTTGAAGGCGAATTTCCGCAGGCGTATTCACCACCACCACCAGGTCAAAAGCGCCGGTCATGCCGGATTCCACCAGGAGGGGCACGTCATGCACCACCACCGGTTCAGGATCGTGGACTTCCCGCGGTGCGCGTTCCACTTCCTGTTGGCGTAGGGAGGCCAGGCGCCACACCTCGGGATGGGTGATATCCTCCAGGGCCTCGAGCGCCTCATCGTCGTCGAACACGAGGGCAGCAAGCGCAGGCCGGTTCAACGATCCGTCGGCCATCAGCATGCCGGGACCAAAACGACGCACCACGGCCGCCAACCCGGGGGAGCCGGGCGCCACGGCATCCCGTGCGAGAACGTCATAATCGATGACCACTGCGCCTAAGTGGGCAAAGCTGTAGGACGCCGTGGATTTCCCGGAGGCAATGCCGCCGGTGAGGCCGAGGGTGAGCATGACTCCATCATGGGCGCGCGGTGCTGCACTTCGGTGTTCCCGCGCCGATGGCGTGACAGAGCTGCGTGTGACACGCACGGGTGCGACGATGGTGTGTGCAGGGGTGGGGTGGAGGCGGCATGCCGCATTGCTGACGTGCCACAATGGGCGGCATGCTTCGATGGATGACTGCCGGGGAATCGCACGGCGAGGCCCTGATAGCCGTGCTGGAAGGTCTGCCTGCCGGTGTGGACCTGACCACCTCGGATATCACTGCTGCGTTAGCGCGAAGGCGCTTGGGATATGGTCGCGGTGCTCGCATGGCCTTTGAGCAGGACCAGGTGCGAGTTCTGGGCGGTCTGCGCCAGGGGGTCACCCAAGGAAGCCCGCTTGCTATGGAGATTGCCAACACGGAGTGGCCCAAGTGGAAGAACGTGATGGGGGCGGACCCCGCCGCTGAGAGCCCCGCCGCTGAGAGCGCCGCCGCGCAGGCCCACGATGCCGACCAAGGCAAGGGTGACCCCCAGGAAATAGCGCGCAACAAGCCCCTGACGCGCCCGCGTCCCGGCCATGCCGACCTCGCGGGCCTGACCAAGTACGGCTTCACGGAAACTCGTCCCGTGTTGGAACGTGCCTCGGCGCGGGAGACGGCAAGCCGCGTGGCACTCGGCGCGGCCGCCTCCGCATTCCTCAACCAAGCCGCAGGGATTCGCCTGGTTTCCCACGTGACGGCCATCGGGTCCGTTGAAGCCCCGCCACATACCCCCGCCCCGGCACCGAGTGACGTGCCATCCCTGGATGCCAGCCCCGTGCGCTGCCACAACGCCGAGACCGCCACGGCCATGGTGGCAGAGATTGATGCCGCCAAGAAGGACGGCGACACCTTAGGTGGCGTGGTGGAAGTGCTTGCCTATGGCGTCCCCCCAGGTCTGGGCAGTTACGTGGCAGCCCATCGCCGCCTCGATGCGCGTATTGCGGGCGCCTTGATGAGTATCCAGGCCATCAAAGGCGTGGAGATTGGCGATGGCTTCACCACGGCAACGCGCCGAGGCTCCCAGGCCCATGACGAGATTGTGAAAGACGCCCACGGCGTCCATCGTGCAACGAACCGAGCCGGAGGCATTGAAGGGGGAATGAGTAACGGTGAACCCCTTCGGGTCCGTGCCGCCATGAAGCCCATTGCCACCGTACCACGGGCTTTGCGCACCATTGACGTCACCACGGGAGAACCCGCGCAGGCCAACCACCAGCGCTCGGACGTGTGCGCCGTCCCCGCAGCCGCCGTCATTGCCGAAGCGGAGGTAGCGCTGATCCTGGCCGATGCCGTCCTAGAAAAGTTTGGCGGCGATCACGTGAAGGAAACTGCGCGTAGTATGAAGTTCTACTTGGAATCAATCCCGGAGGCCATCCGATGACTACCGCACCGCTCGTTGTCCTGATCGGCCCTGCTGGTGCAGGGAAAACCTCGGTGGGGCGTGCCCTCGCCGCACAGCGCAACGTCACCTTCCGGGACACGGATGCCGATGTTGCGGCTACGGAAGGCAAGTCCGTTGCCGAGATTTTCCGTGAGTCCAGTTGGGCGTATTTCCGGTCCCTGGAGCAAACGGCGGTGGCCGATGCCCTTGCTACCCATGAGGGCGTCCTGGCCCTCGGCGGGGGAGCGCTCACCCAGGAGGCCAACCGCCTGGCACTGGACACGTACCGCAACAACGGTGGGACCGTGGTGTACCTCTCCGTCAGCCCGGAAGCGGTGGCGGAGCGCATTGGCAACGGGGAGGATCGCCCCCTCCTCTTTGGAGACCCTGTAGGTAAGTGGAAGGATCTCATGGCGGAGCGTCACCCGGTGTATTCGGACGCCGCCAATCTGGAGTTGGACACCTCCGGACGCACCGCCGAGGAGACTGCGGACATCCTCAACGAGAGACTGCGATGACCGAACGCGTCACCGTCCACGCCGATACTCCCTATGACGTGGTGATTGGACGTGACCTCTACGGCTGGCTTCCCGCGATGGTGGGGAAGGCAACCCGTGTGCTGATTGTGGTGCCTGCCGTCCTGACGCACTACGGAACCGCCGTCCGCGAGGTCCTCACCGGCGCCGGGTATGAAACCTACGTGGCCGAGGTTCCTGATGCCGAAGCGCAGAAAACTGTTCACGTAGCCGAGTTTTGCTGGAGCGTATTAGGTCAGTGCGGCTTCACCCGCACGGACGCGGTGGTGGCCGTGGGGGGAGGGGCTACCACGGACCTCGGCGGATGGGTGGCCGCTACCTGGCTGCGCGGGATCCGCGTGGTCCACGTGGCCACCACGGTACTGGGCATGGTGGACGCTGCGGTGGGCGGAAAGACGGGCATCAACACGTCTTTGGGGAAGAACCTGGTGGGCAGTTTCCACACCCCGGCCGGCGTGATCTGCGATACCTCCATGCTGGACACCCTCAGCGAGCGTGACTACGTGGCCGGCCTCGCCGAGGTCATCAAAACCGGCTTCATTGCCGACACACGGATTCTTGAGTTGATCGAGGAGGCGCTCGCGGAGAGTGATCCGGGCGTAGCGTCTGACGCCGTTCCCCTTTCCTGCGACGATGCACCTGCGGAGGGGCTCCCCGTGTCTGCACGCCTCAATCCTGTGCTGCCCGAGTTGATTCAGCGTTCCGTGGCGGTCAAGGCCGCCGTGGTCAGCGAGGACTTCACCGAGCAGGGGAGCAGGGAGTTTCTGAACTACGGTCACACCCTGGGTCACGCCATTGAGCATCACGAGGATTTCCAGTGGCGTCACGGCGAGGCCGTAGCCGTGGGTATGGTCTTTGCCGCAGAACTGGCCCAGGTGGCGGGCATGCTCGATGCCTCCGTGGTGGCCAGAACCCGGGCCTTGTGTTCGGCAGTGGGGTTGCCTACTACGTACGACGGCGCGTGGGAGGACCTCCAGGACGCCATGCAGCGGGACAAGAAAACCCGCGGGCACATGCTCCGTTTCATTGTGCTGACCGCTGCCGGTGAACCCACGCGGCTGGAAGGGCCGAGTGAGGACATGCTACGCGAAGCCTTCGCGCGGATTGCCGCGTGACCACCTCCGGTGCGGCACACTAGAGCCATGTCCGCTCCAGCCACGCCAGTTGCAGCCACGCCGGTTGCAACCGAGTCCGATTCACGTTCGCGCGTCCTTGTCCTCTCCGGTCCGAACCTTGGCCGCCTGGGCACCCGCGAGCCGGAAATCTACGGCTCCGATTCCTATAGCGATCTCGTGTCCTCCTGCAAGCAGTGGGCTGCCGAACTAGAAATAGTGTGCCAAGCCCGTCAAACGGACGATGAAGCGGAGATGGTTCGGTGGCTGCACGAGGCCGTGGCTACCCGCAGGGACGTGGTGATCAACCCGGCAGCCTTCACGCACTACTCGTACGCTCTCAGGGATGCTGCGGCGTTGGTGACCTCGTCAGGTCTGAGGTTGGTGGAGGTACACCTCTCCAACCCGGAAGCGCGCGAGGCGTTTCGGCACACCTCGGTCATCTCCGGAGTGGCTACAGGGACTATTGCCGGGTTTGGGTTCGATTCCTACCGGCTCGCCCTGGTGGCATTGAGCTGCTAGCACCGCTGCTCACCGGGGAAATGAAACGGCCCAATAATAAAACGGCCCGCCCAGCGCAATGCTGAACGGGCCGTGTTCGTTGGGTATCTACGCAACGCCGATGGCGCGTGCGAGGGACGAGAAGGTCCCCATCACGCCCATGGCTGCGGGAGCGCAGACGGCGGCAGTCATCATGACCACCTGGAAGGATTGCTTTCGGGTGAGGATGATCGTGGCTGTTGTCATAGGTAGTAGTCTGCCCTGGATTGCGGCCTACTCACAGGGGAATTCGGCCACCTGCGTGGATTTCCACTCCATGTGGGGGACCCCACGGGGACATTTGCCCACTACTCACGTGGGGATACTCACGCGGGATGATTCCCGCAGCATGCCTGAACTAGTCCACCAGCATGGGTTTGACGTCAACAATGCGTTGAAGCAGCGCGTTGACAAAGGCGGGGGAGCCATCCGTGGAGAGCCGGGCAGCCAGGGTCACAGCCTCATCAATAGCGGTGGTGTCTGCTACATCATCGTTGTAGAGGATTTCCCAGGCACCCACGGTCAGTAGTGCTCGGTCCACACTGGGCATCCGGTTGAGTGTCCAGCCGTGCGAGTGGGTTTCCACCAGTTCGTCAATCCGTGCGCGATGCGCACTCACGCCTTCCACAATGTCGGCGGCGTATTGCGGGATGCGCGCTTCTGTGTGTGGTTCAACGAGCCGGTCGCGCAGGAGATTCATCGGGTCAAGATGGCGTTGCCCCGCCTCGAAGAGGAGGTCTGCTGCGCGTTTGCGCGCCTTGGTGCGGGCACCCATCCGAGCGTGTTGCTGCACACCTGTGCCCTCGGCAACTACTGTGCCCTCAGAAACCCCTGCGCCGCCTGCGGCGGCGTCGTCGGGCATAGAACCCATGCTGGGTACAGAACCCTCAGAGATGTTTGTCCCCTGTGCGGGTGTATCACTCACGATGCGTTACGGATTAGTCGTTGACGCGGGAGAGGTACTCGCCCGTGCGGGTGTCCACCTTGACCTTGGTGCCCTCGGTCAGGAAGAGCGGCACTTGGATTTCGCGGCCCGTCTCCAGCGTGGCGGGCTTGGTGCCGCCGGTGGAGCGGTCACCCTGTAGGCCAGGCTCGGTGTGCGTGATCTCCAACACCACGGAGGCGGGGAGGTCCACGTACAGCGGCGTGCCGTCATTGGACGCGATGACTACATCGGTGCCTTCCAGAAGGAAGTCCGCCTGGTCACCCACAATATCGGCGTTGATGTGAACCTGGTCCCACGTGGTGGTGTCCATGAACACAAAATCATCGCCGTCTTTGTAGGAGAACTGGTAATCGCTCCGATCCACCACGGCCGTCTCAATCTTGGCGCCAGCGTTGTAGGTTTTGTCCACTACCTTGCCCGTCAACACGTTCTTCATCTTGGTACGCACAAAGGCGCCGCCCTTGCCCGGCTTGACGTGCTGGAAGTCCGTCACCTGCCACAGGTTGCCGTCAATGCGGAGAACAACACCATTCTTAATATCAGTAGTAGAAGCCACGCGGCGAGTGTAGTCCACACCACCGCCCAGAAACGAACCCCTGACCCCCCAAGCCCGTCACCCTGGCCCGTTCCTTGGTCCCATCCCTTCAACAGCGGACGTTCTGGCTGACTGCCCTCGGCCAACGGAGTAATAGTGCCGCCAAAGGCATGGACCACCCTGGCAACGCACGTGTTGTCAGACCCGTGGCGTGAGGACCGTGCAACGAATGCCCGGCGCGCTCGCGATGCGGTGATCAAGGGTCACCAGAGGCACTTTGAGAATCTCGGCCAGTGTCACATAGGAAGCGTCATAGACGGTGAGGTTGTTCCTCAGTTGCCAACAGCGCTCGGCGAGAAGGGAATACGGCCATAGGTCAATGTGGCATTCCTGAAGGCTGCTATGGGACAGAGTTGCTAGGTCCGAGGTGATAGCCGAGCGTGCAGCAAGTCTTCTGAGGATATTTGAGGTTTCGAATGGCATGAGTTCTGGAGCGCTGAGGTATCTCCCAGCTATCTGCTCCGAAGCCCACACTCCATCGGCGCCGTTATCGGTCAGCACAGCCACAAAGGCGGAAGCGTCAACCACAACTCGTCCCGTCATCGCACCCTGCCTATCACTGCACCCTGCCTATCACTTACACCACTCTGGGCCCTTCACCACCCTGGGCCCTTGACTGCACACGCCCATCATCGGCGGTCAGCATCACGAGCATCGAGGATGACGGAGGTAGAAACGTGGCTTTCCACGCGGTTCACTCGCTGGCGAGTGTTTGCCAGCCAGTCTTCAGCTGGCGGGAAACTCACCTGGTCAACCAAGATGGCTTTCACATACTCCTGCATTGAGCGTCCTGCACGCGCAGCCCGTGCTGCTAGCTCATCGCGAACGGATGAGGGAATGTCCCTGACGGTGATGGCTACATTCATGCTTGCATTCTAGCAGCAATGATGATGATGTGCTTTCAGGTGCGTTTGCTCATCTGCGACGAACGGGGGGCAGCGCTTGTGGCGCTGCCCCCCGTGATCCGTTACCCCCAAGCCCGTCAGCCTGGCCCGTTCCTTGGTCCTGTCCTGACGAGGTGCATCTGCCCACAAGCTATTCTAGCCAGCCGTGGCGTCCGGCAATCGCCACCAATTGTTCCGTAGAGTGTGCCCCCGTCACTGCGCGGAGGTCCGCAACGATGTGCCTCACGGTTCGTTCCTTGCGATTGATCGCGGTGGCAATTGCCGAGAATGTGGCGCCCTGGGCAATCATCCGGAGTACCTGCTTATCCCTATCCGAGATAGCACCATCATTGTCGTGCTCGGGAATCACGGGCCGCGCCTGGCTCCATAAATCCTCAAAGACCAGCCTCATGAAATCAACAAGCAATGGCTCTCTGACGGCCACACCTTTCATCGCAGCACCATGCTGAGTGTTGGCAATGACGGCCTCATTGTTGTCAGTGATGAGCAACCGCATGGGTGTGAAGTGATGGGTTCTTGTCATGCAGTCATGCGATCGCATCGCCTCGATGTACTCAATCACGTAGGGCTCGCTGCGTGCTTCCTCGGGGTAAATGAAACGTGATTGCGTCCCATCACTCTCGGCCTCGCAGTCTTCCACCAAGGCGGAAGCCAGGACCTCCCGCGAGGGGATGGAGGCGAGGAGTGAATCTATCCGTGTCTGCGCGCGGGCAATGGCGCCCGAGATGTAACCCACGATTTCGTCATGGCCTGTCAGAGAGGTGATCCGTGGCTCACTTTCCGTTGCCGAAGTGATGCTTCCACCGCGCCCTGCAATATCTGAAAGGAGTGCGGCATCGCGCAAAGCGCGCTCTATCAGGTGTGCAAGGCCTCGCTGAATAGCGGCATCCCTCGCCGGGGCTCGATAGTGACCTGGTTGAACGAGGGACGGAACAACCACGCCGAGCCGCTGGAGGTTGACGATTGCCTCAGCAATGCTCTCATCGCTGCGTGACGGTAGGGCTGCAGCAATTGCCACGGTGTCCGCAGAGCCAGCATCCCGAATGATGTGGTAGACATCAGCATCCACAGAAGTCTCATCGTCCATGTCTTTCATCACTCCTTCATCGCCGATGTCAGTTGCGGCAATTGCCAGTGTAGGCATCAGGTGTGACCTTGACTACATCGCAACGCTCTGCGATGGTAAAGACGTGGGCGTGAATGCCGATTCTCACGTCCTCCCAGTGAAGAGAGAAACCATGAACACGCCATCTCACCAACCAGTATCACTGCTTCTCAGGGGCCTTGCCGTGGGGGCGTGCGCCTTGACTCTCGCGACCGGCTGTACGGCAAGCAATGTCACTCACGACGCCCCCGCCGAGGTCCTTGCTGCTACAGATACCTCACCAACTTTTGTGGGGACCAATAGCGAGTGGGTAGATGCCCAGATTGCCTGCGTTGAGCGGCACGGTGTGGCAGCCGAGCGAGGACCCGAGAATGACAATCCGAGCTACGCGGTGTCATCACAAGGCGTCGGCGAGGAAAGGTCCGCCGAAGTCATGGAAATCTGCCGTCAAGAGATCGGTGAGCTCAATGTTGCCGGATGGGATGATGAGGCACTCACGGAGTATTACGAACAGAGTCTCAGTCTGTATCGGTGCCTTGTTGACGCCGGATACTCCATGCCGCCCATGCCATCACTCGAATCTTTCCTCGACGATGTGGAGAGGCAGGGATTCTCTGAGTTTGATGCGATCGGCTTGGCGGCCAATGCCGGCACGGGCGCTTCTCTGACGGACGTTCTGGCTGACTGCCCCCGGCCTACGGAATAACAGCGCCGCCGCTGGAGAGGTCACTCCTGCACGGGATCGTGCCACTGCAGGCCCAGTAATTCGGCAGCGGATTTCATGCCGGTGTCATGCGTGACGATCACTGGGTCTTGCCCGGTGGCGATTGCCGAGGCGAGATGGATGGCGTCCAGGGTTTTCACATGCGGAACAATGGCCTCGGCTTCAGCGATGATGCCATCGGTGAGGGGAATGGTCAAAATGCTGTCAAGAATCTCATTCCGCAATGACACCGGCAACGATTCTCGGCGAAGAACGCGGGTGATTTCAGTGCGCAGCAAACGCGATGAGATGAAGATGTTCGCCTCGTGAGATGATTCTGACTCGAGCCACGCCGTGGCCGAAGGGGAGTGGTTGAGCAGAGCCCGCAGGGCCACCGAACTATCCAAGTAGTAAGTGCTCACTGCTCGCCTTTGTTCCATGCAAGGAGTTCGTTGAGGGAGGATGCCGTGGTGAGTCTCACCGCTGGCAGATGAGAAAATCGCATGGGACCAGGTCGCTTTGCTGGCGTCAGTTCAATTCCGTGTCCGGGAGGTATCACCCTGCCCACTTCCCGGCCGTGCCGCGTGATGCGGTACGTCTTCCCGGACTCCACCTCCGCGAGCATCGCCGTAGGATTTTGCCGCAACTGCGCCACGGTAATGGTGTTCATGGTTGCAGCATACGGGAAATATCTAGTGAAGTCTACTTATTTTCCTGCGACGAAGGGGGGCAGCGCTTGTGGCGCTGCCCCCGTGAACCGTGGCTCAGCACCACGGATCGTCGTCGGATCAGGAAATGACGTTCTTCCTCGGCAACCCTACTTCTCGTCGCCCTTCTTGGCGGACTCGGGCAGCGGGCCTTGGAGGCGCTCATAGTGCGAGGGTTCCATGGTCAGTTGCGCGTGACCTTGGGTGAAGGAACGCAGATCCAGCACGTAACGGCCCAACTCGGCCTCGGGCACTTGGGCGATCACCACGGTGTCACCGGCGTCCGTCATCTGCGTGTCCTGCACGCGGCCACGGCGGCCAGAGAGGTCCTGCATCACGGCGCCCTGGAACTCCATGGGCACAGTGACGTGAACGGTGTCAATCGGCTCCAACACCACGGAACCGGCCTTCTCCATGGCCGCCTTCACGCCGGTCAGCGCAGCGTTCTGGAAGGCCATATCAGAGGAGTCCACGGAGTGGGACTTGCCGTCATAGAGTTCCACGGAGATGTCCACAATGGGGAATCCGTTGGGGCCACCGCGCTCCAGAGCCATGCGGGCGCCCTTTTCCACGGCGGGAATGTAGTTACGCGGCACGGAGCCACCCACCACGGAGTCAATGAACTGGAAGCCTTCGCCGGAAGCCAGCGGGGCAACCTTCAACTGCACCACGGCAAACTGGCCGGATCCACCGGATTGCTTCTTGACCTTGCCTTCCATCTCAATGGCCCTGCCAATGGTCTCCAGGTACGCCACCGGGGCGGGTTCCTGGGTGACGTCCACATTGGAAACACGCTTGAGGCGGTCCACTGTGACGTTGATGTGCGTGTCACCAAGGCCACGCAGGATGGTCAGGCCGTCCTTGCGATCAATGGTCAACGTGGGGT
>JAIRQO010000057.1 GCA_031256435.1 Cellulomonadaceae bacterium
TTTGCGAGCGCAGACGGCTCATCCTGCGGGCGGAGTCACCGGACTGGGTGAAGGTCACGTAGTACTTGGCTTCCAGGGATTCGCCAATGTACTTGGCGGACTGGGTGATGACGCCAGAACGCGTGTGGGTGCGGCCTACCAGCGGAGCGATGCGCTCGGCACCGAGCTTCTCCGTGGCTTCAATGATGCGGGCCATGGTCTTGACGGTGATGATGGGGTAGTCACCCATGGAGGTCTCACCGGAGAGCATCACGGCGTCGGCGCCATCGAGTACGGCGTTGGCGCAGTCAGAGGCTTCGGCGCGGGTGGGGACCGGGCTGGTGGTCATGGACTCGAGCACCTGGGTGGCCACGATGACCGGCTTGGCGTTCCTGCGGGCCAGTTCCACAATGCGCTTTTGGATCAGCGGCACCTCTTCCAGCGGCATTTCCACAGCAAGGTCACCACGGGCAACCATGAAGCCGTCAAATGCAGCAATGACCTCTTCGAGGTTCTCGATGGCCTGCGGCTTCTCCAGCTTGGCAATGACCGGAAGCACAATGCCTTCCTCGTCCATGATGGCGCGGACGTCATCATAGTCCTTGGCGTTACGCACGAAGGACAGAGCAATGAAGTCAGCACCCAACTTCAGACCCCAACGGAGGTCTTCCTTGTCCTTGTCGCTCAGGGCGGGGACGGACACAGCGGCCGACGGGAGGTTGATGCCCTTGTTGTTGGATACGGGACCGGGAACTTCACATTCCGTGGTGACCAACGGACCTTCCACGGAGGTGACGCGGACGCGGACTTTACCGTCATCGATGAGCAGGGGGTCGCCCACCTTGGCGTCATCGGCGAGGCCCTTGTGGGTGGTTCCGGAGATGAGGATGCCGTCATCGCCCACCTTGCCGAGGCCGTCTTCGCCCAGCAGGGAATCATCCACAGTGATCTTGAACGTGTCGCCAACGTTCAGGGGGTACTTGTCCGTGGTTTGGAACTTGCCAAGGCGGATCTTGGGGCCCTGGAGGTCAACCAGGACGGCCACGTTCCGGCCAGCGGCCTTGGCGGCATCGCGCACCATGTTGTAGACAACTTCGTGCTCTTCGAAGGAACCGTGGCTGCGGTTAATGCGCGCCACGTCCATGCCTGCCTCAATGAGTTCCTTGAGGGTATCCAATGTGTTAACAGCGGGTCCTAGGGTGCAAACAATCTTTGCTCTGCGCATTTCTCCAGCCTCGTCTCAGATGACCCCCCGGCGGTTCCGGGGAGAACGGCGCTGGGATTCGCGCCGTGTTCTCTCTAAGCGTGCCACGCGGGTGCACGTAGAGCGCGTAAGCGCACGCAAGGCGCCACCGATTCACCCGTGAGGTTCCTCACACGGGTTGTGGTTCAGGGACGTCCCTGAGGGCATCCGGGACGGCGATTCGGGCATCGAGTTCCCGTTCTGGATACCGCTTCCCGAGGGCAATGAACAACACCAGGCCAGCAATGCCTACCACAAGGGCGGTCCACACGTTGAGGCGCAACCCCAGGACATAGACGGCGTTGTCCACTCGCAGCGTTTCAATCCATACCCTGCCTGCGCAGTACAGCGCCATGTATAGCGCAAAGACCCGCCCGTGCCCCAACCGCAACTTCCGGTCCACCCAGATCAGCACGGCAGCCATGGCCAGATTCCAGAGAAGTTCATACAAGAACGTGGGGTGGAACAGGGTTCCGTCAATCACCTCAGGTGGAAGGCGCGAGGGGTCTATCTGCAAACCCCAGGGCAGTGTGGTGTCCCGGCCAAAAAGTTCCTGATTGAAATAGTTACCGATGCGGCCAATGGCCTGTGCCACCAGGAGGCCTGGGGCTATCGCGTCCAGGAACACGGGCCACCGCACTCCCTTGCGCCTACAGGCAATCCAGGCGCCGAGGGCGCCGAAGGCGATTCCGCCCCAGATCCCTAGCCCGCCTTCCCAAATGTAGAGCACGCGGATGGGATTTCCCCCGGCACCAAAGTACGGCCCTGGAGTGGTGATCACGTGATAGAGCCGCGCTCCCAGAATGCCGAAGGGAACGGCCCAGAAGGCAATATCTAGCACATCCTCATTGCCGCCTCCCTCGGTGCGCTCCATGAACCGCCGCGTGCCGATCCACACGGCAGCGGCAATCCCCGCAATGATGGCCAGAGCGTAAATGTGAATGGTCAGCGGCCCGAGGTGAAACTCGGACACGGGTGGTGAGGGAATGGACGCTGGAAGCACCGTGAATCCTTTCATGCTGTGCTCATGCCTGACGGCTGAACTGTGACGCTCATGGTTGGTTGCTCATACTGAGTTGCTCTGGCCTGACGGCTCGTGCCTGCCAGCTAGTGCCTGACGGGCGGACGAACTGCCCACAGGGAGGGATGCCGACCGGCTGCCACCAGGTCCGCCACCGTGGTGCGGTGCCTGACCAAGGACTCCCCTACTAACACAGCGTGTGCGCCGGACCGAGCGTACCCAATCATGTCTGCCGGGCCGCGCACTCCGGACGCGGCAACCCGCACAATGTGATCCGGAATCTGCGGAGCAAGGGTGGCAAACATTCCGGTATCCATGCGTTGCGTCCGCAAATCCCGTGCGTTCACGCCGATCATCCGGGCCCCCGCGTCCACAGCGCGCGCCACCTCGTCAGCCGAGTGCGCTTCCACCAAAGCAGTCATCCCCAAGGAATGGACGCGCTCCACCAGTCCGTGAAGGACGGGTTGTTCCACCGTAGTGACGACGATGCTCACCGCGTCCGCTCCGTGCGCTCGTGCTTCCCACACCTGATAGGGCGTGACCACAAAATCCTTGTAGAGAACGGGGACGGCAACCTCGTTCCTCACAGCGTCCAGGTCTGCTACCGAGCCGTGAAAGAACTGCTCCTCGGTGATCACCGATATCATGGCGGCGCCGCCGGCCTGATACCCTCGGGCTAACTCCGCAGGATCCGGGATGTCTGCCAAGGGCCCGTGAGAAGGTGAGGACCTCTTGACTTCGGCAATCACGGACACGGCGTCTTGTGAATGCAGGCGTCCTACTACATCAAGCGCTTCGGGAACACGCAGGGCACGCGCTTTGAGTTCACCCTGTGATACCTCCGATTCTCGCTTCTCCACACCGGCACGGACGCCGCCGATGAGATCGTCGATGAGGGAACCTGAGATCACCCTGCCACCCTAGGACGGCAACACTTGGCCTACAGGTGATTGGCTGGAAACGCCCTGCCGGATTACACCACCTTGGCCCAGTGTGGGGCATCCTCGCTGCGCAAATACCACACAAACCACACGGCCAGGGCCACCAGGGCGGCACCCAACGGGAGGGGCCACAAGGGGGTCCGGGACAGCACCGAAGTGGGAGGTGGTTCGGCAGAGACAGGAGCCGCCACGTCCCCCTCATCCACCTCACTCGGACCCGTGACGGCCAGGGTAGTGGCAGTGACGTTGAGCGTGGCGGAGGCCACGTTGTTCTTCAGATTCCCCGTGACCGTGATGGTGTACGTTCCCGGCTTGGCCGTACGCGGAACGGTGAACTCCATCGTGAAAGCTCCAGCCGAAATCACGTGACTGGGGTACTTGGCCAGAACCTCACCCGAGGCACTCTTCACCACCACCTCCACCGATTTCTCCTGAGGGGAAAACGCCATCACATAGATGTCCACCGGCATCCCGGCATCCACGGACGCCTCTGACACCAGCACGGTGGGCACGTGGGGCAGCACGGAGGGATCGGCGGTGACAATGTTCATGGCTGCTTCCACGGTTGCCGTGTCAGCATCGTCATCCGTGGCACGCAGAGTGAACTTATAGGTCCCAGCCGTGGTGGGGGTTCCCTGGAGGACCCCCTCGGGGGTCACGGTGAGGCCCGGTGGCAACGTGCCCGAAGCGAGTTCCACCGTCACTGGAGCGTTTCCGTCAACCTCAAAGGCGTAGGAATAGGCAATGCCGCGCGCACCGTCCGGGGGCTCACCGGCAATGGAGGCCGGAATGGGATCCACGTCCACCTCAATGAAACCGGGGTTCTTCACCCGTCCAAACGCGTTGGATGCCTCAATGGTGAAGGCGTACTTCCCGGACCGCGTGGGTGTCCCCACAATTCTTGTACCGTCCAACCCCAGGCCATCAGGAAGTTCGCCAGAAATGATGGCCAAGGCGGGCAGCGGGTATCCCCCGGCAATGACGGCATGGGAATACGGTGCCCCCACGGTTCCCACAGGGAACGGATTAGCAAACTCCGCCTTGCCGCCCACCACGATGCTCACGTTCAGGTCACCGTGGCCGTGGGCATTACGGGCGCGCACTGTCACCTCGGTGGTGCCATGCTCGGTGGGTTTACCGGTGATCTCTCCGGTGCGTTGATTGAGCCGCAATCCGTCCGGCAAGGTGCCCTTGGCTATCTCCCATCGTGCTGCTGGGAAAGCACCCGGCGCAGTGGGGGCAAAACGGTACTTTTCACCGGTGGCCCCTCCCGGCGCCGAACCCTGCGGGCGGGGAACCTGGTAGATACGCCAGGTGAACTGCATGGGCGTAGCAGTGAGGGAACCCGCACGCGCTGAAATGGTGACCGTGAAATCCCCGGTAGTGGTGGGCGTTCCCTGGAGTTCACTGCGATCCTGCGCGTAGGTGATGCCTGGGGGGAGGCCGGTGACGGTCACATCAGGAGTCACCAGATCCGCCGAGGTGAACGTCACCAACACAGGGGTGATCCGTGCCCCGCGTGCTGACTCCTGCGTTCCGAGTGGATCCACAATGAGCGAGGTGCGCAGTGGTGAGGCGTGCATCTGCCCCAACTCCGGTGCTGAGGGAAAGAAAGCGGGCGCCCCGAGTGACGCCGGTGCCAGCGCGAGGCTCAACGCGAGCAGTGGCCTACTCAGCGCAAGCACGGGATGACACAGTGTGGAGAACACTGGTGCATCGTAAATCCTGGCGCGGTTCACGCCCGCAACCCACGCCGCACGGTTCAACCAATCCATTCCTGATCCGTTCCTGTGGACTGCGTGAGGTCCACCAGCGTCATGATGCCCTCGCCGTGACTCGTGGCGCGCCGCCGGTAATGCGTCATCGTTAGCCGCGCATGGTTCGACGACGAGATTCTGCGCCGAGTCCGCGCCATGGGGCGGTTCCCGTGAGCCGAGCGTAAAATAGCCTGTATGGGCCGCTCGGATCTTCCCACCATTTATCGTGTCTCTGACACCAAACCGCTGACGTGGGGTGATGCGATGAAAGCGTGGACGCCCCGTGCCGTGGCCGCCGTGCTTGATGCCGCCAGCCTCAATGACACCATCACGTATGCGGAGTTAGCCGAGCGGGTTCAGTCCGAGGCCGGAGTGCGAACCTCGGAGCCTGTGGATTCCTGGATGGCCAGGCTCCTGGAACGGGTGGAAACCGAAGGTGCGGCGCAGGACAAGCCAGGACTCGCCGCCTTCTGTGTTCCCGCTCGCGGTCAGATCCTGGCCCCCAGCCCCAAGGCCACCAGGGCTCGCGCGCCCCGCGCTCCCGCAACCCCCAAAGCACCCAAATCCCACGCCGCCAAGGAAGCGGCCAGGAAGCGGGCGTTGGAAGAGGCTCCGCCCTCGTTGTGCCCCACGTGTTTCACGCAACTGCCGGCTTCAGGAGCCTGTGACTACTGCGACTGAGGGTCAACCTCGTCCAGTACGCACCGGCATTACCCTGTGCCCGGCACCACCTAACGCCCGGCATCACCGAGAACCCGGCGTCGCCCCACTCTCCACCTCGTCAATCTCGTCGGACACCACCTTGTATTTCCCTTCCAGGTGACTCATCCATAACCCGAGCGCCAGGCCTACCACGGCCAACCCCCCTGCTGCTGCCAACTGAGCAGTGCTCGCGCCAGCATAGGAGATCGACTCCTCGGAGTGGGTGGGGATGACGATGAGAATCGTCGAAGAAATGACTAATCCTATGATGAAGTGATAGACACGCGAGTGTGCGGAATCAAGCAAGCGTTCCATGATCTTGGCCAGGGACAGCATCACTACGATGGCGCCCACCGCAATGGGGAGGAAAACGCCTAGCACGTTCCTGTCCGAGAATCCCTGCAACATGGGGGTAAACAGCCCCAGAATCAACAGCAGGTTAGACGGTGACAGCCCGGGCACCAGCACCCCCAGGGCGATGAGCCCACCGGCCAGGAGGAACCCCGCAAAGTTTGCCGGAACGGAACCCGTGGCCATCGGAAGGACGTAAAACAGCGCTCCGCCGAGGATTGCCGTTCCTATCAACCACGCCCAGTCCACAGGGTCACGTTGGGAATGTTGCGTGGACTCGCGCCACAGCGAGGGAAGGGTTCCGATGATCGCCCCGGCAAAGAACCACAGAACCGGAACCTGCCAGTTGCTCAGCGCCCACTCCAAGGGGCGTGACAACAACACCAGACCCAGCACGCCGCCGATGCCCACAGGGATGAAGAACGGGAAGTCCTGCGTGAACCGTGACCTGATGTTGGCCATGAACCGCACCAAGCGTTCGTAGATGCCCATGATGGCGGCCAGCACGCCGCCGGAAACGCCGGGGAGGATGAAACCGAGGGCGATGACCATCCCTTTGACCACACGTATGAACCAGTCCACGCAGGTTACCCTACCGATTCGCGCGTGTTGCACGCGCTAGGCCCCTCAGGGTGGCACGATCACCGAAGGTTCTCGGCGGAAAGGCACCATCAACATGGATAGCACCCTCATCACCCTTGTGGTCATCCTGGCCATGGTGGCTACTGCGCCTCTCCTCTCGGCGGCGTTGTCCCGCTGGATTCAGGTTCCCGTGGTGGTCTCCGAGATGTTCCTGGGCATTGTGGTGGGACCGGGCGTGCTGGCCCTCATTGAGCGCGACGCCACCGTGGCGTTCATCGGTTGGATGGGTTCCACCCTCCTGTTCTTCATTGCCGGTTATGAAACGGACTTCAAGCCGCTGGCGGGCAAGCCCGTCATTGTGGGAAGCGTGGCCTGGGTGGTGTGCCTGGTGCTTGCCGTGGTGGCCGGTACCGTCATTGCTGCGGTGTTCCCCATGGACGGTGTCTACACCACAACGATTGTCTCCGGCATTTTCATCGGTGCGGCCTTGGTGTCCACGGCGTTGGGCAGCATCCTGCCCATGATGCGTGACGCTGACGAGGTGGACACCCTGGTGGGACGGGCAGTGATCTCCTCGGGCGTGATCGGCCAGTTTGCTCCCCTGGCTGCCTTGGCCATTCTGGTGGGAACCAACCCTCCCCCGCTGGCCCTGGTGAAGCACGTGATCTTTGTGGGCGTCATCCTGGGATGGCTGAGAATCGCCAAATACGGAATGCCCGCGTTCCTGCGCGGTGTTCACACGCGCACCTTGGAGACCGGGGGCCAATGGGGGGTCAGGATTCAGGTTCTCCTCTGCTTTGCCGTGGTGACGTTGGCCATCTGGCTCGGCGTGGACAGGCTCATCGGCGCGTTTGGCGCTGGTGTGGTGATGCGCGTGTTGCTGGCACGGACGGCTGAACCGGAACGCGTTGCGGTGGAACGGAAAGTCCGCTCCGCCTCCTTTGGCATTTTCATCCCCATCTTCTTTGTCAACGCCGGAGTCACCTTTGATCTGCCCGGCCTCATGGCACTCCCCCAGGCGTTTGCCCTCATCCCCGTGTTCTTGCTGCTGATGTTCCTGGTGCGAGGATTGCCGGGCTCGGCCACGCTGGCCCGCACTGAGTCCCTGACGGACCGTGCGGCTACCTCGTTCCTGGTAGGAACTGGCCTGGCAGCGGTCATTGTGATGGCCGAGTTGGGCTTGGAAGCCGGCGCCGTGACCTCCGTGGTGGCCGCTGCCATGATGGGCGCCGCCAAGATCTCAGCCTTGGTGTTCCCCACGGTGGGCCTGAACCTGGCACGCCGGGAGCGGATCCGGCGCGGAGAACTCGAGCCGCAAGCCCCATGAACGCGTGTGGAGAACACCGAACCATCGTCGCAGTAGGAAACCCTGAACAGAAATACTCATGACACCTGAAATCATTGCCATCATTGTCCTTGCGGCGCTCTTCATCGTCTCCACCATCCGCGACGTCCACCTCGGTGTGGCCTGCGCAGCAGCAGCCTGGCTGGTGGGCGTGTTTGTGTTTGACGCCACCGTTCCGGAAATCGCTGCAGGGTTCCCGGCGGACCTCTTCATCACTCTGGTGGGGGTGACCTTCCTCTTTGCCCTGGCGGAAAAGGCCGGAGCCATCTCTGCCATTGTGTACGGCGCCGTGAAACTGGTGGGCGGGCGCGTGGCGTTGATGCCGTGGGTGATATTTGTGGTGACGGCGCTGATCGCGGGCGTGGGCGCCGCCACCCCCGCCGCCGCCGCCATTGTGGGGCCCATCGCCATGGGGATGGCGCGCAAGCATGACATTCATCCGGTGCTGATGGGCATGGCCGTCATTCAGGGGGCGTCCGCCGGGTCCTTCTCCCCTATGGGCGTGTACGGCATGATCATCAACGAGATTGTGGACGTCAATCACCTGCCCGGGAGTCCCGCGTTCCTCTTTGGGGCCTCGTTTGTGTTCATTCTCCTGACCGTAGTGGTGTGTTTCTTTGCCTTCGACGGCATCAAGCATTGGAAACAGGATCAGGCGGATCACGCTGCTGGAGTGGACCACACGGCTGACCTGGAGCATCCCCAGTGGAGCGCCACGCTGATTGCCGCGATTGCCGCCATTGTGATTCTGGGCGTGTTGGCCTTTGGGCTGGATCTCCACATTGGTTTCTCGGCCATGGTTATTGTGGTGGTGTTCACGGCCATCTTCCCTGCTGTTTCTCGTGGCGCCGTGGGCAATGTGACGTGGTCAACGGTGCTGCTGGTGTGTGGCGTGGTGATGTACGTGAACCTGTTGCAGAACCAAGGCGTGGTGGATTGGCTCGGCCACTCCGTGGCAGGGATTGGGGCTCCCTTGCTCGCCGCCCTGGTGATCTGCTTGATTGCTGCGGTGGTGTCAGCGTTGGCGTCCACCACGGGCATCCTGGGTGCGCTAGTACCGCTGGCCGTACCCTTCCTCCTCACGGGCGAAGTGTGGGCCATCGGCCTGGTGGCGGCCCTGGCTATTTCTGCCTCCGTGGTGGACTGTTCCCCATTTTCGACGAACGGTGCCCTCATGGTGGCCTTCACGGACGAATCCAAGCGCGAACCCGCTTACCGCAGTTTCATGGCCTGGGGCTTCTCCCTAGTCATCATCGGCCCAGTACTCAGTTGGCTGGCACTGGTAGTAGTACCGGGGCTGGCTTCCTAGGGCATTAGGGCACTGAGTGTTGTATGCCGCTAGGCTAACGTCCTCATAACCTCTCACTTGTCACTTATTCGGCACTGCTCTCCATGGGGATCGTGCCGGATCGAATCCTCGGCGTAGACCATCGTGGAAGTCTGATCGCAACCCACCTCTCTCGATGAACGTCCGGGATGGGGCCCAGTCAGTGTTGAGGATGCGTCCAAGAACCATGGCGTTCACCGCGGTGGCTCCAGTAGCCCGCAATGCCGCAGCTGCGCTAATGACATTCGAGCCAGTAGTCCACGAATCGTCGATCAGTAACACCGACGAATTGCTCAGCACCTCATTGACTTCGAAAAGGTGAGGGTCAACAATGCGGTCATTGTTACGTCGCACCGGAGTCAACACAACCTCAGATTCTGGCCTCAGTACCGCAGCAACGATCCGGTGAAGGGGGTGCTCGCCTCCCCGATGGGATCGGACTGACGGAATCGTTGCCCACCTCCACGGTCCACCTGGAGCGAGATTCTCAGCGGCGGGACCCCACCGTTGGAGAAACCAAATGGTCAAATGGCGACGGCTGTCTCGATGTCCTTGTTCGTCGGAGTCTGTTTGTAGGCTCTCAGGGTGATGTACGCCTGCCGACCTTCGCGCTCGCGTGACACCTTCACAGCCGCAGAGTCTCCTGGGGTCCCAAGGAAACCACTTTGAACGGCATAGGTGAGGAAGGCGATGTTGTCTACCGGAATTTCGCCCCCCACAGCATTCCGTATGGCAAAGCATGATCGGCACTCGGTGTACCCTTCGACGGGCGCAGCGCAGATCCGGCATGTTGCCCCACGGTCGCGTGTGACAGGCATCCCCGGTATCGCGTTGCTGAGGTAGGAACTGAACTCACTGAGGAATAGGCCGTCCTCAATCACGCGAGTCACGTAGTCACCAAGCCCAGTTCCTTGAGCACCGAGGCGGCTGGCGAACTCAGCACTGCGTCAACGGCTCGTTCCAGATCATCTCTGGACGTCACTACCGTCACCCAGGGCTCATGTGCCATCTCAGCTCCCCATGATGTGCCTGCAGCAACGCGGTTCGAGAGAATCACAGGACGGCCATGATCCGCTGCCTTGCGAGCCTGGATTCTGCTGCCTGAATACTCGCTCGCCTCAATGATGATCGTGGCCATACCGTACCCAGACATGGTTCCATTCCTCATGGGGAAGGTGGTCTTGTTGGGCGGCTGGTCAGGGTAGAACTGGGAGATGATCAACCCATTCTCCGCTATCTCATGGTGGAGGGCAGCGTTCGTCGACGGGTACACCTTTCTAATTCCTGTTCCGATGACTGCCACTGTGCGAGCGCCGACATCCAAGGCCGCACGGTGCGCCGCAGTATCTACACCTTCCGCTAACCCCGAGATCACGGTGAGATGGCGATCGGCGAGAATCCGTACCGCTTCACCTGCCATGGCAAGCCCCTCCCGTGATACAGCACGCGAACCTACGATGCTCATTCCGGAATCAGCGGGGTCTAACCTCCCGCGATAGAACAGGATCGGAGGACAATCGAAGGTCGATGCGAGCCTGGTTGGATAATCGTCACACAACACAGTGACGAATTGGAGTCCTGCATGCTCCCACGCGGCTAACTCAGCCTCGGCAGCCTTCAGCGGATCCACAGTGCCCGGCTCCGGGAAGAGGGTTTCCTGACCCCCGGAGACTCTGTGCCACACAGATGTTGCGGATCCTTCCAGCCTCACTTCGGCCGAAATATCGGCCCAGGAGAAGCGCCGCGTGCTGTTCCGGAGCAAAGCGAGCAGCGCAACCACCTCATTGCGCTCCACGGGAAGGCCGCTGCTAGTCATTTCAGTGATCCTTTCATGGTGTATCTCTGCGATTACTCTACGCGAGATTGTCACTGCCTAGGCGTCAATCATGGAGCGGTCTAGGCGTTCGGCTCCGGCTACGATGAAGTCTTTTCTGGGGGCAACCTCGGAACCCATGAGAAGATCAAAGACGCGCTCGGTGGCTTCGGCATCTGCCACGGTGACCCTGCGCAGCGTTCGGTGGCGCGGGTCCATGGTGGTCTCAGCCAGTTGATCGGCATCCATCTCCCCCAGGCCCTTGTACCGCTGGATGTCATCCTTGAACTTCTTGCCCGAGCGCTTAAGTTTGGACAGGGTGGTGCGCAACTCTTGCTCCGAGTACGTGTAGATGTACCGGTTGTCCTTATTGCGGGTCCCCAGGAGTTCCACCCGGTGCAGGGGCGGCACAGCAGCGTACACCCGCCCATCATCCAGCAGAGGCCGCATGTAGCGGTAGAACAAGGTGAGCAGCAGCGTGCGGATGTGCGCACCGTCCACATCGGCGTCCGTCATCAACACAATCTTCCCGTACCGCGCCGAATCCAAGTCAAAGGAACGCCCTGACCCGGCTCCAATCACCTGGATGATGGCCGCACACTCCTTATTGCTGAGCATGTCAGCCAGGCTTGACTTCTGAACGTTCAGAATCTTTCCACGGATGGGCAACAATGCCTGGAAGTCCGACGACCGGGCCAGTTTTGCCGTGCCCAGTGCGGAATCACCCTCCACAATAAACAGTTCAGACCGGGACACGTCATCGAGCCGACAATCGGCCAACTTGGCCGGAAGCGAGGACGTTTCCAACGCATTCTTCCGCCTGGACAGTTCCTTGGACGTACGCGCGGACACCCGGGCGCGCATTTCCGAGACCACTTTGTCCAAGAGCAGCGCCGATTGAGCCTTGTCATCCCGCTTGGTGGAGGTCAACAGTGCCGTGAGTTCCCGTTCCACAATACGGGACACAATGCCTCGCACGGCAGCCGTCCCCAGCACCTGCTTGGTTTGGCCCTCAAACTGGGGTTCAGCGAGCCGAACCGTCACCACCGCCGTCATCCCGGCGGTGGCATCCTCTTTGGTGATGCGTTCAGCGCTCTCCTTGGCGCTAATTTTCAGCTTCCTGGCGTTGGCTTCAATCTGCTTGCGCAGCACCTTCAGCAGCCCCGCCTCAAACCCTGCCACATGCGTTCCACCTTGAGGTGTGGCAATGATGTTGACAAAAGACTTCATGGTGGTCTCGTACCCGGTTCCCCACAGCAAGGCGATGTCTACCTCGCAGGTGCGGTCCACATCGGTAGGGATCATGTGTCCAGCGGAGTTCAACTTGGGGACACGTTCGGTAAAGTTCCCCTGCCCTTTAAGCAGCCAGGTGGAAGTCACGGGCGTATCTGGCGAGAGGAACTCGGCAAAGTCCGTGGTGCCGCCCTCCGCGTGGAACTCATGCACTCTCGGCTCGGCGCTCAACCTATCGGTGCTCAAGCCGTCAGCCCCAGAGCCATCCGCACCGGAGCCACCCGCCCCAACCCCGCGCGCGTCCGTGATCTTGATGGTGAGCCCCGGCTGAAGGAACGTGGTTTGCCGAACGCGCTCCACAATCTCGCTGAAACTCAACTCGGCAGAACTCAGGAAGATCTGGCGGTCCGCCCAATAGCGAACGCGCGTCCCCGTCACACCTCTCTTGACCCTCCCCACCACGGCAAGTTCCGAGTGATCCGTGAAGGACTGGAACTCGGCATCAGGGCTCGGCCCTGACGGCCCATCGGCAAAGAGGCCGGGTTCGCCACGCCGGAACGTCATCCGGTACGTCTTGCCTCCACGGTCTACTTCCACGTCAAGGCGCGAGGAGAGCGCATTCACCACGGACGCCCCCACACCGTGCAAACCGCCGGCAAACCCGTAGTTGGAACTATCAAACTTCCCGCCCGCATGCAGTTTGGTGTACACCACCTCCACACCCGTCAATCCGGTTTTCGGTTCGATGTCTACGGGGATTCCGCGTCCGTTGTCGCAGACAGTAACCGAAGCGTCCGCGTGGAGAGTGACCTCAATCCGGTTGGCATACCCCGCCAGCGCCTCATCCACTGAGTTGTCAATGATCTCCCACAGACAATGAATCAGGCCACGCGAGTCAGTGGACCCCACGTACATTCCCGGGCGTTTCCGGACAGCCTCGATTCCCTCCAGCACGCTGAGGTGTTGTGCGGTATAGCCTGCGTCAGTTCTCGATCCGGTCACGTTGTGAAGCGTAGACGATGCCTAGGAGATGAATGCCCCAATGGCAGGGTGACCTGGGTCCGCAGGGCGTGAGGCAACCCGTGGGTGTGGCATCCCGTGGGGCGTGTGACAACCCATCAGGTATACGCCACCCTTAGTCCCCGTAGGAACTCGGCGGCTCCCCAAACTCCCAGTGCCATGGTTCGGGCAAAGAACCGTTCTCGCGAGCCCAGGCAGGCAACTCCCACCCAAAGCGATGAGCGTGAGCACGCATCCATTGATGCTGTGGTGTGCCAAAACTGTTGATCCCGCCGCCAAAGTCCACGGCAATCCCCCACCCGTGGTTGGAGGTCCCCGGCGTTGCAGACATCCGCGGGCGCCGGGCGCGAAGCGCTACTTGCGCGTCAAAACTGCGGTAGGTGTCCGTCACCAGGAGATCCACGCCAAACTCAGCCCTGTACGCGATGTTCAAACGCTCCAGCTGGGCAGCGGCGTCAGGACGCAGCATATGACCAGGCGCCCAGGTCAGCGGCGTCATCCTGTCCAGGGGGATGCGTCCATTAGAGAACCCGGCCAGCCACTGCGCGTATTGGCTGAGCCGTGCTTCATCGGCCTGTGCCGCGGCAGCCTGGATCTCCAGGTGATCGCGCGCGGTCAGCGGCGCTGGTACGGCATCCACCACCAGCAACTCCTCAGCAGGAACCAGCACATCGGATACATCACCCGTGGTAGCGCGCACATAGGTACGGCTCGCCACGTCCTGGGCACGGGCGGAAAAAAGCGCTTCGGCGGCGTCTCGCTCAGCGGTGTCACTCACGGGTACCGCGTGCGGGGTGATCTCCTCGGCGGGTCCCAGCGCTGTGGTAGATACCATGGTGGTCACTGCGGCTACGACGAGCGACGCGCTCACGCGCGCGGTATGCAGGTCCTTGGAACGCTGGAACCTAGCACGCTTGCGTTCAAGCAATTCCCGTTGTCTGCGCTCGGCTCGGGTCAGGAGGGGTTGCCCACTCGGACGCGTGCTTCCGCGGTGGATGGAGGCCCGGGTGGGATAGCGTTTCGGCACTGAAAACCCCTCGTATTGCTGACAAAAACGCGTTCCAGCCTCGCAGAGGTCACCATGCTCGGTCACCCCGTTGGCGCTGAAAGCGCTTGGCCGTGGCACACGGTTGTCAGGAGTTCCTGAAGCCAGGCCTCTACTCGAACCGGCCCCTCACGGCTTCACCGTGGGCGGGAAGGTCCTCATCGTTGGCCAGGGCCACAATGCGGTCCTCCAACTCTTTAAGGCCAGCCTTGGTGTAATCAATCAAATCCACGGCCTTGAGGAAGGACAGCACGTTGAGCGCCGAGGCAAACCGCGCGGTTCCCCCCGTGGGGAGAACGTGGTTGGATCCTGCCATGTAGTCCCCCAGTGACACGGGGGACCACGGTCCCACAAAGATGGCTCCGGCATTCCGCACGCGTTCGGCCACCGCCGCGGCATCGGCGGTGTGGATTTCCAAGTGCTCGGCACCGTAGGCATCGCACACAGCAAGGCCTTGGTCCAGATCATCCACAATCACCATGGCCGATTGTGGGCCTGTCAGTGCGGTTGTCACGCGCTCTGCGTGCTTGGTAGCCGCTACCATGCCAGGGAGCAGTGCCTCCACGGCGTCAGCCAACTCCACGCATGGTGTCACCAGCACGGATGCTGCCAGTGGGTCATGCTCGGCCTGACCAATCAAGTCATAAGTCACTAAGGTGGCGTCCGCCGTGTCATCGGCCAGTATGCCAATCTCGGTGGGTCCGGCTTCGGCGTCAATCCCCACCACGCCGTTGACCAAGCGCTTGGCTGCCGTGACCCAAATGTTTCCGGGACCCGTGATGACGTCTACTGGTTCACACAGCACATCGCCGTCACTGGGGTCACTGCCAGCGGCACCGTAGGCAAACATCGCCACGGCCTGGGCGCCTCCCACCGAGTACACCTCATCTACACCGAGCAGTTCACACGCGGCCAGAATCGTCGGGTGTGGATAGCCGTCAAACGCAGCCTGAGGCGGTGACGTCAGCGCAATGCTCTGGACGCCAGCAGCCTGAGCCGTGACAACGTTCATAATGACGGAGGAGGGATACACGGCAAGGCCGCCGGGTGCGTAGAGGCCCACGCGCTCCACCGGAATATACTTTTGGCGAACCTCGGCACCGTCAGCCAGTACGGTGGTGTGAGGTGGTGGCACCTGATCCTCGTGGACCTTGCGGACCCGAACAATGGACTCTTCCAGTCCTGCCCGCACCAGAGGATCAAGAGCGTCCAAGCACGCGGCCAGTTTCTCACGCGGGACGCGCAGGTGTTCCGGGCGCACTCCGTCAAACTTCTCAGCAATGTCACGCAGGGCAAGCGCCCCGCGCTCGCGCACATCAGCGATGATGGGCCGGACCGCGGCAAAGGCTTCATCCACGGAGAACTCGGCTCGGGGAACGGCGGCAAGTAACTCCCGCCGGGTGAGTTTTTGGCCACGTAGATCTATTCTGCGAATCATGGCGCGAAGAGTAGCGGTTGATCTCCTACCTATCGCTCAGACACGCGGGGCCGAGCAAGGCTTTCAGATCGCCTACCAGTGAGGGAGACTTTTCCACCCGATGCGCAGTGCGTAACGTGGTGCGTTTTCCGGGTTCTTCCACCGTGACGTGAACCTCAGCATCCCCAGGATAGGCGTTCAATACGGTATTCAACTGAGCAATGGTGTGATCCACGCAGCGGTTCTGGGGCACGTTCAGCATCAGCGGCGAATCAGTGCCACCTGACGTATCCGGAAGGGACACCTCCACGGCCCGGAGCGTCACAGCCTCGTCTCGTCGTTGCGTTTTCCCTTTGATAGCCACCACGGCATCCGGGGCGAGCACCGTCTCATACGCCAGGTAGGTGTCTCCAAAGAAGCCCACCTCAATGGGTCCGGACAGGTCCTCCAGGGTGACAATGCCGTAGGGCTTTCCGGAGGCTTTGGCGATTCGCCGATCAACCACGGTGATCAGCCCCGCAACCTTCACGGTGTGGTTATCCGGGAAGTCCTCATTGGAGGTGATGTCCAGAATCTGTGTATCGGCCGCTCGCCCCAGTACATGCTCCAAGCCGGAGAGCGGGTGATCAGACACGTATAAACGGAGCATTTCCCGTTCAAAGGCGAGTTTGGACTTCTTGTCAAACTCGGGTAAATCTGGAACGTCCACCTGGAATGACGGTCCCTCCTGAGAGAAACCGAACAGGTCAAACTGCCCTTCCGCTTCCTTACGTTTCACGGATTTGACGGCATCCACCGCCATTTCATGAATCACCATCAGAGCCCGGCGGGAGTTCTCAATGGAGTCAAAACCGCCTGCCTTAATGAGCGATTCAATGACCTTCTTATTGCACACGGAATCCGGGACTTTATCCAAGAAATCAGTAAAGTTGTTGAAGGCCCCTTCCGAGGATCGTGCCTGGAGAATCCCCTCCACGGGTCCCTCGCCCACGTTGCGGATGCCTAACAAACCAAAGCGAATGTCCTCCCCCACAGCGGTGAACTTGGCCGAGGAATCGTTGACGTCGGGCGGCAGGACGGTGATTCCCATCCGACGACACTCCGTCAGGTATAACGGCATCTTGTCTTTATCATTCGTGGCTGATTGGAGGAGTGCTGCCATGTACTCGGCCCGATAGTTGGCCTTCATGTACGCCGTCCAGTAGGTGATGACGCCGTAGGCTGCCGAGTGTGACTTGTTGAAGGCGTATTCGGCAAAGGGAACCAGAACATCCCACAACTTCTTGATAGCGGCTTTGTGGAAGCCATTGGCTACCATGCCCGCCTCAAAGGTTCCGAACTCTTTGGCCAGGGCCTCGGGCTTCTTCTTCCCCATGATGCGGCGCATGTTATCGGCGGCGCCCAGACTGTAGCCCGCCAAGCGCTGGGCTATTTCCATCACCTGCTCCTGGTACACCACCAAGCCGAAGGTTTCACCCAGAATCGGTTCCAATGCCTCGGCGAGCTCCGGATGAATCGGCTCCACCTCTTGCCTGCCGTTTTTTCGGTGGGCGTAGTTGGTGTGCGAATCCATGCCCATCGGACCGGGGCGATACAGCGCAGACACAGCCGTGATATCGGCAAACTCGGTGGGCTGCATGGAGCGCAATAGCGAGCGCATCCCACTGCCATCAAGTTGGAACACTCCGAGGGTATCGCCACGGCCCATGAGGTCATACGTGGCGGCATCGTCGAACGGAAGATCCTCCAAGATGATGGTCTCTCCGCGGTTTGCCTGAACGTTCTCCACGGCGTTGTCCAGGGTGGACAGGTTGGATAGACCAAGGAAGTCCATCTTCACCAAACCGAGAGCCTCGCAGGTGGGGTACTCAAACTGCGTAATGGTCTGGCCATCAGACTTGGGGTCCATCAGCGGGATGACGTCAATGAGCGGCGTGTTGGACATGATCACACCAGCGGCGTGAACTCCGGTTTGCCGAATCTGACCTTCCAGACCCAGCGCTGTGTGATAGATCTTCTGGACATCCGGCTGCGCCTCGTACATGGTTCGGAACTCGGCGCCTTCGGCATAGAGTGAACTCTCAGCATCGAAAATCTGCGGAAGGGTGAACTTCAGGTTCTGCGGCAGGACCTTGGTGATCCGGTCCCCCACCCCAAACGGATGGTCAAGAATCCGGGCCGCATCCTTGATGGCGGCTTTCGCCTTGATGCGTCCAAAGGTGCCGATCTGAGCCACACGCTCTGACCCGTACTTCTCGGTGACATACGCAATGACCTCGCCTCGCCGGTGATCGTCAATGTCAATATCAAAGTCCGGCATGGACGGACGTTCGGGGTTCAAGAAGCGTTCAAAGAGCAGACCGTGTTCCAGCGGATCCAACCCCGTGATGCCAAGGGCGTAGGCAGCAATAGAGCCCGCCCCGGATCCACGGCCCGGCCCCACGCGAATCCCGGAACCCTTGGCCCACTTGATGAAGTCCGCCACCACCAGGTAATACCCGCAGTACCCCTTGGCCGCCACCACGTCCAATTCCATGGTGACGCGGTCTTTGACGGCATGGGTCAACGCGGTTCCGGGGTACCGCTCCTCAATCCCCCGCCACACTTCCGCGCGGAACCATTCCTCCTCGGTTTGACCTTCCGGGACGGGAGGGTGCGGCATGTAGGTCCCCGTGGACTCCTCCATGGTGATCTCGCACCGCTCAGCCACTTCCAGCGTGGCATCACAGGCCTCCATCAAACCCTGGCTATCCCACAGGTGCCGCATCTCGGCAGCGGACTTGATGTAATACCCGGTGCCATCAAAGGCGAAGCGTTTCCCCCCTTGCGCATAGGTGGGCTCGGAGAGAGTGCTGCGCGCATTGACGCAAAGCAAGGCCTCTTGCGCCTCGGCATCCTCCGGGTTGTTGTAGTGAGAGTCATTGGTAGCCAGCGGCGTGATGTTCAGCTGTTTACCCAGCCGAAGAAGATCGTTACGCACCCGGCGCTCAATGGACAGTCCATGATCCATCAGTTCCAGGTACACGTTCTGAGGACCGAAAATGTCCTGAAGTTCTTGGGCTTCCTTGACGGCTTCGTCGTACTGACCCAAACGCAAACGCGTTTGCACGGCGCCGCTGGGGCATCCCGTGGACACAATAATGCCTTCGCTGTACTCCGCAAGGAGTTCTTTGTCCATGCGCGGCTTGTAGAAATAGCCTTCAGCAAAGGAGCGCGACGAGAGCCGGTAGAGATTGTGCAAGCCCGTAGTGTTTTCCGCCCACATGGTCATGTGGGTGTAGGCACCGCCGCCGGAAACGTCATCCCCGCCTTCCTCGTTGGCACTTCCTAGGCCCCACTTCACGCGCCTGCGCTCGGATCGATGCGTTCCGGGGGTGATATACGCCTCAATACCGATGATGGGCTTCACCCCGTGCTGGCGAGCCTTGGTGTAGAAGTCATACGCTCCATGGAGGTTGCCGTGGTCTGACATGGCAATAGCGGACATTCCTTGCTGGGTGACTCGCTCAAAGAGCCCGTTCAGGAGGGAGGCTCCGTCCAACATGGAGTATTCGGTGTGAACATGAAGGTGAACGAAGTCCGTGTTCGCTGTTGTGGTCATTCGTCCTCCGATACGTTGGCGCCCGGAGTAGTGGTGGGTCCGCCATGACCCGTCCCCGTGGCAGGAGCCGAGTCTAGTGATATCCGGACGGTCACCTTACGCCGATTGCGTGCATTGCGGCCCTAAACAGGCCAGAGTAGTCCCCATGAGTCACGTGTCACTTCCTGTCATCCTTGAACCCGAGAACAGCGATCTTGCTGTAGCACTGTTGAAGGATTACTTTGTGCCGCCAGACGGCGTGGGAAGTGACTTCAAGGGCGCCTGCTTTGAGCACATTGGGCGCGAGTGGAATGACATGCGGTACGTGAACCGCGTTACGGCCTCGGACATTGTGGCCGTCTCCTGCTTGGACGTGGACATTCCCGCCAACGCCTCCATTGCTCTGCTGGGCGTGGACACGGAGCCCGTGAGTGATCTCCTGGCGCAAATTCCTGTGGATTTGGACCTGTGGAACGCCACCGACGATGAGATTGGCCCGCGCTCCGCGCTCTTTGCCCTGTGGCGTTACCTGCGCCGGTACTCCGGTGTGGGGCAGTCCACCACCTCAAAGATCATTGCGCGGAAGCGCCCCCGGTTGGCCCCGGTGTTTGACGCCGTTATTGCCACCGAGTTGGGACTGCGGGATGCCGGTGGACACTGGCAGTTGATGCGGGATCTGCTGAACTCCGGTGGTTCAGCACCGCTGCACCTGCAGTTGACCGCGCTGGGCCAGCGTGCTGGCCTCAACATGGAACGTATTACCCCGCTGCGCGTGTTCGATGTAGCCGTGTGGTACTTCGGTAACCCCAAACTCACCAAGCGCGTCAAGTGGGTTGCTGCCGATCACGGTGCCGTGGTGCCCGTTCACCCCACACCCGAGGACGGGTTTGCCGCAACGTTCTAGGTTTCTAGGGAACAGCGTAGACGTACTGCTCCGGGGCGGACCGTCCCGGAGCATCGTCGTAGGTGGTGATTCCCCACCGCACGATGGCATGATGGCACGATGGCTAACCGCGCAGAATCTCCAGGGCCGCCGCCAAATCGGCGGGATACTCTGAGGACACCTCGGTCCACACTCCCGTGATGGGGTGGGTGAACCCGAGGGTCTGCGAGTGGAGCCACTGGTGCGCCAATCCTACGGACTCGGCAAGGACGGGATCGGCCCCATAGGTGATATCACCCAGCAACGGGTGCCGCAACGCGGCAAAGTGAACGCGGATTTGATGGGTTCGGCCCGTTTCCAAGCGCACTTCACACAGCGTTGCTGACGGAAGCATTTCCATCACCTCGTAGTGCGTGACCGAGGCCCTGCCATCCGCCCGGACGGTGAACTTCCAGTCGTTGGTGGGATGGCGGCCAATGGGGGCATCAATTGTTCCCGTCATGTGCTCGGGATACCCCTGGCACACGGCGTGATAGATCTTCTTGGGCGTTCTGTCTCGAAACGCCTGCTTGAGTCCCGTGTAGGCGGACTCGGACTTTGCCACCACCATTAATCCTGACGTCCCTACGTCAAGCCGTTGAACAATGCCGCGCCGTTCCGGAGCGCCCGAGGTGGTGACCGTGACGCCCTGAGCGAGGAGCGCACCGAGCACCGTAGGCCCAGTCCACCCCGCTGACGCGTGTGCCGCAACCCCTACAGGTTTATCGACGATCACCACATCATCATCCTGATACATGATGTCCATCTGGACCTCAGGTTCAAGTTCGGGTTCGCGCACAGCGCTGGCCTCCGGTACCACCACTTCTACACGAGTACCCGCAAAAAGACGCTGTGATTTGGCCACGTCTCGCCCGGCAATCGTGACTGCCCCACTCGCAATGAGATCCGATGCTGCGGAGCGAGACACTCCGAGCATGCCTGCCAAGGCAATATCGGCACGGTCTCCGCTAGAACTTGTGGGAACCGGGAACACGCGCGCTGTCATGCGGGGATTTTTGGCTCTGGACGGCTCCCGTCAAACCCGATGCCTCGGATGGACAGGATGACAATGAGCACGGCAGCCGCCACAATAGCGATATCGGCCACGTTGCCCACAAACCAATCCCCGTATTCAATGAAGTCAATCACGTGTCCTTCGGCAAAGGACGGCGGCCGGACCAGCCTGTCAATGAGGTTCCCAATGGCGCCTCCGAGCATTAGCGCCAGAGCGATGGCCCAAGCATGGGAACGAATCTTCCCAATCACCCGGACCATCACGGCTATCACTACCACCACAATGATGGTCAGCACCCAGGTATAGCCGTACCCAATCCCCAGGGCAGCGCCAGGGTTCCGCAACAGCCGCAAGGACAGGAGATTGCCCAGGATGCGCACAGGTTCGGTGCGGCCTTCCAATGCGGACACAGCCCACCACTTGGTGGCCTGATCAATGATCACTACCACCACGGCCAGCACAAAAGTGGCTACTACCGGGTTGCGTTGGAGGAAACCGGGAGCAGGTGCAGGCGCGGTCTCGTTGCCGCGTTGAGTATTGTCATCAGAAGCCATCGCTTCTGAGTCTACAAGCCTTGGTCACTTATGGACCGCTAACGCCGCTCCTCGCGTGCTTTGGCTTCCACGGAAAGCGTGGCGCGAGGGAAGGCTTGGAGGCGAGCCTTGCCAATGGCATTCCCTGTCACTTCACAGGTGGCGTAACTGCCGTCCTGCAAGCGTCCCAGGGCGTGCTCGGTTTGGCTCAGCAACGAGCGCAAGTTGTTGACCATGGTGAGTTCATGTTCCCGCTCCAAGGCCGAGGAGCCGTAATCTGCCTGATCATCCCCGGCACCATCCCCGGAGTTCCTCAGGAGATCATCCAGTGACCGCTCGGCGGCAACTAACTCCTCTGAGAGGCGCACCTGATCATCAAGCAGTCCTGTGGCTTGGACCATCACCTCGTCTACGGTCCACGGTTCCTCACCGTGGCGAACAGGGAACTTCTTCACGTCCGTGGGGAGATTGGGGAAGACGTCTTGCCGTGTGGCCGCACGGGCAGAGGCTTTGACCGCCGTTGTGACTGTCATGTGATGCCAACTCCTCGATTCGATGCGTTCCCCGTGCTTAGTGAAGATTCTAGGCAGCAAAGAGGCCCATACCGCCGTGCCACGCCGTGGCGTGAAGCAGTACAGGCCTCTTCAATGACCGGGTGGGAAGAACTAGATCCCGTTATTCTGACCGGTAGGGAGATCGGAAGGACTGCGGTCCAATTCACCAAGCAGGTTGCTCAGGAAGCCTTGGAGGCGGATCCGGTAGTCACGCTCAAACTGACGCAACTCGTCAATCTTGCGCTCCAGGACACCCTTCTCTTGCTCGAGTTGAGTCAGAGTGGCGTTCTTCTTGTCATCCGCTTCTTGCACCACGCGGGCGTGCTCGTTCTTGGCATCGGTGACGATGCTGTCAGCGTGATCCTTGGCGGAAGCAATGGTTTGGTCGGCAACCATCTGGGCGTTGCGGAGAACTCCCGTGGCTGCGGTGATCTCGTCTACCGGTTCGCCCTCGGGCGCAGCGGCCAGGGCTGCGGGTGCAGCAGCAGCGGCTTGCTCGAGTTCAGCAATCCGAGCCTGAGCATCGGCGAGTTGCCCCTTCAGGCCTTCGTTCTCCTCAGCAAGTGCCGGATCCACCTCTGCGGGGCCGGCGGCCTCGTCCTCAGCGGGTGCCTCGGGCTCGGCAGGTGCCTCGGGTTCAGCAGGTGCCTCAGGCGCTGCTGCGGCGGCTGCATCGGACTTGGACAGTTCGGCAACGCGTGCCTCAGTCCCAGCAAGTTTGGCCTTGAGTGCGTCATTCTCTTCGGTCAAAGCCGAGATGGTTCGCACAACCTCGTCCAGGTAGTCATCTACCTCATCGATGTCATAGCCTTCTTTTAGGCGGGTAGGAGTAAACCGCTTGTTGAGGATGTCTTCTGCTGTGAGCAGCGCCATCATGTCACCTCACTGATTGAAGAAAATGTGTTCCGGTCACTCATAACGTTAGCCGACCAGTAAACGAACGCGCGCACGACGACACGCGCCACGACGCACCAATTTTGCCAAAGTGCCCGTTTTGCACCGAAACGTTCCATTTTCTTCACACTTCAGGCACAAAGTGAGAGGAAAGTCACACCATGGAGAAAATCTGGGACAGCATCATCACCACAAAAAACACCACCATGAAGCCGAGGTCAACGGCCATATTCCCCAGTCTCAGGGGTGGAATGAATCGGCGCAGGAGATTTAACGGCGGATCAGTAATGGTGTAAATCAGTTCCGCAATGATCAGTACCGCTCCACGCGGCTTGAAATCTCGAACAAAAAACTGAACCCAGCCAAACACCATGCGGATGACAAGAGCCAGGAGATAAATCCACAGCAGGAGACCGAGGAGATGGAAAAAGACCCGCACGCGCACAAGATACGCGGTACGGGCCTCAGTTTCCGTGTGGCTCGCTCAACTTTGGTTGTAGAACTGCGCTCCGGGTGCTCCGTGTGCTGCCTCAACCTCTTCCTCGCCCAAAATCTCAATGTGCTCGGGAGAGAGCAAGAACACCTTGTTGGTCACGCGCTCAATGGCGCCGTGAAGACCAAAAATGAGTCCAGCCGAGAAGTCCACCAGGCGCTTTGCGTCGGCATCGTCCATGTCAGTCAAGTTCATGATCACCGGAACACCGCCGCGGAAGGCTTCACCGATGAGACGTGCATCGTTGTAGGAACGCGGGTGAATGGTGGTGATCCGCCGCAAATCCGAGGGAGGTGCAGCAACTCTGGAGTATTCGGGCCTAATGGGAGTCACTTCCGCCGCGTACTCATCATTCATGGCAACCTCTGCTCCGGCATAGTCCTCAATGTATTCCTCGGGAAGATCCTCAGCAAGAACCCCCAGGCCAATTCCGATTTTACGAAGCGCTGACATTGGCTTACAGCTCCTTGGTTCGCCGTGAATGTGGATGACCGGTGTGGTCACAGGTGACGTTACGGCGCCGGTGAACCGGCACGTAGGCGACACGCCGAAGGAATAACACGGTTGTTATCACCTAGTAATAGCAATCACACCCGCTTGCCGTCCCGTGGTCTCGCCGTGGGCCGTTGCCCTGCGGTGCGAGTAGAACCGGGTGTCTTCACGAGTGCAAACATTGACATGCTGGACGTCCGTGATCCCCAGGCTGTGGAGTTGATGGACAGCGGCGGCGGGGAGGTCAAGTCCAGGGGTTCCCCACTGCGTGGTGGTGATTGCCTCCGGGTGTGCCTCGGCAGCGGAATCCTGCATTTCTTGCGGTACCTCGTAGCATGACCCGCAAATGGCTGGGCCCACCGCAGCGCTCATCCCTGACAACCGGGCACCGGCGTCTTTCATGGCCTCCACCGTGCGGGCAATAACCCCAAGGAGCACCCCCTGCCGTCCCGCGTGAGCGGTAGCCACCACACCAGTGACGGGATCAGCCAACACAATGGGAACGCAATCTGCCACCAGAACGGCAACGCCCAGGCCGGGTACCTCGGACACCAACCCGTCAGCGGACCCCGCTGACTCTGGAGTGGGGGTTCCCGCCCAGGTATCCCGGTCCTGGCGGCCCAGGGTCATCACAGTATTCCCGTGTACTTGAGTAGAGAACGCAATAGGCGCACCCCACTGGGCACTGACGCGCTGGCGATTGCTCGCAACGTTAACGGGATTGTCCGTGACGTTAAATCCAAGGTTGAGAGAGTCCCACGGTGCATCAGAGACTCCGCCAGACCGCATGGTGAAGCCGGCAGTAATGGTGGGACCGAAGTCCACGGGTAGATACTCCACCGTCACGTCACCTCACTGTTATCGCTGGTTTGGCCTCGTTCGATTGGCTTCGCTGAATTGGCCTCGTGGGGTTGCCCTCTCTAGTTGGGGCTTCCCGGCCTGACCTCGCTGGACTGACCGCTCTGGTCTGGCAACTCTGGCCAAGCCTCCCTGGTCTGGCAACTCTGGTCTGACAGCTCTGGGCTGACAGCTCTGGGCGCCGCCTTACTTCAAGAAGTCAGGGACGTCCAGTTCCGCCTCGCGCGAGGGAGGAATGGGCTCGTAGAGGCGAGGGACGTCCAGGTGACGCTCCGCGTTCACACCGTCAGCGATTTCCACCACTTCCGTCACCGCAGCAGCGGCCAGGTCAGGAGCCCCTGCGGGAACCGCAACGGGAATCGGTGCGTACTGCTCGGCTACGCCATACTGCTCCGCCAGTCCGTACTGCTCCGCTGGTACCTGCGGCTCAATATCGATCGGCTGCGGGATCGGACGTGCTGCGGAGTGCGATCCCGTGGTGACCGGGACCGCTGGCATCGGCGCGGGGATGCCATACGGGGAACCCACAGGCGTTGCCCCCACAGGTGCGGCAACAGGCGGTGCCGAAACCACAGCGGGAGCGGGCACTGCCGGGGCAACCACGGGAGCTGTGCTGGCCTGGTAGTGGGAGGTTCGCGGGGTGTCCTTGCGGGTGTGAGGCGTTCCGCCATCAAACCCGGCGGCAATCACGGTGATCCGTACCTTGTCACCCAACGTGTTGTCCACCACGTGACCAAAGATGATGTTGGCCTCGGGGTGTACGGCCTCTTGAACCATGCGCGCGGCATCTTCCACTTCACGGATACCCAACTCGGAGTTTCCTTGAATGCACAGCAGAACGCCGTGGGCGCCGTCAATAGTGGCTTCAAGAAGCGGGCTGGAAATGGCCAACTCGGCAGCGTTCACGGCGCGATCCTCGCCTTCCGCCTCACCGATACCCATGAGAGCGCTTCCGGCACCCTTCATCACGGACTTCACATCTGCAAAGTCCAGGTTTATGGCACCCGAAGTGTGGATCAGATCCGTGATTCCCTGAACACCCGAACGCAACACTTGGTCAGCCTCGGCGTACGCGGCAATGGTGGAGATGTTGGGATCCGCCAACTGGAGAAGGCGGTCATTAGGAATCACGATGAGTGTGTCTACTGCTTCACGGAGCTTGTCCACACCCTCGTCAGCCTGTGCGGCCCGGCGGCGTCCCTCAAAGTGGAACGGGCGGGTGACTACACCCACGGTGAGCGCGCCCAGATCACGGGCGATGCGGGCCACCACGGGCGCTCCCCCGGTCCCTGTTCCACCACCTTCACCGGCGGTCACAAATACCATGTCCGCACCACGGAGGGCTTCCTCAATCTCGTCAGCATGATCCTCGGCTGCCTTGCGCCCCACGTTGGGGTCAGCGCCTGCGCCGAGTCCGCGCGTCAACTCCCGGCCAATGTCCAACTTGACATCAGCGCCAGAGGTCAACAAAGCCTGAGCATCCGTGTTGATGGCGATGAATTCAACACCTTGGACGCCATCGTCGATCATGCGGTCAACGGCGTTCACTCCGCCGCCACCCACACCAACAACTTTGATAAATGCCACGTAGTTCTGCGGACCTTGCACGATGGTGCCTCACTGTAGATGGGAGCGCTTGGTCAGACCGTATGCTTACACACTTGTAGTTTCCGTGAAGCCCCTCGGCGTGTCGCACCGCTCGTGAAATACTTGTGAATTTGTTACCGAGAAATGGGGAGTTCTGGTGACGTCACATCAATAAACCTCGGCTGATGTTCAAGGCTTAACATGGAGAGCACCACGGCGGTTTTAATGGGCATCCGCCGTTCATTTCCCCACCGAATCACACGGCCCGAATACAACACACTTTCCACGGCGTCCCGAGATTCCGCTGTCGTGATTTTCGTGTCTTCACGCAACGAATCCGGTAAGGCATTGAGCACCTCAATCACGGCCCGCCGAACCGCCAGGTCCGCATCCTCCAGGCTGACGTCAGCAAGCGGAAGACCTTCTGGCCGCTCGTCGCGCACACCAGCAATGACCCCTTCACCGTCAACGAGCGTCCATTCGCCCTCACCAGGAACGGCAATCACGGGTTCACGCGCCGTGAGGTTGATGGTCAGACCGGTGGGCCACGCCCTGGTCACGGTGACGTCCTTGACCCCCACCAGGTCCAGGATCTCCCGTTCCATCGCGGACACATCAACGCGGGGCAATGGCGTGGCGATGCGAGAGCGTACCGTGGCGTTCACCGCCTTCTTGCTAATGGTGCTGCCATGCCCCTGTGCCGTCACCGCCTCGGCATCCAGAGCAAACACGGGTGAGAAGAAGAACAGCCAGGTTGCACTGCCCACCACCGCCACGGCAAGAATGGAGCCGAGAATTCGCTTCACCCACAAGCGGCGGCGCATCGCCTTCTTTTCCGCGAGGCGTTGAGCCATGGCGGTAGAGACGGTGGGGCGCATGCGGTGAATTATGCCGTGAGGGGGGCCATTACCCGGCCTGCCACTCCGTGCGTGGTTGCCGCGCCCTGTCACTGTGCGTGGTTGCCGCGCTTTGTCACCGTGACCTGCCCAGTCTGTGGCATTCCCCACGTCCATCCGTGAGACGCGCGTTTCATATCTCAGGGGAGCGTACACTGGGTCCCATGCAACTTCACACCATGGGCCGCGCTGCCCGCACCGTTTCCGCTATTGGCCTAGGCACCTGGCAACTCGGGTCAGATTGGGGCACCGTGTCCGACGATGCCGCCAGGGCCGTCCTTGACGCCGCGTATGAGGCAGGCGTCACCTTCTTTGACACCGCCGATGTGTATGGCGATGGCAAGTCCGAGCAGGCCATCGGCGCATGGCGCGCCTCCCGGCCCGATGCCGAGGTCATGGTGGCCACCAAGATGGGACGCCGGGTGGACCAGGTTCCGGAGAACTATGTGCTGGACAACTTCCGCGCCTGGACGGACCGATCCAGGAAGAACCTGGGGGTGGACCGGTTAGACCTCGTTCAACTCCACTGCCCGCCTACTGCTGTGTATAGCAGCGACGAAGTTTTCGACGCCCTGGACACGTTGGTCTCTGACGGCGCCATTGCTGCCTACGGTGTCTCTGTTGAAACGTGCGACGAAGCCCTCACGGCTATCGCTCGTCCGGGTGTTGCTACCGTCCAAATCATTCTCAACGCCTTCCGGTTGAAGCCACTCGCCGCTGTGGTGCCCGCAGCCGAAGCCGCTGGCGTGGGAATCATCACGCGCGTGCCGCTGGCCAGCGGACTCCTGTCTGGACGGTACACAGCCACCACCACCTTTGCCGCCACCGATCACCGCACCTACAACCGCCACGGCGAGGCATTTGACCAAGGAGAAACCTTCTCCGGAGTGGACTTTGAGAAGGGTGTGGAAGCAGCCCAAGAGTTCTCGGCTTTGGTGAAAGACACCGTGGGCGATGCCTTGACCCCGGCGCAAGCCGCACTGGCCTGGATTTGGCAGCAACCGGGTGTCACCACGGTGATTCCTGGCGCGCGCAACCCGGAGCAAGCCACCCTCAACGCCGCAGCAGGTTCCGTGGCTCCCCTGGGTGACGCGTTCAACGCCTCCGTGCAGGACCTCTATGATCGCTACTTCAAAGAGGCAGTCCAAGACCGCTGGTAATCGGTGAGGTGACGCCTCACGGCAGGTAAACCTGTAGGACCCAGATGAGGATGGTGCTCGTGCCAGAGACAATCACCCTTGCCCAAGCCAGGCGCATTGCCATTGCAGCGCAAAGGCTCGCTAAGCCACCTCGCTCCGAGGTGACCCCGGGCATTCGCCAGGCTACTGCTATGGTTCAGCACCTCGGCGTGGTGCAGATTGACTCGGTGAACGTGCTGGCTCGCGCCCACCTCATGCCGCTGTATTCACGGTTGGGTCCGTATGACGTGGGCCTTCTGGACCGCTTGGCGAGTCAGACGCCTCGCCGAATCACCGAAGCGTGGGCTCACGAGGCATCGTTTGTGCCCGTGGACACCTGGCCGCTGCTGAACTACCGGCGCCGCGCAAGCCGCGACCATTGGCTCTTGCGCCATGACGGCACGGATGCCTCCACCTGTGAGGCGGTCCAGGCGCTACTCGCGGAACACGGCCCACTGACCGGCGGGCAGATGCATCGCATTCTGGACACCGAGCACCCCGGAGGTCCGTATTGGGGGACCCGGTGGACTGCTGCCAAAGCGGCGCTCGAAGTGCTGTTCGCTCAGGGCAGCGTGTGCGTGGCGGGGCGTTCGGCGCAATTCGAGCGCATTTATGATGTCACGGAGAGGGTTATTCCGCCGTCAATTCTCTCTGCCCCCATTCCCGACGATGCCGAATGCGTGCGGCGTTTGATGGCCATCGCGGCGCGAGCGCACGGCGTGGCTACCGCTCGTGACCTGCGTGATTACTTCCGCCTCAGCCGCGGTGCGGGCAGTGCGTTGGCGCGGGAGGCACTTCCTGCGTTGGTAGAGAGCGGCGAGATTCTGCCAGTCACCGTGCGGGGGCTTCCCGCGGATGCCAAGCCTGAGCAGTGGTTCCTCCACCGTGATGCGGTGGTGCCTCGCACGGCAACGCACCGCACCTTGCTCAGTCCTTTTGATCCGTTGATTTTTGAACGTACTCGCCTTCTGCAGCTGTTTGACATGCATTATCGCATCGGGATTTATACGCCGGCGGATCAGAGGACCCACGGGTATTACGTGCTTCCGTTCCTTGACGGTGACCAACTCACAGCCCGCGTGGACCTCAAGGCGCACCGGAAAGCAGGGGTGTTATCCGTAGAAGAAGCACACGTGGAGCGGTGCGTTCCCCCGGGCGAAGCCCCCGCCGCGGCCGAACGCCTCGCACGCGAACTGCGGCGCCTGCAAACCTGGCTAGGTCTCGAGACCCTCCGCGTGGAACCCCGCGGTGATCTCGCCGAACCGCTACAGCAGGCGGTACGCAAGGCGGCACGCCGCTGACCCGGCTCGATGGTAATCCCAGCGATTAGCCCTGTCACAGCCGCACCCATGTCACCAGAACAGTCACAGCCACGGGTAGAAACTCAGTCACACAGACCGTCAGTGGCGGAAGTGGTCCCAACCTTGGGATGCTGTGTCACCAGCGTCATCGGCAGGGGTCTCGCTCCGGGGCTTGACGTGGCCCATCACCGTGAAGCCTTCCGGAAGGACGGACTGGGCGGGGAAGGTGGCCAGCAAGCCGTGGTCCTCTCCCCCAGCGAGTTCCGCAGCGCTGTACTGCTCTGTGGCCAGGCTCAGGTCCAGGGTGACGCCGCTGGCGTCAGCAATGCGGGAGGCGTCAAGGAGCAGACCGTCGGACACGTCAATCATGGCAGTGACCCCGGCGTCGTTTGCCACTACGCCCAATTCAATGGGCGGGTCTGGACGGAGAAAAGCCACCACGTCCGGTTCACTCAGTACGCGGGTCTCACTCAGTACGCGGGTCTCGCTCAACACACTGGTTTCATTCCTCGCATCACCTTCACGGGGCACGCAGGAATCGCTGCCGTCACCGGGAACGGCTCCCCCGCCACCATCGTCGAATATGGACGCTGAACTGGCCTCCAACAGTGCCAAGCCCCGCGCGGAGTGGCCAATCACCCCGGCGTGCGCCACCACGTCCCCCACCCGGGCACCACTCCGCAGCACCGGGTCACGCCCCTCTAAACTGCCATGGACGGTGACGGCCACCATCACGGCATCTCCCCCGGACAGATCCCCCCCGGCAACAATGACGCCGTGTTTCCGGCAGGCGCTAGCCATGCCGCGCGCAAAGTCCTCCACCCAGGTCACCGCCAGATCTCCGGGCATCACGAGTCCCACCACAATGGCCGTGGGCCGCGCCCCCATGGCGGCAATGTCGGCAAGATTTTGCATGACGGCACGCCAGCCCACGTCAAAGCCGGTGGACCAGCACATCCGGAAATGCCTGTTCTCCACCAACACGTCCGTGGACACCACAAAGCGGCCATCAGGAGCGGCAATCACGGCGCCGTCATCACCCGTGCCCACCAGGGCCACGCGGGAATTCTCCAGCGGCAGGAGAGGATTGATCCGGGCGAGGAGTTCCTGCTCGGACAAATCGGCAACGCGCAAGGTCACCGCAGGCCCGTGGGACGTTCCAGTGCCAACTGGATCAACTCGTCAATCAAGTCAGCGTAGTGAACTCCGGAGACTTCCCACATCTGCGGATACATGGAGATGGGGGTGAAGCCGGGCATGGTGTTGATCTCGTTGACAATGATTTGGTAATCCGGCGTGACAAAGACGTCTACGCGGCTCAGGCCCTCGCCGTCTACCGCTTCGAAGGTCCGCACTGCGGCATCCTGCACGGCGGCAGCAACCTCTGCGGGCAAGTCCGTGGGGCAGATGGTGCGCGACGAAGCGTCCAGGTACTTTGCCTCGAAGCTGTAGAACGTGTGGCCGTCCTCGCGCACCTGGATCTCGCCGGGAATGGACGCCCGGGGACGTTCATCCCCGTGACCACCCAGAACGGCACATTCAATCTCGCGCCCCACAATGCCTTGCTCCACCAGGACTTTGGGATCGTGCTTCTGCGCTTCTTCCATGGCTGCGGGGAGTTGGTCAATGGAATCGATCCGTGTGATTCCTAGCGACGATCCCGCCCGTGCAGGCTTCACAAACACGGGGAAGGTGAGTTTCTCCACGGCGGCAATGCACTCGTCACGCTGGGTGCGCCACTGCCACGGTTTGATCAGCGTGTAGGGACCTACAGCCAAACCGGCTCCTTGCAGCGCCAACTTCATGAAGTGTTTGTCCATTCCCACGGCTGAGGCCAGAATGCCGCATCCCACATATTTCAGATCGGCAAGTTCCAAGAACCCTTGCACGGTGCCGTCTTCACCAAACGGGCCGTGTAGCAGCGGGAACACCACGTCTACATCGCCCAACTCCTCGGGCAAGTGGCCGGGTTCCATGACGCGGAGTGCTTGATCGCCCACTCGTCGGGCAAAAAACAACTCGGCACCGGAATCGGCGGTCACCTCGGGGAGGGTGTTCCCGTGGATCTCCCAATCGTCAGGATTGGACGAGGTCAGCACCCACTGACCCTCCTTGGTGATCCCGATGGGCACCACGTCATACTTGTCCCGGTCAATGGCGCGCATGACCCCGGAGGCCGTGGCGCAGGAGATGGGGTGCTCGCCCGAGCGCCCTCCGAAGAGCAGGGCTACGCGGGTTTTGGCCCCGGAGGGACGGACGGCGCGGATCATTCCAGTGGGAAACGGCATGGCACCAGACTATCCAGGGTTCGTTCGGCGCGCTGAACAGGTCACGGCACCCGCCGGGGTGGTGCTCGCTACCGTTTCATGTCACTTTCATATCACTGTGACGTGATACCACTGACCTATGGACACGGTGATGTTGAAATCTGACCTCCCTGCGGACGTGGCTCGCGCCGCCTCCATCATCCGGCAGGGTGGCCTGGTGGCCCTGCCCACCGAGACGGTGTATGGCCTGGCGGGCAACGCCTTGGACACCTCCGTGGTGCAGCGGATCTATGCCGCCAAGGGACGCCCCAGTGACAACCCGCTCATTGTGCATGTCAGATCGTTCGACGATATTGGCCAGGTAGCGCAGGACGTTCCGGACGTGGCCCGCGCGTTGGCTGAAGGCTGGTGGCCGGGGCCGCTGACCGTGGTCCTCCCCAAGAACCCGGCAATTCCGGGTGAGGTCACCGGTGGTGGACCCACGGTGGCCGTGCGCTCCCCGGATCATCCGGCGTTCCAGCAGGTTCTGGACGCTGCGGGAGTTCCGCTGGCCGCCCCCTCGGCCAACACGGCGGGCAAGCCGAGTCCCACCACGGCCCGGCACGTGTGGGAGGACTTGCGCGGGAAGATTGATGCCGTTCTGGACGGTGGTCCGTGCCGTGTGGGGGTGGAGTCCACCGTGGTGAGCCTGGTGACGGATCCCCCGCGTTTGCTGCGCCCCGGCGGAGTGTCCTTGGAGGAACTCTGGGACGTTCTGGGGTACGTAGAGGTAGATCCGGCGGTCTCAGGAGATATGACGAGTGGGGAGGCTCCCGGTTCTCCGGGCATGAAGTACCGCCACTATGCTCCTGCAGCCCCTGTTACTGCTGTCACGGGCACGCCCGTGAACGCGCTGAGATATCTGCTTGACCGCGTTGAGAACAACCCAGACGTGGCTGTGGTGTGTTTTGACGAGGACCTGGGATTCCTCGGTCCCCTCCGGGAAGAAAGCGATGACCTGGTGGTGATTCCCTACGGTTCTCAGGAGGACCCGGACGCACTCAGTCACGGACTCTTTGAAGCGTTGCGCACTGCGGATGGTAGCGGCGCGGACTACATCCTGGTGCGATGCCCTGAGAGCAACGATGGACTGTACCGTGCGGTGAGGAACCGCATCCTCAAAGCGGCAGCGTTCCAGGAAGCGGTGTTGTAGGGCGCTCTGCCCCTGTTACTCCGTCTCGGACTTGCGGGGGCGGCCCAGGAGTGACGGCCCGAGTTCCTGGATGGGAAGCCGTCCGTGGAGCACCGCCACCACGCCGTTGGTGATGGGCATCTCCACGCCGATCTTCTCGGCAAGCGATTGCACGGATTCGGAAGATTTCACCCCTTCGGCGGTTCCTCCGGTGGCCGCGAGCGCCGCATCAAGGGTCATGCCTTCGCCCATCTTGAAGCCGAGAGTGTGGTTGCGGGACAACGGCGACGCGCAGGTGGCCACCATGTCTCCCATACCGGCCAACCCGGCAAAGGTTTCCATGCGTGCCCCGAGGGCCAACCCCAGCCGCATCACTTCCGCGGAACCGCGCGTGATCAGCGTGGCGGTGGTGTTCCAGCCGTAGCCCAAACCCCGGGCCATACCCACGGCCACGGCAATGACGTTCTTCACGGCTCCGCACAGTTCCACACCAATGATGTCCCCGTTGGTGTACGGCCGGAAATACGCGGTGGTGCAGGCTTCGGCAACAATATTGGCCGTCCGGTCACTGGTGGAAGCCACCACCGTGGCTGACGGTTGACGCACCGCTATTTCCCGTGCCAAGTTGGGGCCGGAGATCACGGCAATCCGGTCATCGCTGACACCCAGGGACTCGGCTACCACCTCGGTCATCAACTTCAGGGTGCCGAGTTCCACGCCCTTCATCAGGGCCACAATCACGGCGTTCGGTTCCACCGCATCCGCCATAGCCTGCAACGCCTTGCGCGCCACCTGAGAGGGGATGGCTACCACCACAATGGTGGCACCCGTCAGGGCTTCACGATAATCCGCTGTGGCGACGATGGAGGTGGGAAGACTCACGCCGGGGAGATACCGCTCGTTGGCGTGATCCCGATTCAGCGTGTCGGCTACCTCGGACTCGCGCGCCCACAGGCGCACGTCACATCCGGCGTCTGCCAGAATCATGGCGAAGGTGGTTCCCCACGCGCCTGCTCCTAGAACCGTGGCACGCGTGGTCATGGGCGTTCCGTGGGCGGATAGTGGGTTTGCTTCTTCTTGTTGGCCGGGTGTTGGCGCAGATCAAAGCGCGGCTTAGGTGGCGTTTCTCCGCGACTTTCCCCCACCAGATCGCTGATGGCGTCCATCACGCGCGAGGTGGCTTCCCGCAGGACCTCCGCACTGGGTTCCTCCGTATACAAATCACTGAGATCCACCGGAGCACCCACGCGCAGTTGAACGCGCTTCTTCTTCCCAAAGGGCTTCAGCACCTTGCTGTACCGGTCCAGCACATCAGTAACGCCCCACTGGCCAATGGGAATCACGGGAACGCGGGAGGCAAACGCCATGCGTGCCACACCAGTTTTCCCTTCCATGGGCCAGTAATCAGGATCGCGCGTGAGCGTACCTTCCGGATAGAGCGCTACGCACGCACCTTTCTCCAGTTCAGCTGCTGCGGCAGCCAGGGATTCTCCGGCCTTCTCCGTTCCTCGATCCACCGGGATCATATGCGTGGCGCGCATGATGGAGCCGATCACCGGTGTGGTGAACAGGGAGCGCTTGGCCAGGATCCGTGGCGTGTAGCCGTTATCCACCAAGAATAGGGAGAAGGTCAGTGGATCCAGGTTGCTGGAGTGATTGGCGGCAGCAATGAAACCGCCCTCCGCAGGGAGGTTTTCTGTTCCATACCACTCAAAGCGGCACATGGCCTTCAGCAGCGGGCGTCCAATGTTGAAAATCCTTATGAACGCTTTGGGAGCCGGGTCAGCCGGTTGGCGCCTCGGCGGGCCCGGGGTGCCGTCAGCGCTACCAGGCACTCCCCCACCCACAGAATCGTCGTCGGATAATGAACGGACCATGATTAGCCTCGTTCAACATCGGCACCGAGGGCAACAAGCTTCTCCTGGAAGTTTTCATAACCGCGGTCAATCAGGGAAATACCGCGCACCGTGGACCGGCCCTTGGCCCCCAGAGCCGCAATCAGGTGAGAGAACCCGCCGCGCAGATCCGGAACCTCAATATCCGCCGCTTGGAGCGGGGTGGGGCCGGAAATCACCGCAGAGTGCTTGAAGTTCCGCTGACCAAAGCGGCACGGACTGCCGCCCAGGCACTCGCGGTACAACTGGATGTGAGCACCCATCTGGTTCAGTGCGTCGGTAAAGCCGAACCGGTTCTCATACACGGTCTCGTGAACAATGCTGAGCCCCGTGGCCTGCGTTAATGCCACCACCAGTGGCTGCTGCCAGTCCGTCATGAAGCCCGGGTGAACATCCGTTTCCAGAACAATCGACTTCAGTTCCCCACCGGGGTGCCAGAACCGGATATCCCAATCATGAACCTCAAACTCGCCGCCCACTTTGCGGAAGGTGTTGAGGAAGGTCATCATCTCGGATTGGGATGCCCCGTTGACCGTGACGTCACCGCCGGTCACCAGCGCGGCCGAGGCCCAGGACGCCGCCTCAATGCGGTCCCCCATGGCCCAGTGGTTGTAACCGTGGAGTTTGTCCACGCCTTCAATGCGGATGGTGCGGTCCGTGTCCACGGAAATGATGGAACCCATCTTCTGCAACACCGCAATGAGGTCCATGATTTCCGGCTCAATGGCTGCGCCGGAAAGCTCGGTCAAACCTTCGGACAGTACGGCGGTGAGCAGCAGTTGCTCGGTGGCGCCCACGGACGGGTACGGGAGGTGAACCTTGGTTCCCTGGAGGCGCTTGGGGGCGCTGAGGTGGATGCCACCCGAACGCTTCTCCACCACGGCGCCAAACTGGCGCAGGATGTCCAGGTGATAGTTGATGGGGCGGTCCCCAATGGCGCACCCTCCCAGGTCCGGGATGTTGGCTTCACCGAGGCGGTGGAGCAACGGTCCGCAGAAGAGAATGGGAATCCGTGAACTGCCGGCGTGTGCATCAATATCAGCAACGTGCGCAGCAATCACATTGGAAGGGTCCAGGTCCAGGGTTCCGGCTTTGTCATCCCCGTCCACCGTGACGCCGTGCAACTCAAGGAGACCGGACACCACGGTGACGTCTCGAATCTGAGGAACATTGCGCAACGTGGACGGCGTTTCACCGAGAAGCGAGGCCACCATGGCCTTGGAAACAAAGTTCTTTGCTCCGCGAACCGTGATGTTGCCGTTGAGGGGATTTCCGCCATTGACGTAGAGAAGGTCATTCACATATCCCATCCTCCCCCGTAACGGCCGATTCAGCCACCGCCGCGCCTGACAATGCGACGATCTGATTCTGATTCGTGTCTTTGCAAGGCTCTGATGAGGGTGCGGGTACACAATGGCGAACGCAATTGATCATTCACGCACACCCTGCGTCAGGAGAATCAGCATGGATCCCATCCTTCAACCCATTTTCGACGAAGTATTGCAGCGGAACCGCGGCGAATCGGAATTCCACCAAGCGGTCACGGAGGTATTTGACTCTCTGGGTCCCGTGCTGGCCAAGAACCCGCAATACGCTGACCAAGCCATCATCCAACGCCTGTTGGAGCCGGAACGTCAAATCATCTTCCGCGTGCCGTGGGTTGACGATGCCGGGGTAGTCCAGGTGAACCGCGGATTCCGCGTGGAATACAACTCCGCCCTCGGTCCGTACAAGGGTGGTTTGCGTTTCCACCCCAGTGTGTACATCGGCATCATCAAGTTCCTGGGCTTTGAGCAGATTTTCAAGAACGCCCTGACCGGACTGCCCATTGGTGGCGGTAAGGGTGGATCAGACTTCAACCCACAGGGCAGGTCCGATGCTGAAGTGATGCGCTTCTGCCAGTCCTTCATGACGGAACTGTGGCGCCACATTGGCGAATACACGGACGTTCCCGCCGGTGACATTGGTGTGGGAGGCCGTGAGATTGGGTACCTCTTTGGACAGTTCAAGCGCCTCACCAACCGCTACGAATCCGGCGTCCTCACCGGAAAGTCCCTGGCACTGGGCGGCTCCTTGGTCCGCACCGAAGCCACCGGGTACGGAACCGTGATGTTTGCCGAGCAGATGCTCGGGACGCGCGGCGAGAGTTTTGACGGCCAACGCGTGGTGGTGTCCGGTGCCGGAAACGTGTCCACCTATGCCATTGAGAAGGCCCAAGCCCTCGGCGCCGATGTGGTGGCCTTCTCTGACTCGTCCGGCTATGTGCTCGACGAAGCAGGCGTTGACCTGGACCTGTTGAAGCAAGTCAAAGAGGTGGAGCGCGGGCGCGTGGCCGATTACGTGGCACGCCGCAGCGGCGCCAAGTTGCAGACCACGGGTTCCATTTGGGACATCCCATGTGACGTGGCCCTGCCCTGCGCCACGCAAAACGAACTGCCCGAGGATGGCGCCAAGGCGCTCATCAAGAACGGCGTGAAGGCCGTGGCGGAAGGTGCCAACATGCCCACCACGCCGGAAGCCACCACCCTGTTCCAAGAGGCCGGCGTGCTCTTTGCACCGGGCAAGGCGGCGAACGCCGGTGGTGTGGCCACCTCCGCGCTGGAAATGCAGCAGAACGCCCAGCGTGACACGTGGACCTTTGAGCAGACCGAAGCGCGCTTGACGTCCGTGATGACCTCCATCCATGACACCTGTGCCGCCACGGCCGAGGAGTACGGCTCGCCGGGAGATTACGTCAAGGGCGCCAATATTGCCGGGTTCATCAAGGTTGCCGATGCCATGATCACCATGGGTGTGGTCTGATAGTTCTGTTGGTGACGTTGTGTGGGCACCGCTTGCGGTGCCCACACTGTTCCAGGAGGACTCCATGGCGGATGACATTGCCCTGACCGGATTGACCGTATTGGGCGAGAAACGCGCTGCAGAATTGCGCGCTCTGATACGAGATATCCCCGGGTATCCCCACGAACCCATCATCTTCCGTGACATCACCCCCATGCTGGCCGATGGGGCTGCCTTCAATGACATGGTAGAAGCGTTTGCGCGCCTCTACGAGGATGAGGACGGCCACCACGGCATTGACTGCGTGGTGGGCATGGAAGCACGCGGCTTCATCCTTGGTGCCGCGTTGGCGTTGCGCTTGGGCGTGGGGTTTGTCCCGTTGCGTAAGGCTGGCAAACTGCCACCTCCGGTGGAATCACAAACGTATGACCTGGAATACGGGACTGCCACCTTGGAGGTGCGCTCCGGCACCTTCTCCGAGGGTGACTCCGTGCTGGTCATTGATGACATTCTGGCTACCGGCGGAACCGCTCAAGCGGCGGCCAAACTGGTGGAAAGTGCCGGCGGTACCGTCAGGGCCATGGTGTTCCTGATGGAACTCGGCGGGTTGCCAGGCCGGGCGCGTCTGTCAGACCGGCAGGTGGACACCCTGCTGTTTGTGGATGAGGAACAGGGCTTTGGTGATGACATTGCCCCGCCGGAGAGTCTGCACGCGCGTCAGTAAAGGAGTTGTCCCTGGGGATGACCCGAGTACAGGTGTGCCTGGCGAGTGATAACGGTGTCGCCCCCGTAACGCGTCCACGATCGTCGAAGGAAATTGGCGACTCGCCGCACCGTGGGAGGCGGGCTCCCGTGACTCTACGGTTGACTGGAACAATGCTTCAGGTGTGTTTACACGGGCGCGGCGGCCAGGGAGTGGTCACCGCCTCCGAGATGCTGGCTCAATCCGCGTTCTCCGAAGGGCATCAGGTGCAGGCGTTCCCGTCCTTTGGTTCGGAGCGCATGGGTGCGCCGGTGATCGCGTTTGTGCGCATCTCTGACACTCCCATCACCACGCACGAGCCGATCCTGACTCCGGACGCTGTGGTGGTTCAGGACGCCACTTTGATGGACACGCTCGATGTGTTTGCGGGATTGGCACCTGACGGGTGGGCAGTGGTCAATACCCTGGCGAGTGCTACTGAGGTGCGCGCGGCTCATGCTGGTGCTCCTGCTGAAAACCACATTGCGGCCATCCCTGCTGATGCCATTGTGCGGTTGTACTTGGGCGCTAATAAGCCCTCGGCAGCGATGCTCGGAGCGTTCGCGGCGTTGACGGGCAGCGTGTCCCTGGATTCCGCCGTGGCCTCCATCAACAAACGCTTCTCTGGGCGCGTGGCGGCAGGGAACGTGTCAGCGGCACGCATTGCGTACGCGTGGGTGGAGCGTGCGCGGACGGGTGGCGGTGACGTGAGCGGCGGTGGCGATGGGGGCGCTGGTAGCGCTGGGGATGCGGGCGCTGGGGACTCGGCAACCGCCGGATCGGTCACGGAGGCTGTGGTAGCCCTCGGCCAAGAACTCGGCATTGATGATCCACGAATCCGGAAGCAACCCGCTCCGGATCAACCTGCACGGAACCAACCCGCGCAGAACCAGCCCGCCCAGATTCAATCCACCCAGAACCAACCCGGCCAGGGAGGCGCAGCGTGACCACTTCTGACACTGGTGTCCAACTGCTGGAAGGCTCCCAGGCCGTAGCGCAGGCTATTTCACGCGCGCGCCCCGGGGTGGTGTGCGCCTACCCCATCTCCCCTCAAACGCACATCGTTGAGGCTCTCTCCGCTGCCGTGCGCAAGGGCACCTTGCCCCATTGCGAGTACATCAACGTGGAGTCCGAATTTGCGGCCATGTCCGTGGCAATCGGCTCGTCGGCTGCGGGTGCCAGAACCTACACCGCAACCGCTTCCCAGGGTTTGCTCTACATGGCCGAGGCTGTATATAACGCCGCTGGCCTGGGGTTACCCATTGTGATGACCGTGGCGTCCCGCGCCATCGGCTCCCCCATCAACATCTGGAATGACCACTCGGACTCACTGTCACAACGTGATTCCGGATGGCTGCAACTCTTTGCTGCGGACAACCAGGAGGCCGTGGATCTCCACATCCAAGCCTTTGCCATTGCCGAGGAACTTCGCTTACCCGTGATGGTCTGCATGGACGGATTTGTGCTCACGCACGCGCTGGAACTGGTGGACATTCCCTCCCAAGACGCGGTGGACGCGTTCTTGCCGCCCGCTAGTGACATCCACGCGGAAATGGATGTGGCCACGCCCGGAACCGTGGGAACCATGGCCGGACCGGATATCTTCACCGAGACCAAGTACGTGAGTTACCAGCAACACGTGGCCGCTCATGACGTGGTGGAAAAGTGGGGCCAACGCTGGTTTGACACCTTCGGCAGGGATGCCGGCGGCCTGGTACGTCTTTATGAAACATCCGACGACGGTGTGGTGGGTGGCACCAAAGTTCCGGCGGCATCGGGCAAAGTGCGGGGCTGTGATCCCAACGAGATAGTGGTCATTGCCATGGGCTCCACGCTCGGAACCATGCAGGCTGTCCTTCCCGAGTTGGCCGACGAAGGCATCCGGGTACGCCTGGTGGGCATTACCTCCTTCCGCCCCTTCCCGGACGCACTCCTCCGCGAGGTGATTGGCCAGGCTCGCCGCGTGGTGGTCATTGACCGCGCAGTGCAGTTGGGCATTGGTGGCGTGCTCACCGGCGAGATTCGCCGGGCACTGTATGACTCGGGAGCCTCCGTGCATCCGGTGGCTGCGGGCTTGGGTGGACGTCCCATCACGGAGAAATCCCTGGCGGAACTGGTGCGCCAGGCATCCCGCGGCGAGTTGGATGTTCACCTGAACTGGATGGACTTGCGTCACGATGTAGTGGACGCCGCCGTGGAAGCCTCAGCGCGTGCCACAGCCGAAGGCGTCGGCAGTGCCGCCGCCGCCATGGCGGAGGGCGATTCCGGGCGGCCCGTCCAGCGAGCAGAGCGAGTGACGGTCGAAACCCCTGCAGACGATTCCGGGCGGCCCGGCCAGCGAGCACAGCGAGCGACGGTCGAAACCCCTGCAGACGATTCCGGGCGGTTGAGCCAGCGAGCAGAGCGAGCGACGGTCGAAACCCCCGCCAACCAGGAAACGGAGAAGTGACATGGTGAAGATCAACGTTCCCTTCCTGCAAACAGGATCCCTGGTGGCCGGGAACCGACTCCTCGATGAACAGGACCGCGCCGTTGCCTCCTGGCAAAACCGCGAGTCCTCATTGACCACCGGGCATCGCGCCTGCCAAGGATGCGCGGAAGCACTCGGTGCCCGCTGGGTTCTGGATACCGCCTATGACTGTGCCGACGGCAAACTCATGGTGGCCAATGCCACGGGATGCCTGGAAGTGTTCTCCACGTTGTATCCCGAATCGGGCTGGAAACTGCCATGGATTCACTCCCTGTTTGCCAACGCCGCTTCCGTAGCAACGGGCATGGTGGCCGCCCTGGCCGCCAAGGGAGACACCGAAACCCGCGTGGTGGCCCAAGGCGGTGACGGCGGGACGGTAGATATCGGCATGGCCTGCATCTCCGGCATGTTTGAACGAAACGATGACGTGCTCTTTGTGTGCTATGACAACCAGGGGTACATGAACACGGGTGTCCAGCGCTCCGGAGCCACACCTCCCACGGCACGGACCGCCACCACTCCCCCGGTAGGCCCGCACCCAGGCCAGGCCTTTGGCCAAGGGAAGTTCATGCCCCTGATTGCCATGGGTCATGAGATTCCTTACGTGGCCACGGCGTCCGTAGCGGACCTGCGGGACCTGGAACGCAAGGTCCGCACCGCCATGAGTTACCGCGGGGCTCGGTATCTGCACGTCTTTGTTCCGTGCCCCCTGGGGTGGGGCTCGGAGTCCGGACAGTCCATCCAGATTGCCCGCCTGGCGGTGCGCTGTGGATTGTTCCCCCTCATTGAGGCGGTGAACGGTGAATTGGTGGGCTCCACCAAGATTAGGGATCGGGTGGACGTGATGGACTACCTGAAACCACAACGCCGGTTCGCCCATGTGGTGGCGGGCAAGGACCCCGAGCAGTTGGCGGGATTACGTGCCATTGCCGAGAAGAACATCCGCCGCTACCGCCTTCTGGAAGGGTTTGGCCCCAGCACAGAATCGTCGAACACAGAATCGTCGAACGCAGAATCGTCGAACGCGGAATCGTCGAACACTGGCCCGTCGGTTGAGCCGCCCGCCGGGCGTGACGAAACCACGGGCCCTGTGACCACCGAAGGAGGCGTGGCATGAGCGCCGTACCCGTGAACTTGACTGCACAGCCCACTACAGCCCACCCCAACTTGGCCAATGTGGACATCGGCCGTGCCACCGGGCCCGGAACCTCGGCGGTGTATCACACCGGCGGCTGGCGTACCGAACGTCCCGTGTATGTGGACCTCCTCCCACCGTGTTCGGCCGCCTGCCCGGCCTCAGAGGAAATCCAGGCCTGGCTCTACGAGGCCGCCGAAGGCTCGGACGGGTACGAGCACGCGTGGCGCAAGATTGTGGAAGTCAACCCCATGCCCGCCATCATGGGCCGAATTTGTTACCACCCGTGTCAAACCGCGTGCAACCGCGTCCAAGTGGACACTCAAGTGGGCATCAACGCCGTGGAGCGCTTCCTGGGTGACCTGGCGCTCGAACGCGGATGGTCCCTGCCTGCGCCGAAGCAGGAGACCGGCAAGCGCATCCTCATTGTGGGTTCCGGACCGGCCGGCCTCAGTGCCTCCTATCACCTCAGGATGCTGGGTCACGCGGTCACAGTGCGCGAGGCCCAGGAGGAACTCGGCGGCATGATGCGCTACGGGATTCCGGAATATCGCCTCCCGCGGGACATCCTGGATGCCGAGGTTGCTCGCATCGCCGCTACCGGTGTCACCTTTGAGGTGGCAACGCCCGTCACGGATCTCCCAGCCGCGTGTACCGAGTTTGATGCCGTTCTCATTGCCGTGGGCGCTGGTCAAGGCGCACATGCGGACATTCCGGCCATTGACGCCAAAGTGCTCGATGCCGTGACCATGCTCCATGACACTGCTGCTGGGGACGCTCCCCTCTTGGGGCGCCGTGTGGCGGTGTATGGCGGAGGGAACACCGCCATGGACGCTGCCAGAACCGCGCGTAGGCTCGGTGCCAGTGACACGGTGATCATCTACCGACGCACCCAGGCTCAGATGCCAGCGCACAGCGAAGAGTTTGAGGACGCCGTGCTGGAAGGCGTGCGTGCCCAATGGCTGACCACCATCAAGGACGTGGATCATGACGCCATCCACGTGGAGCGCATGGAACTGGACGCCAACGGTCGGCCTGTACCCACGGGCGAGTTTGATGAAGTCCACGCCGACGCGGTGGTGTTAGCCATCGGCCAGAATGTGGACCTCACCCTCGTCGAAAATGATGACGCGATAGATGTCACGGACGGAGTGATTGGCATCAACGAGTCCATGATGACGGGGCGTGCCGGGGTGTTCGCTGCGGGCGATGCGGCTCCCGGCGAGCGCACAGCCACCTTTGCCATCGGGCAGGGCAGGATCGCGGCACACCACATGGACGCGTATCTGATGGGCGGGGAATTCACCACGCCCGAGCGCCCGAACCAAGTGCCGTTCTCCCGGCTGAACACCTGGTACTACTCGGATGCTCCTGAACAGGTCCGTGACACTCTCGATGCGGCTCGTCGCATCACCGGGTTTGAAGAGGTGCTGCACGGGCTCACCGAAACTTCGGCACTCTTTGAGGCGCGGCGATGCATGAGTTGCGGCAACTGCTTTGAGTGTGACAACTGCTACGGCATGTGCCCCGACGATGCCATCATCAAATTGGGCCCCGGCAAACGGTTTGAGATTGACTTGGATTACTGCAAGGGCTGTTCCATTTGTGCTACGGAATGTCCGTGCGGAGCCATCGATATGGTCCCCGAAACGCGGTAGTGAGCGGTTGCCGTGGGTGGACGCGGTTCCGCGGTCATTCGGCAGGCCACGGTTCAATCACGGCGAACCACGCGGTTGCTGGCTAGGCTGGCCTCATGCACGTCCTTGATGCCTTTGAAGATGCCCATGTGGTCCCCGTAGTGACGGTCAGCGGCGCTGACGAGGGTGACAATCTCGCCTCCGCGCTGAAAGCAGGCGGACTGCCCATTGCCGAAGTCACCTTGCGTATGCCCTATGCCCTGGATGCGCTGCGCTCGGTGGCCACCAAGCACCCCGACGTACTGGTGGGATGCGGCACGGTGATTTCCGTCCGCCAAGTGGACGAGGCCGTGGATGCAGGAGCGCAATTCATCGTGTCCCCTGGGACCTGGGAACCCGTGGTGCGCCGGGCGCAGCAGCGCGGCGTGGAGGTCATTCCGGGAATCGCCAGCGCCTCGGATATCATGCGAGCCCGTGACCTGGGGATTTCCTGCGTCAAGGTGTTCCCCGCGAGTTCCATTGGCGGGCCGGACGCACTCCGCGAACTCATGGCACCGTTCCCTGGCTTGAGATTCATCCCCACGGGTGGCATCACCGAGGAGAACCTTGCTGAATACCTGGAGTTGCCCCCGGTGCTCGCGGCGGGCATCAGTTGGAACGTTGACCGCGGCCACATTGAGGCCGGTCACTGGGATGAGATCACGCGCCAAACCCAGGAGGCCGTGGCACTGGCAGCCATGGTGACGCCCGCTCCCGACGATTTCTAGAGTGCTTCATCGTCGAAGGACATGACGTAAGGCTGGATGACGCAAGGCTTGATGACATGGGTTTGGGTGACACAGGGCTAGATGACGGGATGAAACGCTCGTGGTGGCAGACCGTGCGGGCGTGGCCGTTCAAGGAAGTAGTGGTGGTGTACCTGGCGGTGTCCAAGGTGATGTATTGGGTGACCGTGGCGTCCGGCTGGCAAGCCGATGATCTGGACTCGGTGTGGCACGCACTGTTGGTTCGTCTCCTCAACAGGGACCTGATGCTGTTCCTGTCCGTTGTGTTGCTGTTCATCCTGGAAGCGGTGGTTCACAGGCGCCAACACGCGCCTTCCTTGGCACGGGACGCGGTCATGTACCTCATGGGGTACGTGGGAATTGTGGGCGTGTTCTATGGGTACCTGTGGATCTGGAGTTTCCATGCACACGTGGTGTTTCCACCCTTTGGTCAGTCAATCCGGTACTCCGCGCTGACGTATTTTGGTGCCGTGCTGGTGGTGGAGTTTAAGGAACGGTGGAAGAAGAAGGAGGTCACGGAGAAGGCGGACCACGCCATCGCCACGGGAACGGCCTCCAAGAAATCCATGCTCCGCGCTCTGAATGATGCGGGAATCCTCAGTGACACCGAATACTTGGCCAAGACGCGCTTGGCTGAGGCCTTGGGTCACGAGTAAGGGGTGGCGTGGTGCTGTTGGTAGCGCGGCGCTTTGGCTAGGCCGGTACCGCAAACAAAAAACCGCTGTGACCAGCGGGTTAGTGGAGGTGAGTACGGGAGTCGAACCCGTCTTGACGGTTTTGCAGACCGCTGCCTTGCCGCTCAGCCAACTCACCATGCTCGTCGTGCTATGGAGCGAAAGACGAGACTCGAACTCGCGACCCTCACCATGGCAAGGTGATGCTCTACCAACTGAGCTACTTTCGCATTGTGTTGTTCGCCGGGGATTACTCCTCGACGATCGTGGGCGTTACTGGGATCGAACCAGTGACCTCTTCGGTGTGAACGAAGCGCGCTACCGCTGCGCCAAACGCCCGTAGCCTCAGATGCTAGCACCCTCAGCCGGGTGGGCGTAACTGGGATCGAACCAGTGACCCCTTCGATGTCAACGAAGTGCGCTACCGCTGCGCCATACGCCCTGAAGATTGTGCGAACGCGTGAGATGCGAGTTTACTCGCGATCTCACATGTGAGCCAATCGAGCGGGCGTCGTGAGACGCCCTGATGCTGGAGTGAGCGCGTCGGATCGAGTTTACCCGAATCCGACATGCGAACCCAGCGAGGTAGGCGTCGTAAGACGCCCTGAAGATTGTGCGAACGCGTGAGATGCGAGTTTACTCGCGATCTCAAATGTGAGCCAATCGAGCGGGCGTCGTGAGACGCCCTGATGCTGGAGTGAGCGCGTCGGATCGAGTTTACTCGAATCCGACATGCGAACCCAGCGAGGTAGGCGTCGTGAGACGCCCTCCGAGCGAAAGACGAGACTCGAACTCGCGACCCTCACCATGGCAAGGTGATGCTCTACCAACTGAGCTACTTTCGCAGGTGTCACCGGACTTTCGCCCGATAACGATGGTGAGGCTGTGACGCCTCGCCGTGTATCGCATCGCATTCGCGATGCTTTACGGTGTGTCTACGCCTTCCCTTGCTTCGCAAGTGAAGGCTCAAACACGCTTCGCTCGGCTCACTGGTGAGAATGCGAGCATTCTCACCGTTCGCCTCGCTCGCGTGTCCAGAGGGGGACTTGAACCCCCACGCCCTAATACGGGCACTAGCACCTCAAGCTAGCGCGTCTGCCAATTCCGCCACCTGGACAGGTGAACCGTTCCAGCGTTGCCACTTTCCCGGTGCGCAGAGAAGGTTAGCACATCCAAGGCCCTTGGTGGAAATCACCACGACGCAATGAGTACTGGCGCGCGTCAGCACAACGTCCCCATCCCTGAGAGAATTCTGGTGACCGCGCACTCTCTTCCGCACTATCTCCTCCCGAAAGGCCCACGATGTCCAAGAAAGCAGCCACCAAGAAAACCAGCAAGAAAGCAGCGAAGAGGAGCGCCCCCGGATGGGACATCTCGCCCGCAGACGCCCTCCGCTGGACGCCTGAAGTGGATGTCCGCACCATGGATTGCGCTGGCACACCCGGCTTCACGGGAACTCGCAAAGACGGCGAGAAACTCCTTGCCGAACGCGCTCAGGAACTCTCCGACCTCCAAGAGCGGCTCTTTGCCGAGGGACGTAGCGGTGGTACACGTTCCGTCCTCCTGGTTCTCCAAGGCCTGGACACCGCCGGAAAAGGCGGCACTGTCCGCCACGTAGTGGGACTCGTAGACCCCCAGGGTGTGGCCATTCGCGGCTTCGGCGTCCCCACGGCTGAAGAACGGGAGCATGGATACCTGTGGCGGGTTCGCAACGCGCTGCCCAAGCCGGGATACATTGGCGTGTTTGATCGCTCGCACTGGGAGCAAGTGCTGGTGGCCCGCGTGGAAGGACTGGAGCCCGAGGAAGAGTGGAGCAAGCACTATGACGAGATGAATGCCTTTGAAGCCGAGGTGGCGGCGTCTGGCACAGTCATTGTCAAAGTGGCGCTCTTTGTTTCACCCGACGAGCAAAAGGCGCGCCTGGCGGCCCGCCTTGAGCGGGAGGACAAGTACTGGAAGTACAACCCCGGTGATTTGAAAACGCGCGCTAAGTTCCCTGAATACCTGGACGCCTACCAGGACATGCTCACCAAGGGCTCCACGGACGTGGCACCCTGGCACGTGATTCCGTGCGACAAGAAGTGGTTCTCCCACCTCGCCATCACGGAACTCCTGACCAACGCGTTGCGCTCCCTGGACCTCGGCTGGCCCCCGGCAGACTTTGACGTGGAGGAACAAAAGAAGTTGGTGGCAGCGGCCTAGGGACGTTTCCTAGAACCCCGAGCCCGTGGCCTCCGGGTACCACTTCTTGAATTTGCGGCGCTGGTTGAACTTGGCGGACGCCACGTAGAAGCGGCGCTTCAACCCACCATCGGCCTTCCAGTACGCCAGTGGGTGAACCTGTGTTGTGGCCAGCCGCTTCACGGTGGCATGCAACTCCGGGTCCTTCACGTAGTGCAGCAGCAAATCCGTGGGAAGCACCGAGTACAACACTTCCTGAGTGACCTCTTGCGGCTCCAGGGAAACGCCGTCAATGAAGTCCGCCACCACAAACTGCGCTACGTTCAGCCCGGACGCCGTCACGTAGTAGTTGTTCCGCCCAATGCGCGGATTCACCTCAAAGAACGCGTGCTTTCCCGTGCGGGGATCCACCTTGGCGTCAAAGTTGGCAAAGCCGCGGTAGCCCACCTCGGCCAGGAACGCCTTGGCTTGGTCAAACATCACGCCTTGGTTCCCCGTAATCATGGCCGCCGGGTTCCCCAGGCCGTTCGGCGTGTGCTCTTCCAGCAGCACATGCGCCCCGGACAGCATGGTCACCACACCGTTGCCATCCACGTACGCCGTGATGGAAGCCATTTGCGTGTCATCGCCAGGGATCAACTCCTGAGCCACAAACCGCCCGGTGTAGCCCGCGCCGCGCAGGTTCTTCCACAACGCATCCAACTCCTCGGGGGTCTCAATCTCAAACACCTTGCGCTTCCCGGGGAACTCCACATTCTGGTAATCGGCGGAGGAAGCCGCTTTGGCAATCAGCGGGAAACCCACATCCACGGCCGGCGGCTCCCATCCTTCGTCGGAAGCATTGGTGAAATCAACAACGATAGTGCGCGGCACATCAATCCCTACGCGTTCAGCAACCTCGGCAAAAGTGGCCTTATCGCTGATGATGTCCAACACCGACTCGTTGAGGAAGGGCACTACCAAGCCGGCGTCCTGCAACTCCTCACGAGCCCGCACCACCGTGCGCACTAGCCAGTCCGAGTTGGCCAGCAGGAGCGGAATCCGCGAAGGGTCCTCTGCTTTTGCCGAGCGCGCTGCCTTGCAGGCAGCCTCCACCAACTGGCGCTCGTTGTGGGAATCCTCCACCAGAACGTTGGTGATGATCCGCGAATCGGCAATGGGGCCGGTAATCACACCAGAGATCACCACGGACTTCACGCCGTACTGCTCGTGGAAAGCCCGCGCAAAGGCGTAGACGCCAATATCGCCACCAAGAATGATGGGGTAAATCTCTGGTCGGGAGGTCATGGACGGACTCCTAGGTTGCAAAAATGTGCCGGAGCGTCAGCAGCGCCCCTCCTCTTATATTCCCGTAATGGCGCACGCAGCGCCACCCTATGCCGCGAGATTGCGAGGTATCTCACAGGGCGCCACCCCCAGTTGCGCCTTCGTCAAATGGCAAGAACGGGGCAGACCGTGCGTAACCCCTCTAGAGTGAAAGTGTGGCAACGGAGGCAAAAGACAACTTTGGGCGCAACTCGCTGATCCTCTCCCTGGGGACCTTTGCCTCGCGTGCCACCGGTCAGGTCCGCACCATCCTCCTCGTCGGGGCCATTGGGACCACCTCCCTCGTTGCCAACTCCTTTGACATTGCCAACACGCTGCCCAACATGCTGTTCACCCTGCTGGCGGCGGGCATCCTGCAAGCCGTGATGATGCCGCAGATCATGCAGGCCATCAAAGCGGAAAACACCCAGGAACGCCTGGACAAACTCTTGACCATCTCGGCGGCCACGCTGTTGGGGTTGACCATCATCCTGGTGGCGGCAACGCCCCTGCTCATCCACCTGTTCACGCTGGCGGGTGATTGGCCGCGTGACGCCATTGTTCTGGCCGTGGCCTTTGGGTATTGGTGTGTTCCGCAGGTGTTCTTCTACGGGTTGTTCTCTTTGATTTCCGAACTCCTCAACGCGCGCGGACAGTTTGCCGCCACGGGGTGGGCTCCGGTGGCCAACAACATCATCTCCGTGGCGGGCTTTGGCCTCTTCATCTACCTGTTCGGCTCCCAGCAAGGCATTGGCAACAACCTGGGCGGGTGGACCTGGTCCATGACGGCCCTCATGGGCGCCACCGCCACGTTGGGGATTGTTATCCAGGCGTCCATTCTTCTCATTGCCCTACGACGAGGGGGCTTCCATTGGCACATCCGCTTTGGGCTACACGGCATTGGGTTGCGCTCAGCGGGCAAAGTGGTGGGTTGGACCATCGCCGCGGTGATCTTGGAACAAGTGGGCTTGGTGTACCTGCGGAATATCACCTCTGCGGCAGGACAAAGCGCCGTGGGTGGCGAGATCATTGCGGGCCCTGCCGCATTTACCAACGCGCTGACCATTTACATCCTGCCGCACTCACTGGTGGTGGTGTCCATCATCACCGCGCTGTTCCCGCGCATGTCCATGGCCGCTGCCCAAGGAGATCTCTGGGGTGTGCGAACCACCATGTCCACCGGGCTGCGATCCGCTGGGGTGTTCTCGGTCCTGGCCTCGGTAGCCATGATTGTGCTGGCCGGACCCATCATGAAGGCGCTGCTTCCCACGCTCTCGGCTGAAGGTGTGGCAGCTGGGGCGCCGGTTCTGCGAGCCTTGTCCTTTGGGCTGGTAGCCCTGGGTGCCACCGTGATGGTCAAGCGCATGTACTACGCCTTTGAGGATGGCCGTTCCATTTTTGTTATTCAGATTTTTGCCACGGCATTCATGGTGGCGGTGATCTGGATCTTCTCCCACTCCCAGCCCACCCGGTATTGGACCATCGCCGCTGCTGCCGCCTACGCAGGAGCCGCCTGGATCTCGGTGCTGTTGCGCGTGTCCGGGATGCGCAAGAAACTCCACGGGATTGACGGCAGACGAATCCTCTCGCTCTACGTCCGCGCGGGGATTGGAGCCCTTGCTGGTGGCGTGGTGGCCTTTGTCATCACCTACGTGATGCATGGCTTTGACCCGGGCCTCACGTGGCTTCACGCCGTGGTGGTCACGGTGGTGGCCGGCGTTTCCATGGTGGCGGTGTACGTGGCAGCGCTCAGGGTGCTCAAGGTTCAAGAACTAGATGCTGCGCTCGGGCCAATCATTCGGCGCTTGGGACGCGGGCGCGGACGCGGGTAGCCTCGTCGTTGGGCTACCTTCATCACCGACGAATCCGCTGGACTACCTTCTTGGCCGCAGGCAACGCACGCTCCCACACCTGATAGAGCAGAGTATTCAACGGAACATCCCACGTTCCCACCAACTCGTTGTCATGTTTGCCAAAACTGCGCTTGAACTCGCTGATGCCATCATTCAGCAGTCCGTTGAGGTCATAGTTCTTAGCGCCGAGTTCCTTGGCGTCGGTCATGGCCGCCCAGTACACGGGCGCCGTGGCCTTCAAGGCTCTGCTCGCCTCATTCCCTCCGCCATAGAGTAGGAACGCCGTGTCCGGCGTGACCACGGACCACGCGAAACTGCAAATGTTCCCGTCCGTATCACGCGCCACCAGAATTCTTGATGCCTCGCCGAATTTCTCATGGATGGCTCGGTAGTAGGCGTCATCATGAAGCGCGAATCCGGCCCGGCTGGAGGTCTCCCGGTACACCGCCATCACCGAGGCAAACTCGTCTGCTGTGGTGGCGCGGCGGATGTCCAGACCGTCCCGGGCAGCGCGCCGAATCTCATACCGGGTTGACTTCCGCATGTCCGCCAACAGGGCATCGGAGTCTCGCGTGAGGTCAAGGATGAGGGTGCTGGGATACAAAATGGTGTTCCGCGCCTTGACTGCGCGCGGCACGTCAAACCTCATCGAGGCGTCCCACGCTGGCTCAAAGGACACGGCAATGCCCCCCACGGTAGACCGACACCACCCCACCACGGCCTCGGCAACACCAGGAATGGCTGCAGCCGCCTCACCATCGTCGCACGCCAAAACTGGACCGCGAGGCACGTAACACAACGCGGTGAACGGAGCCGGCAACCGGCGTACCAATACCTGAGCAAAACCGCGTGGCGCTGCCGCCTCCGTGATGGCTATCCGCCGCGCAGTCCACGGGCCTTCCGCTTTCACCTCTCCCCACGCCCACAATTGCAACGGGTGGCCGCCGTGGGTGGTGACGGCCTTGTCCCAGGTGGAGGGATCATGAACCTCGGTAACGTCAAACATTCAGGGCGCCTTTCGTGGTGGCGGTCAGGGTGGGCGGCGTTGGTACGGCGGTGCGAGTGGGGCAACGGTGGTACGGAGGGGCCCGCGTGGCGGGTCAGCCGTCCAGGGGTTGGGGGTAGAACTTTGCGTACTTGCTGCGATACCGGTACGTGATCATCCAGGTGATGAAGCGACGAACCGGGCTGGCATCACCCGAGTAATACAGCGGGTTGACCACGGCTTTGCGTTTCTTGAGGCTCTTGAGGCGTGCTAATAACTCTGGATCGGTGATGTACCGGGTCAGGAGGCTGAAAGGAATCACGGTGTACAGCACCTCGTTGAGTGCGCGCTGTTGGGCGAGTCCCCCACCATCGGCCACAACACCGGCCCTGCCGCCTTCACCGCCCTGCCAGGCTTTCTCGTCGCCTACAGCACCGGCCCTGCCGCCTTCACCACCCTGCCGAGCCTCAGCCGTGTCCGCCAGCAGCACCTCTGCCACATTGACCCCAGCCGCCGTCACGTAATAGTTGTTCCTTCCAATGCGCGGATTCATCTCAAAGAACACGTGTTCGCCAGTGCGGGAATCATACTTGAAGTCAAAATTCCCAAAACCCACATACTGGGACTCGTGGAGGAACTTCTCGGCAGATTCCATGGCGTCCTCGTACGGTTCCACCACAATGGCGGCTGGAATCCCCAGGGTCCCGGGCGTGTGTTCCTCCAACAGCACGCGTCCGGTGGAGAGTAGGGTCACCTCCCCCGCCGTGGAGCGATACGCCGTCATGGAGCGTTGCATCGTCTCATCACCGGGGATGTATTCCTGCACTAGGAGCGCGCCGGGGTACGCAGCCTCCACCAGATGCCCCAGCAGTTCGGACAGTTCCGTGGCAGTGCTCAGCGTGTGAATTTTGCGCTTGCCGGGGAAGGACACCTCAAACCACTGGCTGGAATCGGACGGCTTGGCAATGACGGGATAGGTGAGATCCTCGGCGTCCGCTACGGCGCTGGAAATCCTGGCCGCACTGTCAGGACCCGTCAACGTGTGAATCTCCAGTGCCAGGGTGCGCGGTGTGGGGATCCCTAGCCGATCGCAAATCTCGGCAAACCCCTCCTTGGTACACACCCTGTCCAGCACGTCTTTGCTGGGGTAACGGAGGAAGTATCCCGCCCCTTCCAGGCGTTCCCTGTGCTCCACCACGGTGTGAATGTGCCAATCCGAGTTGGTCAGGAGCACGCGTGTAGCGCTGGGGAACCGCGCCGCTTGACGTTCGAGTTCTGTGATGAGGGTTTCGTCGTCGGATAAACCGGGCACCACAACATTTTCGACGAAGGACGAGCGTTGCATCGCCCGCGTTGCCACCGTGGAGAGCACCACGGCTGGCGCGCCGAACGCCTCGTGGAAGGAGCGGCACAGGGCGTACATCCCCACATCGCCACCGATTCCCACCACCACAATGTTTGCTGCGGCGGACTCACTACTGCTGTTCGCCATGGGCTCAGCCTCCGTTGTCACTAGGTGGCCTCATCCTAAGGGGTGGCCCTCGGCCTCACGGCGGGCGCGCCGCACGGTCTGGGTGGGGTGGTCCGCGTGGCGTGGTGTGGGTGGGTAAAGCCGCTGATGGGGCCGGACATGGGCGATTCGCAGATACAGCAGGCGGTAGCCCACAGGGGCTGCTCACGTGGGCGCGGTGTTTCGCGCTGTTGGCTGGAGGTCCTCCCAATGCTACAGGCAAGGGCATGTACCAATCCCTACTATTCCCCACAGGGTTACCTGATCCGGTGCAAGAGCCGGGTGCGCGCCGACTGCGAGCCGTGCTCGGACCAGGAACGCAAGGACTGGGTAGCGATTATTCAGGACGGCATTGCCGGCGGCAACGGCGAGGAACAGTTCTATTCCCTCACCTTGACGGCACCCAGTTTCGGTGCGGTCCATGCGGTGGCCTCTCCTGGTCAGGACGCTCAGGGGGAGGCCCGACGACGCTGCGCGTGCGGGGCAATCCATGCCCCGCGGGGCGAGGCCTACTTCCACGGCTTGCCCGTGAACCCTGACACGTATGACTACCAAGGCACCGCACAGTGGAACGCCACCTTTGGTGCCGGGTGGAAGAGGTTGACCGAGAAACTGCGCCGTGTGGCGCCGGGGGTTCAGTGGGTGGCGGTGCGCGAATGGCAACACCGTGGCGTGTTGCACGCCCACGTTCTGCTCCGCTTCCCTGACGGTCAGCACGTGACACCGGAGAAGATTATCCAGAAAGTGCGTTCCGTCCGGGTAGTCACGGGGGATCGTACGTTCGTGTTCGGAGAGCACGTGTCAGCAGAACTCCTGGAATCGCTCAGCGATGCTTACCGAGCCATGTGGTACATGCTCAAGCAATTTCACGAACGCTTCCCGAGTCTGGTGAGCAATGAGAAGGGCCGCCTGGTGCAGCACTGGAACCGGGCACGGCTGGCTGAAGCCGCTCGGAATGTTCCCTGTGGTCAGTGTGATGACTTCTTGGCCAGCCGAGCCGACGATGCGGGTGACTGCCCCGACGAGCACGCTGCACGGGACTTCTTCAACCACTGCTCCCACCCCTTGCACCGGAATTGGGGAGCCCGATCCCGCGTGGTGACCGTCTCCCCCGGTTGGTCCCGCCACGGCATCACTCGCACCACACAACGCGAAGCCCGCCAACGCTGGGCCCAAGCCCTCCAGGCTCGTAAACGCCGTCAGGTCCACCCCAGCCCTTCGTCCCGCGGGAAGCAAACATTCAACCCGTCATTCTGCGGGGAGCGAAGCGGGCTCGCAGAATCTCGTCTAAGCCCAAGAGAGACTCGGGCGGTTCCACCCCACAAAGTTCCTCGCTACGCTCCGATACTTTGCAGGGACCCCGGAGTTGAGCCAGGCTGCGTAGCAGCCGACGGTGCTCCTCGCTTCGCTCGTCAACACCACTCAATCGGTTCAACCAGGAGAATGCAAGCATTCTCAGGTACTCCCCTCAATCGGGTGTCGAAACCCCCGCCCCCGCAACCAGCCCAGCCCGTCATTCTGCGGGAAGCGAAGCGGACTCGCAGAATCTCGTCTAGTCCTAGGAAAAGCTCAGGCGGTTGAGCCAGGCTGCGTAGCAGCCGACGGTCGAAACCCCCATCCGCCATGCTGTCGCGGAGCCGTAGGCGCAGTCGCAGCGTCTCTGCCCTTCCGAACACTGGGTTACTCGTGTCAAGATGCCCTGTAACGCGAGCAACCCAGGGTTCGACGACATTGGGAGGGTAAAGGCCTCGTTCGCCTGACCTGCGGCTTTGGTATCCCGTGAATCAACGACGGCCAGAACATGATTCACGAATCCCTGAAGTAGTTGCTGGTAGGTCACGGGAGCGCGTAGTGTTCTTCTTGTTCCGCCGGAAACGATGGAACAGCCCGCAGCGAGTCAAACGCTAGAAACGCAGACATCGCAACGCAGCACAAACGGTAGAACCGCAGTGCCAGCGTTCAGCTCTGGTCTTGACAGGAGCGCGGGAAGACCTGCTTCACAGTAGTTGACTGGATACGTTCCGAACACTGTGACTGCTGGCCAGGCCAGCCGGTAGCGGCGGGCGACCCAGGACGGTGACCCTCTGTTACGGCAGAGACAGCCACTCCCCGAGAT
>JAIRQO010000063.1 GCA_031256435.1 Cellulomonadaceae bacterium
GAAACCACCACGGCGGACCGTTAATCAACTGGTTGAGTTCCGCGAGCCAAAGTGGGTCCGGTGGATCAATTTTAGGTAGCATGAGTGGGTCCTTTCTCGTTTTACCAAGCGTGGATTGGCTAAGGCAGCGCAAACTGCCTCGGGCGGTAAGGGGTGTGAGGGCACCCCTCACCGCCGCACACACTGTAACATGAGAGTGTCATTGGAAACATGGTGCAACACGCCGATGGTTTCTAGACATTTGTGCGCCTTGCAATAATTGATGCGCTAGTGTGCATCCATGAGTTTGAACGACAATCCCCGCCCCCTGTGATGACTCCATTGAATGGCCAGCCTCCAACCCTTGATACCGAAGGACTGGGGAAGATGTTGAAAGAGCGCCGCGGCGCGCTCTCATTGCGGAGTGCCGCTTCCGAAGCTGGCGTATCCTTCACCACGTTTTCACGGGTAGAGAGTGGATCACAGCCAGATCTGGCAAGTTTTACATCTTTGTGCGGCTGGCTAGGTGTGTCACCGGCCATGTTCTTCCTAGAGAGTGCAAACCGGAAGGAAGATCCTGTTGACGTGGCCGTGATTCATCTCAATGCGGATCCTCGTCTGACTCAAGACAATGCCGCGCGGATCGCTGACGCACTGCGAGCAATGTATGACGCTCTCGCTGCGCCTCCGATATCGGCAGGTGGGCTTGCCATACATCTCCGGGCGGCAACTACGTTGCGGCCCGGGGTTCCTCAACGTCTCTGCCATGTTCTCGAATCGCTAGACTCGGAATTGCGACGTCGTGTAGCAGCGGGGGAGATATGACCCTCCCTCGCGGTTTTAAGGCTCAAGCCGAACGGGATGCTCTTGCGATGAGGGAGGAAGTAGGTGCCGCAATTACCGATGTGCTTGATATCTCCACCGTTGCCGAGGCCATGGGAGCAGTTGTGGTTGACGGGGCTGACCTCATCGGTCATGATTTATTTGAGGAAATGGAGTCAATCCAATACGGAGTATTTTCTGCCGCTACTTTTGAAGTTGAGGGTCGGAAGTTTATTGTCACCAATCCGGTAACAACAGAAGTGCGTAGAAAGAGTGACATAGCCCACGAGATCGGTCATCTTCACCTCAAGCACGAACTCTCGGAGGTTCGTGAGGTGGGGGGTTTACCCTTCAGGACGTGTATGCCTGAGCAGGAGGAACAGGCAACTGCTTTTGGTGGCACGTTGTTACTCCCACGTGAAACGGTTCTGGCCGCAGCGCGGGCAGGAGCAACGACTCCGGAACGCCTAGCTGCAATGCACGGTGTATCCGTAGAAATGGCACGGTTCCGCCTCAACACCACGGGAGCACTTCGGCAGATTGCTGCGCGGCGCCGCTAGTTAGCTGCGATCGCTTGTTTCGCCGCGTTGAGGTGGTCCGGGTCAGTCTGTTGTTCCCCGCAGTCTTCGACGCAATGGGCTGCAGTGCTGGTGTCCCCGTCACTGGAAGGATCGTTGGACCTGAGGGCAATGAGGGCTACGAGGGGGGTGGCGGCGAAGAACATGATGGTGACGATGCGTAGGCCGTAGTCATTCATGAAGCCACCTGCCACGGCACCCACCACCATGGAAACGAGGAGCGGCGTGAGGGTAGGCCATTCTTCCTTAGCACGCTGGTACCAGCGTGAGCGCAACCAGCCCACCAGCATGGCGATGAGGGCAAGGAGAAGGATCATGGTAATCCAGGCTTCGGGCCCACGCGTCAGGGTCCGAGCGGCGTAGCCTCCCTTGCGCGCGATAATCTCCCAGGCGGAACCGTCAATGACGGACTGAATGAACGTCCCCAAGTGGGTGCGCTGCGCTTCGGGACGCCGCCAGTCCAGGATGCCGATACCTGCCACCATGGCCACGCCAAGGAAGGCAGCCAAGAAGAGCTTCTTCCAGGTGACTTTCAACCCGGACAGGACCAGAGCCAACACGGCAAAGGTGGGGACGATGACGAGGCCGCCGCCCACGTCCGCTCCGAAGTCAGGCCAGAGACTGATGAGCATGGCCACCATGCCGATCACCGCAGCGAAAACCCCCGCCCAGATGGGCTTCCACCGCTTGGCAATCACGGTGCCAAGCGCCGCCGCCACAAAAAGCCCGGCTGAAACATACACCGAATAGGTGGGATTTCCGAAGCCGAAGAATCGGCCTCCCAGCGTGGGTGACGGCCCAAGCGGACTGCCCCGGTGCATGGGGGTGCCCAGGATGGCATCTGTGGTGAGGAGAATGAAGGTGATGGAGGTGATGACCAAGGGCGCCGCCCAGACGGGACGCCGTGGTGCGAGGTTGGCTACGGCGGCCACCAACAGCGTGGCAATAGCCAGTGCTGTCCACAGGCGCCACGATGCCGGATCTGGTTTCCACCACGGGAGCGTACCCACCAAGAATTGCCCCGCAGGGAGCGCGGCAAGAATCAACAGCAGGGCTTCCACTACGGCACGAACCTTGCCCGCAGAGGACCCGGCGAGGCGCGGCAGGTAGAGCGTTACTACCGCAAAGAGCGCCAGAGTAATCCACAGCGGGATTGCCGTGGAACTTCCCGTGGCGAGTCGCATGATGCGATCCTTGGTGGAGATCACGCTGATTTCTTCGGCAGTTTGCTCGTCGTCGCTCGGACGCAGGCCGCCGGACAACACCGGCGTTCCGGCAAAGTCTGCGGGTTGGGGGACGCCGAGCGCATCTACCAGGGTGATGGGAAGATCGAGAAGCCGGACTACTCCTTCCCAGCGTGTGGACACGGAACTGAGATATCTGGCTGCGGTATCCACGTCACCTTGAACTAGGCCCACTCCTAGGACCGGCACCAGAGGGCTCGGGTTCCCCACGTCCATCACCATGACGGTGGCGTCACGGGGAAGTTCGTTGAGAATGCCAGCAATGGTAGCGTCCACCGCCCGCAGTGCCTCGGCGCGTTCCGCGTGCATTTCACCGCCGAGCATGGGTGCCGACCCGGCGTCAATGATGGTGAGCGGACACTGCGAGACCATGGTGGAGGTCAGGGACTCGAGGGGAACGGTGCGGGCCACCGCGCCGCTCTTGTCCGCCAATGCGATGGAAGCACCAGTGCCTACGGCGGTGGCACACACGTTGTTGTCAGCGAGGGCTTGGCCAAAGGTTCCGAGCGTGGGAACATAGGCGGACCGGGCTTGGGCGGCCACCAGGGCATCCCAGTTCACCACATGGCCCGAGCCCGCAGGGTTGGGCGTCTGCACGGAGGGATCCAGCGTTCCTTGCCCCACTGGGGAATCGTTCCCAGGCTCATCACTCCCCGGTTGAGGGTCAATGGTCACGGGGTTGGTATTCACGGGGTTGGTGGTGACGGTCGCTGTGGAATCCTCGTGAATTTCGATGGGCTGGCACTCAAACTCGCCGCCCAACGCTTCACCAGTGATGACGGTGCGCCCCGCAGAGAGGGCGAGCCAACCGGCGTTGTCACACCGGCGGTTGGTGTCCACCACGCCAGCGGTGACCCCGCCTGCGTCTGCCCCGCGGGACAGCATGTCCCACAGGGTGGGGGTGTCCGTGGAGTTGATATCGGGCCATCTCACACCTTGGGTGCCAATCATCACCAGGGTGTCCTGAGCCACAAGGGGAGTAGCACCGGCACCGGTCACGTCACCCGCAGTGACGGTGCTGCTGGTTGAGGGCAGCGCCACGCCCAAGGTGAGGAAGGCCACCATGGCGGCACATCCCCAGGCCACCATGTGCGCCGGGGTGCGCGAGGTTTGGGGGTTGACCAGGGCCATGGCTTCAGTGCCCGCAGACCAGTTCCCGGTGAACAGCACCAGGAGTGCCACTCCGGAGATGACTCCGGCCACTACCACGCCTGAGTCATTCAACACGGAACCCACCACAGCGAGAACTATCAGCGTGATCACCACGGCGCGGAACTCGGGCCGCTTGTCATACATGGCAGCGAGTGGCTGCAACCGGGTCCACGGCTTGCGCCCAGGAAGGACCACGGCCCACATGAGGGCGAGGACGGCCAGCAGGCCCACGAAGCCCTGAACCGTGGTGACGGTGGTCCACGCTCCAGACATCTTGGCAGCAACGAGGGCTAGGGCATCACCGTCAATGACCCGCTGGACAAACCGGCCCAGGTGGGAACCGTCCGGCAGCAGCCATGCCACCACTCCAAAGGCCACCGCAGCAGCCACCGTGATTCCCGCAGCAATGAGCCAGTGACGTGCCTTCATGGCCGTGCCCCGTAAGAGAAGAATGAGCACCACAAAGGCGGGCACCAACGAGACGATTCCACCAGCGTCAGCGCCGAACATGGGCAAGCCATCCACCAGGACGGTCACCACGGCCACCGATATCCCGGCAATGAATGCCGCCGTGCGATGTCCGAAGTCTCGCAGGGACACCCACACTCCCGCAGCCACCACCACAGCGGAGACGGCATAGATGGCGTAGACCATGTTGCCAAATCCGTAGAACCGTGCGCCTTCAGCAAGCGAGGACCCGAGCGGGGAACCCACTTGCAGCGGGGTTCCCAGAAGCCCGTCAACGGTGTAAACGATCCACGTGAACCCGGCAATCACCAGAGGTCTGCGCCACGGGGGATCTGGGATGAGTTTCACCCAGAGTAGGTCCAGAACCCACGTCACCAGGGACAAGAGGACCGCGCCTACTACCATCGCAGCAACGAGGATCACGTGAGGAGCTGGGGTCACCCACCACTGGGACAGGGTGGCCAACGGTGCCGCTGCAGGAAGGAAGGCCGCAACTGTGAGAGCAGTGATGGCTCCTCGGCGGACGTTCCCCAGGGACCTTCGCCGAACCAGGAGGGGCACGCAGGCCAGCAGAGCCAACCCCAGTACCCCAATCATGGCCCACATCACGGGGCGGGCGGTATCCGTGAGCACCGTGAGGTACTGCCGATTCAGCACTGTGGTGCGCGCATCAAGACGCCGATCTTCACCTCGTACCAACGGGGAGCCATCGAAACTCGCCGTGCTGACTCCTGCTGCGGAAGCAATGGTGGCTGCTAAGTCATTGACCACCACCACGCCTTCACGCCGGGCCGAATCTGACACCAGCCACGCCGGTGGCGTGCCCGCCCCAGGTTCATGCTGAATTGCTGCTTGTAATCCACGGGGACCATCCGGAGTGTCAGCGATGCCGGCCACAATGAGCCGGGAATCTGACGCTGCACTTTCCAAGACCCCCACCGAGGCATCCAGGGCAGCCACGGCGGCCGCCCGGTCCGCAGCGCCATCGGGAAGTTCTCCCAGGTCAACCACAGCGAGGGGACACTCACTGAGCCAACCGTGGATGGTTCCGGTCATCTCCTCCGTGGCCCCCGTTGAGGGAAGCGCCTGGACATACCGGTCCACGGAACCGTTGGACCGCGCCAGCGCCACAGCGGCGCCGGGCCCTACCGCTACTGCACACTGGTTCGCTGCCTTCAGAGCATCACCCAGGGTTCCCGGTGTTCCAAGCGTTGTTCCACTGGCGTCCGCGTCATCGGACGCCAGGAGTGCTTTCCACCCGGCAACGGATACCTGCCGAGTGCCATCCGAGTGGGGATCCGCTGACGCCACGTCAATGCCGGGGACTTGTCGGCATCGAAGTGGTGCAGCGGAATCCGCCCCGGAATCCACCTCGGAAGCATCAGGTGGTGCGGCCAGCGAATCCTCGGGTCCCGTGTCTCCACCGCTGGTTGAACCAGCGGCTTCGTCGTCGGAAACAGAACTGGACCGAGGGCTGGCATACGCATCGGTCACGCGGCTCCCCGCAGAGATGGTGAGCCATGCGCTGAGGGGACACGTGGGAGCCAAGGTGCGCACGGACATGGAGGCCACATCCCCCGAGCCGATCATCCGCCACAGGTGAGGGGTCCGATCATGGGAAATGTCAGACCATTCAAGGCCGGCAACGCCAGCCACCACCAACGGCGATGGAGCGTCATCAGCCCCACCAGATGACGCCAGGGGTATCACGGCGGCCCCTGAAAGGAGCGCGCCACACACGGCGAGGGCTCCCACCCTTGCCGCAATACTGCGCGAATTCCGCCGTTCTGTGCTCACCCCTCCACTGTATTAGGGGGGTAGGAGATGAAGCCGGGCTAGGGGCCGCCCACGGCGCTAATGGGGATGGGCTGATTCATATCACCCCCACTGGTTAGAATCGCAGCATGAATGATTGGGTAGCACAGAGGACGGAAGCGGCACGCCTTCACCAGGAGAAGTTGCAGGCGGGGAAAAACCTGGAGCATGAGATGGCGGAGGCGGTGATTGCCGAGTTCATGACCGTGGCACCAGAGCATGGCCCGGCGCCTGTGCCCTTGGAGGTGCGTGGATACGGTGGAAAAGGGGTGGCGCGCACGCCCCTGAAGGGCTGGTACCTGCGTGTAGATGGCACGGCGGCAGTAGGGGAGGACGGGAAGTTCTACGTGCTCATTGCTCCGTTGACTACGTGGGAGCGGATCAGGGGCATCAAGCCGGAGCCACGGCGGCCCACCAAGATCCTGGGGGAAGGAGGTAAAGACGGAGATTCCATCGCCTTGGAGGACGCGCTAGAGCGCGCGTTTCCTGGGTGGAGGTCGTTCCTTAAGACGCAGTAACCGGGAGCGGCCTGCGGACCTGCGGTAGGGATATCAAGACGCCGGGGTGAACGGTAGGCGCTGAGGTCCCGCAGGCGAAGCCAGGGCGGCAGACCCTAGGGCACTAAGACGCCGGGGTGAACGGCAGCGTGAAGGCTAGGCGTGTTCCGCCATAGCCTCGAACGTGACGACGAGTCAGCCGCAACGTCCCGCCACGGGTTCCGATGCGCTCCGAGTGACGCGCGAGTCCCCGGAGGTTTACGTTTTCGGGGCATGCCAGGCCGTTATTATCCACCGTGACCGCAATCTCCTTGCGTGCTTGCGAGGCGTCATCGCAGGGCAGTGAGGACTGAGTGGGCAGTGAGCGCAGCGAGATTCGTAGATCAATGCGGGTGGCGTGACCATGTTTGAGGGCGTTAGTGATCGCCTCTTCCACGGTGTAGACCACCACCAGGCGCTCGGCCATGGGCATGGCATCAGGGAGATCATTCAAAAACGCGGAGGCCGGTTCATCCATGGTGAGTGTGGTCCCGATGTGTGGGGGCAACCTCCGCAGCATCGCTTCCACAGCGTGGGCCATCCCCAGTTCAATTCCCGCAGGGAAGACCGCGTGGGACAAGGACCGGACTTCTCGCTCGCGGATTTCCTCCAGGGTTTCCGCCCAGGCACGAAGGTCCGCAGCAGTCCCTTGGGCAATGGAACAGTCACGGGACTGCAGGTCAGCGGCCACAGCATCAAGTCCAGCGGTCACCGTCACCAAGCGGTATTGCAAAGTGCCGTGGAGTTGATCGGCCACCATGCGTCGCACGCGCATTTCCTCGGTTTGGAGTTCTTCCACGGCACGAGCGGCCCGGCGTGCCGTGGACAATCGTTCCGATTCTTCTCGTCGGGCACGGGACACCATGTGGGCGCAGATCACCCCGGCGGTCACGGCCAAAAACCCGCCCCCAAAGCCGGAAATCCATTCCGTCACCACGTACAACCACCCCGAAGGCGTGGTTTGCATGGCGAGCATGGCCAGCACGCGCGGGAAGGACATCACGAGCGCCACCAGCGCAATGAGCGGATACCGCATTTTCCACGGCCAACTCATGGGCCGCAGCATGAAGGTTCCCGCAATCACAAAGCCGCCGTAAATCAGGTTGACGGCTGCAATCATCAACGATTCGCCTACCAGTTCCGGCCCGCTGAGTTGGGTGGCCTCATAGAGCCCACCCCATCCCGCCCATTGCGCTAACGCGATGGCGGTGTAGAGCATGACATTCGCGGCGGAGAGCAACACACCCACGCGCGTGGGGTCCTGGTGAAGCCACAGGTCAGGAAAGAAGGAGGGCCCGCGCTTGGGCATCACGTCACTCGCGTCATAGTTACGCGCCGAAGCCTCCGCAGGTTCGTCGAACAGGCGGGTGGGGCGAGCAGGGGGAGCGATGGTCAGTTGCGCCATGAGCGGCCCGTCTGTTCAAGGAAGGACAGGACGGCGGCCACGCGCCGATTAGAGCCGTCACCATCAATGCCGAGGCGCTGGTAGATGGATTTAAGGTGGCTTTCTACGGATCGCGTATTGATCCCCAGGCGCTCGGCGGCGGCCTGGTTGCTGAGCCCTTCTGCGACGAGCCGAAGGACGCCAAACTGTGCGGGTGTGAGGTCAGCAATCGCCGAACCGGCGCGCGGTTCCGAGCGTTGTACCAGGTAAGGGTCCAAAACTACGTGTCCCGCAGCCGTTGCCACCACCGCGTGCGTGAGCACATCCGGGGTAAAGCTGCTGCGTTTGGACAGGTAACTCCACGGGCGCGACGCCTCTTCTTGCACCGTGGTGAACAGGCCCATGACGTCCTCAGAGGACAGCAACACGATGGCGATGTGCGGGTCTTGCCGTTGCAGTTGGACCCCCAGCGCCACACCATTACCGTCCGGCAGATTGACATCAAGGAGAGCCACATCCACAGCACCGGGAGCAAAGACCAACCGAGCCTCGGTCACGCCGGGAACGGCATGCACCACGCGAATGCCCTCTTGAGCGGTGAGTCTTTCAACGAGCATGTCACGCATGAGTGCTTCGTCTTCAACGATTCCTACGCGCACGGGGGATCCGACCATGAGCGCACTCTACGGGCGCGCCATGAGGCATACGACGACGAATTCGCGTCTCGATAGTGGTTATGGCACGTTGTGCATGGGTACGCGGACAGATTGCTTGCCTGGTTCCCGGCCAGGATGTGTGGGTAGTACGGAGATTTCCTGTGCGGGCTGTGCTAGGGAAAGAATTGGGAGATTCTTGGAATGATACTGAAACACCCTTGAATAACGATCATTCAGAGACACGCCACGCGCTATCGACGCCGCAACCATTGGCAAGGGCTCTGTTATGGTGATTCACTGACCTTGATAACTGAGGATATCGGACAGTTGATAACAGTTGATATCCGCCATAGAGACGCCGGCGAGCCAGGGAGTCGCGCCCCAGAAGCTGCCGGGCAACGAAGGTGAACCCCTCAGGTGCTTGCTCACCCCTTCCCTGAGGGGTTCTCCCGTGTCCGGGGAAGGTGGGTGACGCTGCTGGGGTTGCTTGCCTCCGAGTGGCTGGACCCGATCAACGAGCGACAGGGCAGTTCTATTCGCGCCCTATCTGGCAGAGGACTCTGGGTGGATTCAGGGAACTCTGATACGGTCAAGGTGAGGTGACGAACGTCACTATCCTTTGTGGCGACGCGGCTACATAGCGAAAGCGCCAGCAGTGCTGCTGGTGACGAGGTGAGCGAGATGGCAAGGCAAGTGCTGAGAAGCCCTGGTGGGGTTCCTCGCGCCGTGTTGTCTGCGTTCTTTGCACTGACGGCGTCGATAACGCTTTCCTTGGCGGCCGCTGGCTCAGCGGTTGCTGACGGCTACGAGCAGCCGGAATGCCCCGAGGGCACTGTGGTCAGTGAGTCCACGGGCGAGTGCGTTTCTGATGTGGCCAGTCCCGATGTGACCGACGAGGGGTTGTGCCCCGAGGGCATGGTGGCCGTGACGGAGCCTGGCGATGAAGGTACTGGCGAGGAGACTCCAGGCGAGACTCCAGGCGAGGAAACTCCCGGTGAGGAAACCCCGGGCGCCGAAGAGACCGTGACTTGTATCCCCGCGCCGTTGGAGTGCATCGGTGATCAGGTACCTAACGCTGATGGAACCGCTTGTGAAGACGTGACGCCGATTCCTGATCCGTGCGATGACCCGCAATACGCTGACGATCACTACTTTGACGAGTGCGCACCGGATTGGGGCGATTTTGGTGACGCTGATGTCAGCATTCACGGCAAGATCCCCGAGGGTGGAGATGTTGGGGATGATGTCCCGGACATCGACGATGCTGGTTCTGACACCACGGGAACGGGCAGTAACGCCTTTGATCAGAAGGACATCTCCCAGGCCCTGCCCACCGCAAAGACACACAGCAAGCCAGCGCCCCACAAGGCTGCTCCGAAGCCAACCCCCACGGCTGCAAACCCCAGCGCCATGAAGCCGCTTCCCACGTACCCCAACCTGAACGCCTTGAAACTGGATGACCTGAAGGCGCCCGTCACCGTGAAGTCCGCTCAGAAAGCCGTCATTGCGGAACCTGAGAATCGGGGACCTGCCCCAACGTTGGCCATCACCGGCGGGAATGACGGAAAGGATCCGTCGCAAATAGTTGCGACGGGACGATATCTACCTACGTCTTCACTCAAGACGATGAACCTCTTGTCAACAGCAGCGCTTGCGCTTGCCGGGTGTGCCGTAGTGGCACTGCCCAAGCGCAAAGTCAGCGTTCCTGTCAAGGTTCGCGCCTAGCAGGAGCATCACGCCTAGTAGGTGTCTCCCGCCGCCTAGCCAACATGCTGGGTGACGGCACCAAGGCTGATCTGTGAGGCAGAATCGTCGGGCCTGATGGGCCCAGCGTGTTTCCCACGGGAACCGCTCACCTCGCCGTGATACCACAGAATCCACGGCAATATCCGGCCTATACCACCACGAAATTCCGTGCGTGGAACACAAGGAGAGCCACACAGCCCTGAGCGACCCCACGGGGTTTACGATCATCCCCTAACAGCGCTACCAGGGCGTTCCCTCAATAACTATCCCTCCCATCACACGTGGAGCCCCTCATGACCTCAGATACCCTCACCGTTGATATCCCTACAGAGCGCGATATTGATAAAGAGTTTTCCCTCGTTCACACCGCTGCGCTCTCCCCGGACGCCGAGCAGAGCGTGGAGTTCTTTTCCGGCGCCAAGGTGCCACTGGAAATGCACCGCGTTGCCACCGTCAAGCGCCTCTACCTTGCCGATGTAGACACGCGCGCCGCCAAGATTCAGGCGGCGGGAAACAACACCTTCCTGCTGGACAACCGGGACGTATTCCTGGACATGCTCACAGATTCCGGCGTGAACTCCATGAGCATCTACCAGCAATCAGCCATGATGAACGCTGATGACGCTTACGCCGGTTCAGCCACCTTCTACAGGCTGCAGTCCGCTCTGGAATACGTGTTCGGCACGCAGTACTTCTTGCCCGCTCACCAGGGCCGTGCCTGTGAGAACATCCTGGCCCGCACGTACGTGACGCCTGGTTCCCACGTGATCACCAACTACCACTTCACCACCACCAAAGCGCACATCATGAACAATGGTGGCGAGGTGATTGAGGTAGTTCCGCAATCCTCCTTGGACCCCACGTTTGAGGCCCCCTTCAAGGGTGACATGGACCTGGACCTCCTGCGTTCGGAAACAGAGCGCGTGGGCCGCGAGAACGTGGCCTTTGTACGCATTGAGGCGGGAACCAACCTCATCGGTGGACAACCCGTGTCCCTGGCCAACATGCGGGCCGTAGCTCAGTTCTGCCGCGAAAACAGCATCAGACTCATCATGGATGCTTCGCTCCTGGCAGACAACCTGTACTTCATCAAGACGCGTGAAGAAGCCGAGCAACACAAAACGGTGCGGGAACTCGCCCTGGAGATTGCCAGCCTGATGGACATCATCTACTTCTCGGCTCGGAAACTTGGGTGCGCTCGTGGTGGTGGCATTGTCACCAATGACCTTGAGGCGTTCAACCTCATGAAGCCGCTGGTCCCGCTGTTTGAGGGCTTCCTCACCTACGGCGGCATGTCCGTGCGCGAGATGGAAGCGATGGCCGTGGGCATTATTGAGACCTGCGATTACCACGTCATCTCCCAAACGGCAGTGTTTGTGGAGGCTCTGGTGGATCTCCTTCAGGCTCGCGGCATCCCGTGTGTACTTCCTGCTGGCGGTTTGGGTGGTCACGTGGACGCGATGCGTTTTGTGGACCACGTTCCGGAAACGGAGTACCGTGCCGGTGCGCTGGCCGTGGCCACCTACATCACCGGTGGTATCCGTGGAATGGAGCGAGGCACGCTGTCCGAGGAGCGCAACCCGGACGGCTCTGAGCACATCGCGGCCATGGAGCTCATGCGTTTGGCTATCCCGCGCAGGGCGTTCACCTTGTCACAGTTGGAGTTCACCGCGGACCGGATCGGCTGGTTGCATGACCACCGTGACCTCATTGGTGGCCTGAAGTTTGTGGAGGAACCCCAGCAGATGCGGTTCTTCCTGGGCCGACTGGACCCGGTAGGGGACTGGCCGCAGAAGTTGGTCAAGGCATTCAAGCAGGATATGCCCAAGGGCCTGTAGCGCGAGTCCGCTGAGGAGTATTTTGGTTGGGGTGGTTTTTTCCCCCGACGACGAGGGCGCCGATCCATTCGGATCGGCGCCCTCGGGCGTGTCAGTACTACTTACTCCACCTGTTCGGTGGCACTGATGAGGGCCGCGTCCTCACTGTCCCGGCGCTTGCGAGCCGCCATGAGGCCCGTCACCCCAGATGCCAGAGCCAGCGCACCGAGGAGGCCCACCAGGGACACTCCCGTCACGGTGAGCGGACCACGGTTTTGCAGCACCAGCACCGCGTTACCCAAAGCACCCGTCATGTCCGAGTTCTGAGCCGAGCCGGATTGTCCATTCTGGCCCGATTGGCCAGTGCCGGATCCTGCGCCGTTGCCGGTGGCGGGATCAGATCCCGTGCCGGAGCCATCAGTCAGGTCCGAACCGTTGCCACCATCGGCATTGTCCAGCCATGCCGAGGGGTCATCATCTTCCACCACGCCTCGGCCATGCTCGTCGTCGGTTGATGGTGTGGGGAGTTCCAGTGGCACTCCTCCGCCTGGCGGGAGATCCACATACGGTACGCCGTCCCAGCCGGTGTAGGACAAGCGAATCCTCTCGCCATCGTGATCATCCACATCAATGTTGCCCACCCACAGCGGGTTGTTGTCCAGCATGCCGGGTGTGTGGAGAACCTCGTTGTCAATCCATGTTCCGAGGTCCAGTTCGCCCAGGCTGTTTGTTGCCGGGTTGCTTCCTGGAATGGAATCAATGTCCTGAACATCGCTCAGGTCAAACCATCGTCCCACTTCAGGTTCGCCATCTGCTTTGGTGGCGCCCGTGAAGTACAACTGCTGGTCATCCGCCTCGGCGTCAGTTCCGAATGGAGTCACAAGCGCTGCCGGCATCACCTTGCGGATGATTTCCGCATCACTGGGCAGGGAGCCTCGCACATCATCACATGGTCCTTGGACCCAGCCGTCAAACTGTGTGATTTCAGCAAACGAGTACACCTGAGGATCAGGATCTTCATCCAGCGGGGCCAAACCCTGGCCCGTCACACGCAGGTTGATGCTGATGCTCTGATGTGATGAAGGCTCCAACGTCAACCCTGTCCCTTCGGGCCAGTTGAGGCACAGGTTGGCCGAGTTGGGCGTGCAGGGCTCCCAGGGCAGTTCATGCCCATCCACAAACACGCCGGATGACGGGTCTGCCAAGGCTAGTCCGCCGTTGGTGAGCTCACTGTAGTACGTCACTTGGGACACGCGGACCCTCTGGTAGTTCCCTTGGTTGAACAACACCATGGGCTGAACCAGAATGTCACCAATGCGAACATCGGCGTTGGGATCCCCTGCTCCGGTGTAGTCAATACCTTCAATGGGGCCAGCCGATGCCAGGGATTCGTTCTCATCCATGGTGAAGCCGATGGGGTGGGTGTACATCACCTCGCCGTCACGCACCACCTGGTTCACCCAGGTGCGCAAGGCCACATCAAAGATGATGACGTAGGCACGGGCAATGTCCTGAGCAATGATCACGTCCTTGGTTTGGATCCAGGCCGTGTTGGTGTGGTGTTCGGTACAGGTCTGTGACAGCAGACCACCAGCAAAACGCGCATCCCCAAGTTCTGGGCCCCGGTGACGCAGAACGGGATAGTATCCACCGAATGTCCAGTCACTGGTGTCACGCGGTTGCTCGTTGATGGTGGTGATATCCGGGTGGGCCTTAGCCACAAAGTACGTGGGGGTTCCCTCGGCGTTCCACACCGCCGTTCCGAGCCTGACGCCACCCTCACGGACTGTCAGACCCGCACCGTCAGGGTCAGGTTGTCCGTCATCACCCAGGATGGTGCCGCCTGCCAGGTCATCCCACACATCCACCGTCTTTGTGGGAGCGCTGACGTCCCATTCGGCGGCGGGCCCGCTGGCTGCGGCTCCGTTGACCATGGTGTGCCGCGAGCCGTCCGTGGAATCAATCCAGGTGTTGGCCACCTCGGCATCCCACGTCACGGAGAATGTGGGCGCTTGGATGTCCACCGGAGTGGAACCAGGAGGATCAATTCTGGATGTGTCCAGGTCACACGAGTAGTGGTAGGTCTTGAAGCCGTGTGGCGCCACCACTCTGTCATCCAGGGCGGTGAGGTCCGTGAGGACTTGGCAACTCTCAATCCGTGAATCCATGGGGGATTGAATGGTGTTCACTGTGGCAATGTCCTCCAGGACCACGGACCAGCGGTTGGGGTTGGCTACCGTCACAGAACCGGAGAGCACCGCCGTCAGGCCCTTCCCCGCGGTTTCAGGGTGAGCCACTACCAGATACTCAAAGTCAGCGGAGTTGATGACTGGTTTCGACGATTGCGTGGCATCTTTTCGCCAACCGGAAAGTTCCGTTTGTCCATCGGCATCGATGCCAGCCAACTGTGGATCCCAGACCCACTTCTCCAGACTCCACGGGTAGGTCCACAGGGCTGTGACCTCGCCTTGCTCCGCCGTCAGCGGGGAACCGGTGCGAGTCCACACCCGCACCTTGGCCGTGGCCTTGATTGGACCATCGCCGGTGGGCTCGGGAGTTGAGGGGTCTTCATTCGTCGACTGATCCTCGGCGGGATCAGCCGGATCGGCGGGATCAGTGGGGTCAGGGGTATCAGCCGGGTCTGCGGGATCAGCAGGATCACCGGATTCACCATCGCCGTCCGAGGGCTGCACCACGGGCCGAGTTGGCCGGGCTGGCCGGGTTGAGTCCGTGGTGGTGGACGGGGTCAGCGTGGCAACGTTGTCATACTCCCTATTCGGTTCTTCGCGCGTGACGTCAGCACCCACGGTGGCCGGATACGTTTCCTGGCACGGGGCCGCTTCGGTACACGCATCGGCGCGGTATTCTGGGTTGGTCACCGTGGTGGCAAACTCGGACGTGGCGCCCTCTCCGGTGTACGTGGTGTACCCGTCCGGAGCGGTGAGCCAGGCATCGTTGAGTACAGCGTTGCGGTTGACAAACTCGTCCGTCAGGGACGCGTGGTCATGCAGGTAGCTGACCTTGGGTGCCTCGGCGGCCCAGGACACGGTGGCGGGTGCCTTCACGCCACCCAGCGAGACGGTGACCTCAGGCATCTCGGTGAGGTGCCCGGGGAAGTCAATCCAGAACGGAATGGCCAGCGTGGAGCCTCCGGGCAGGATGCCGCCCGCAGGTCCCTCGGCCAGGTCCCACATCACGGTGGCGTCGTTGTAACCGCTGACCGCAATGGCCAGGGTGTTGAGGTTGATTCCCTTGTGCAGCGGATCCGGGTTAGAGACCGTCAGGGTGCCCCAGGCAGCCGCGTCCAGAGGAATGGGGGTGGCCGCCATGGAGATGGTGTAGTTGACATCCATGGTGTCACTACCAGGCCGCTTCACCCACCCGCGTTCACGATCCACCTCTTTGGTCAGGGACCAGGCGTAATCGGTGGGGTTGTCCGCTGTGCCCACGGCGGTGACGGTGGGCGGGGTCACCACGGGCTTGAGAACAACGGACCTGCCGCGAGTGCGGGGTGCGCACGGGTCATTCGGGTCTGTCTGTGCAGTCATTGCGCGTCCGGCAATGATATCTGCCCCTGCAGGACAGTTGGCCGGCACAATCGTCGCACGGTTCACATACGTGGTGGTGCCGTTGGTCAAGGCTTCCCGCGTGAAGGTGACGGGGTAGCCGAAGGTGCGGGTAGCGGTAGCGCTGCCAATTGGCCGGTGCTCATCAATCGGATCAAGATAGTCCACGGCATTGACGAGGAGACCCACGGGGGTGTTGGACGGATCACACGCCACCGTGCCAATGATGTCCGTGACAGCACCCGCGCCGTCATTGCCTGTGCCCACTACAGCTGCGTCATCGGTGCCCTGGTACACCGTGTCCTCACACTGGTACGCGGAGAGTGCGTCAAGGAAGCCTTGGGGGGCGCTGCCATCCATGGTGTCCGTGAGGATGGCCGTGGGATTGAGCAACGCCAACCGGGGGCGGAACCGTCCGTCACCGGACTCGCCCGTGCTGTTCGTTGTCAACTTCACCGTGGCCACCTGCTCCACCAACGCGGTGGATGCCGTGGCTCGGAACTCCAGAGTGACCTCGTCACCGGGGGCCAGCATGTGCTTGGAGGAGATTTTCTTGTCCGCCACCAGGTCATCCATGTTGGTGAACTCTGAGTCCTTGGCGCTTTCCGAGTTGATAAAGAGGCGCAAGTCATTGAGGTTCACCGCATGGCGATCCTTATTCTTCACGGTGACCTTGCCGGTCAACTCCATGGTGGGGGCAATGCTGCGCGTGACAATCACGTCTACGTCATAGTCCACGGTGACGGAATTGAGGCCCTGAGGCAACGGGATGGGGGCATTGACGCTCGTGCCATCCTTGGTGACCTGCTTGGCTACAGACCACTCGTGGGTGGCCGCAACATTGGCCGTAGCCTTGATCTTGGTAATGCTGAGAGGAATGCGCGTCCACACCTCAACCGTGGCATTGTCCGTGAGGTCCTCAGGAGTCTGGCAATCCCACCACGGGGTGCAGTGAGGATCGTCGGATCCCTTGGGCGGGGTGAGGTCCACGCCGGGAGGCTCCGTGGGGTCAGGTGTCACCGTGGCCACGTTGTCATACAGTGCTGACGGGTTGGTGAGGGCATTGATTTTAGAGAAGATTCCCGCGGTGTATTGCGCCCTGCACGGGATTTCCTCCGAGCAATCCATGGCCTTCAGCGTTGCGGGCAACGTGACGTACGGGCCGGACGTGGTGTAGGTGACGTCCACGTCCTTGCCGTCTACCTGCGCATACGCATCTGCCAGGGTGGCCGTGGCGCCCGTGGTGGTCATGGTGACATCGCCCCACTCAAAGTCCACGGCAACGGATTGCGCCCACGTGTCTGACTTGGGGAAGTTGACGGTGTCAAACTTGGGCAGGTTGCTAGTACCGCTGTCTTTGACCAAGGCGGCGAACGGGATGGTCACCTTCTTACCCGGGTTCAGGGTGACCACGCCGTCCTTGATGGTGACGGCGCTGGCAGGGGTTGCTTGAGTGGCGTCCACGGAGAAACGAACGTTTGCGTCCTGAGAGGACGTGAGGGTCATGTCCGTGAGGTTGCGGGGCCACGCGCCTTTGCTGTGGTCCACCGTGACGGAACCCTCAATGTGGGTCCACGGGTGAATGCGCGGGGTGGCGGTCACGGAGATGCCGTATTGGAAATCGGTTCTCCCCTCAAAGCCGTCCTTGACCTGGTGGTTGTCCAAGCCAATGACTTCCTTGATAACCTTCCAGTCCCAGTCCGTATGACGCTGCGCGGTGGCCGTCATGGAAACGGCGGGAGGGGTTTCTTTGCGGTTGACAATATTGCATGTGATCATGACGTTGAGGTTTTCCGGGTCAAGATCCACCGTGAAGGAGGGGTTGCCGGAGTCCGAGATGTATTCGGCAGAAGGCATGTCACCGTGATTACCGTTGACATCACGCCACTCGCACACGGCTACCTCGCCGTTTTGCCGCACCATTTCCCAGGAGCTACCGTCCTGAGACTTGGGGCCGTCAAAGGTCTCTTCCACCCTGAGGCTGCGCGTCCCGTATTCCAGGTCAAACTCGGCAGCACCGTCAGCATTGGTGGTTTGCTGCATGGTGGCGTCCTTGTCCGGGGTGACCTTGAAGTTCCACCCTTGGGACACCTCGCGTTGAGTTTTTCCTTTGGCATCAGTAGATTCGACGAGTTTGACTACGGTCAGTGACGGGATACAGGTATCCAGCACGGCTTTGCGCATCGCAGACTCGAGGTCCTTGAAATCAGTGACGCGGATGATGTCCGCACCAGAAACGGACTCCACCCGCTGGATCCCGATGGTGTTCATGGCTGCCGTGTCTGCAGCGGTCATGGCATTCCACGTTGCTTCCGGAGCCCACATCTTGGGTCCAGAAATGGCAGCGGCGTTGGCCAAAGCAGTGGCGCTCATCTGGGAGCCCACGGCCAGAACGGTGACGTGAGTGCCTTGGCTCTTCAGCCAGTTGGAGGAGAAGATGGCTTCTTCTACCTCGCGGAAGCGGTTGACGCCGTTTTGGATGGTGGACGTTGATCCCTTCATCATGACGTCTTTGCCGTTGTTGACCGGGTCAAAGCCATAGTAGGTGGGGTTCCCGTCCGTGACAAAGTACACGGTTTCAAAGGTTCGCGTGCCCTTGCTGAGGGACGTGGCGTTGGCATCCGCCACTTGGGCCAAGCCACGGTCCCAGTTGGTTCCTTGGACCATAGAGAAATCTGAGGGGTAGAGCTTGGTGGCATCACTCAGCAACTGCGCGGCGGTGGTTGCCGTTTGGAGTTTCACTCCCGTGAGTGCTGCCAAGCCGTTCTGGTTGGGGTAAAGCCACGTGTCTGTCCCCTTGGCAGAGTTTCCAGTGTTTTGTGCCGGTGCTTTGTCACCAAAGGTAAACAGGGACATCCGAGAGTTGGTGCCGAGCAGAGCATCCGCTGTGGCTTTGGTGGCGCTACGCAGACCCTTGGTGCCGGGTCCCACCCACCCTTTGGTCCAGTTGCTGACGTACTCCTTCCCTGTCTCCTTCTTGTAGTCAGCCACGGTGACGGAACCTGAGTAGTCCAGAACAATCGAGGCCTCCGTGCCACACATCTGCAGTGCTGGCGGGTTGGGCCACACTGTGGGCCACACGCCACTGGACCGCATGAAGGATGGGTCTTTCACGCTGGTTTCGCTCCACGTGTAATTGAAGGCATCAATGGCTTGACCGTAGGTTTGGCTCATGAAGTCCACAGCGGCGGTGCTGCTGGTCCGGCTTTCCTTACCGCTTGCCTGGGTGCCGCCAGCGGTGATGCCGTTAGTGATAAAGCGGTAAGGCCTCAGCATCTCAGACTTGGCCCAGGAATCGCTCATCAAGCCAACAGCCCCGGTGCGCATATAGGACACCATGTCAAGATCCACCACGTCGGAGGAACCGGTCCACTGCGGCGCCTTGGTTTGCGCTACCCAGAAGCGCCTCCCCGTAGTGGCTCCGTCCTGAGTGACACAGGTGGTGGCGGACGTTGCGGAGGAGGAGCAGGATGCCCCCGTGATTACGGGAATGCTGAACTTCACGTTGCCGTTGGTTGCCGAAGCCTTGGCCCAGGTAGCGTTCACGGGCTTGGTGTCTTTAGGTTCAGGCGGCACGGCCGTGGCGCTGATGGTTGCGGGCGCATCCCCGGCGTCATACAGTACCCACTCGCCACCGTTGATCTTGGAGACGTCCACCTGTCCCTTGGCGTCAGCCCCACCGGGCTTCCTCAGCCCACCCGCGGTGAAGCTGATGGTGGCATTCCCTGAGATTGTGACACCCGCAGCCAGCATGGACTCGCCAGTAAAGGCCAAACGTTCTTTGTCGGCTTGACTGGGCAGCGCCATCACCACGCCGGCGCCGCCTGCCAGGGCAAGGGCAACCGAGCCCGCCACAATCCGGCGGACAAACTTCTTCTCGGTCCTTGACATCGTTGTCTTTGCGGACATCCCAGTACTCCTCACCATGGCACACCAACACTGCTGTGACACTCGTCACTTACGAGAGTAGAACTCTGGCCGCCTGATTGCTAGTCCAATGGGCGATTTTTCCTGATTCTTCCCCAATTCGTTATGGGTGTGTGGATGGGGTGTTGGGGTGTTCCTCGCATCGACGCAGGTAGGGGATAGCGAGTACCGAAGTCAGCAATTCGGGTGCGTGGCGCGGTGAGCATCGATGGCTAGGGTGCCGCCATGAATACCTCCCACCAGGGGAGGAGATCAGGGAGGAGATATGCATCGTGGACACCTGGGGAATACCCCTGCGCGCGAGTTGTGGCACGCCTCCGATGCCGTGGCGCAGGCGCTGCTGGAGGCATCACGAGCTGGCACCCTGCCATGGAAGAGCACAGCGGCGGATCGTTTTCAGGATTCTTTGGGAGTGATGTTGCGTGGTATGCGCCGAACTGAGGGGGAGGTAACCCGATTGCGGGCTGCGTTGGCAAGGGCAGAGGTGGCATGAGTAGTGACCTAACCGTATTCGGCGGGCCTGCGCTTGCCCGCGTTGATAGTGAGGCTGTGCTGCGTTCGGCTCTGCAGATGGGACGGTGCGCGCAATCGTTGCGCACGGCAGGGCAGCGCGCCATGAAGTGCGCGTGGGAGTCGGAGCGATTGGCCGCCGAACGGTTCAGCGCGAGGGCGTTTCCCTCTGCTCGTCTGAGCCCTGTTGACGGAGGAGACGGGGCCGGGGGAGACGGGAGTGTTGGAGGTTCGGGACGTGTGGGCAGCCCTGGCATCTGTAATCCCGACGACGATATTCAGGCCAGGATCCGGGCGCATCGATACCAACTCTTTGCGCAGGACGCGAGGGTGGTGGCACGGCAGTTGTCCGCCCAGGCGGAGCAGGCTGATGGGTTGGCTCTGGCGCTGAGAAAGGCAGCAGGGTTGTATCAGCAAAGCGAATCGTTGGCGCACCGAGCCGTCGGCGGGTTGAGCACTCTGGTGGGCGGAACCCTCGGATTCCAGGTGGCTCGGCTCGCACGGCCGAGCGCACGGGTGGCTCTTGCGGGACATCTTGCGGCCAGTCCCGGGGTGGTGCCCATTCTGACGGGTGCCACAACGTCAGTCAGGTGGCTCCTGGGAAGGAATACCGCGAGACAGAGTGGCTCTCCGGTGACTCCTTCAGCCAGGGTTCCTCCAGCGAGAGTTGACCGCACCGGTCATCAGCCGTCCACCGCAGGCCCCACCAGAGACATGCGCAGCCTTTTCCAGAACGTCTACGCAGCTATGAGTCCGTATCTGGACGAGGTCCTTGCTGGTCTGGGGGCGGGGATTGCGCTGGTGCATCCACGGCAAAGCGGCGGAGACCTTTCGTTACGCGGAGGAGCGCAAGTGCTGAGCCACGGATTGGATGCCATGCTGCCGGATTCATGGATCACCACTACGCCGGTCTCCACACCGAGGACTATCCAGGGCGGTCACCTTCCAGCGTCATGGGTGCTGTCTGGATCACCGCCGGGAAGCATTGAGGAATCCTTGGCACGCGTCAATGACATGTACCCCAACCCCAAGAACCACATTCCTGGGCGAATGCCCGCAGGCACTCCCGAGGCAAGCATCGGGGTGCAGCGCCTCACTCAATCGGACGGAGGTGTTACCTGGCAGGTGCTCATTCCCGGGACGCAATCGTGGTTGCCCACCTCGCATCCCTTTGACGGAAAGGCGGATATTGACATGGTGGCAGCCCAGCACGGTACGGTTCCCGAGATTGCCACCGGAGTGTCCGCTGCCCTCACCCACGCAGGAGCGAAACCCCACGAACCCGTAGTCCTGGTGGGGCACAGTTTGGGAGGAATTGCGGCTACAGCCATCGCGTCAACGCCGCAGTTCACGGACAGATTCACCGTGGGAGGAGTGGTGACCGCCGGGGCTCCGGTGGCAACCCTGGCAACAAAGCCCGGCATCCCGGTGGTTCACGTGGAGCACACGCAGGATCTGGTGACCATGGCCGATGGCAAGCCTGCTCATGGGAACCCCCGCACCGATGACCGGGTCACCATCAGCCGGTCACTAGCGTCGTCGGACAATCCCCGAGACCAGGCCGATGCCTCCAAGATTGACCGCGAACACATGATGCCGGGATATCTACGGACCGTGGCGGAGGCCAAACAATCCGGGAACTACCAGGCCGAGCAGGTCATCGGCAGGGTGGAGGAACTCTTAGGAGGTGAATCGGGTGAGATCAGCTTCTACACGCTCGCGCGCGTCCCCGCGTGTTTCACGGGGTAAGCGCTGAGGCTGCGTGCGGGTTGGCTAGGCGTGAGCGCCTTGGAGCCGCTGACGGCGCTTGGGGGCAAACCAGCCGATCACCGTTTGGAGGATGGAGACCACCAGCGCGGCGCCCACAAAGGTCCAGAAACCGCCGTGGATGGTCAGACCCCAGGAATCGCCAAACCAATCGGTGATGCCCGTGGTCATCCAGAGCATGAGCGCATTCACTACCAGGGAGAACAGGCCGAGCGTCAGGATGTACAGCGGGAAGCTCAGCAGTTTGACAAAGGGCCGGATGAGCGATTGCACCAGGCACAGAATCAGCGCAACACCGAGTGCGGCAAAGATGGCGCCGGAGGTGGTGCCGTTGTGGACAATGGTCATGCCAGAAATCACCATGCTGGTGAGACCCAGGGCCATGGCCGTGACGATGGTACGGACAATAAAGTTCATAGTGAGAATCGTTGCGGATTCCGGCTCTGGCGCAAAATCGCACCCGACGATTCGCGCCGTGTTCACACCGTGACGCCGCGATCGTTGGGCGCGAGGCGGGGTTGACTCAGGTAGAATGGCCCGGCCTGGTGAGTTGCCCGAGCGGCCTAAGGGGACGGTCTTGAAAACCGTTGTACAGCAATGTACCGAGGGTTCGAATCCCTCACTCACCGCCAAATGTCCCCGCACCCAGCAGTCTTGCTGTGCAGTGGAGAGAATGGGATTACGGCATTCTAGCGAATCAACGAATGAGGAGGCCGGGTGCGTCAGGGTGAGGAACACTCCGCTAACACCGGACTCGATGCATTGCAGGGTCCGGGAGTGGATGATGACTCCGCGCCTCAGCAAGCATCCCGTCATGGAGCGTCCCCTCACCAAGCATCCCCTCACAATGCGACACCGAGTGACGAATCGCTTGCCGGTTCAGATGTGCCGGAGCGGGATATCGTCGGGCATGAGGATGATGAACATGCGCCAGACGAACCTGAGCCTGACGAAACTCACGAGCCAGACGAGCCTTTCAGCACGGACGTAGCCATTGAGCCGCTCCTCGATCCGGACAGCGTAACGGACGGATTCATTGAGGATGCTCAGCGGGATACCGTGGAGTTGGTGGCACCGGCCGCGCTGATTAATCGCGTGGGGCGCTTGGCGTTATCGGCGGGTCACGGCTCGTACCGGGTCAAGAATCACATGGAGCGTGTGGGGAGTGCCATTGGTTTGGATGCGGTACGCAGTTCCGTGTCCCTCACAGAAATCATCACCACGGCGTGGCGCGGTGCCATGTATCGCACCACGGTGACGGAAAACCGGGTGACGGGGATCAACGCTGACCGCCTTGCCGAACTGGAACATTACGTGGGCGGGCTTCCGGAGCAAGCCGACATGGTGGACATCTCTGATGAGTTGGACCGGATCGAAGCCAAGCCTCCGCTCTATCCCGCCTGGGGGAATGCGCTTGCTGCGGGTGTGGCCTGTGCTGCGTTCGCCTTCCTGAATCACGGCGGGCCCGTGGAGTGTGTGGGTGTGCTCATTGCCGCCACGGTGGGACAGGGTATTCGTCACCGCATGATTCGCCGGGGGATCAACCAGTTTGGCGTGACCATGCTCTCGGCTGCCGTGGCGTGCTCCTTGTATCTGCTCCTTGTGGCGTTCCTGGGGTTGTTCATGGCCAATCCGGCGCAGCACGCGGCGGGGTATGTAGCGGCTATTTTATACCTGGTACCGGGATTCCCGCTGGTCACCGGCGCGTTGGATTTGGCGCGGCTGGACCTTACCGCAGGGATATCACGGTTGACCTTCGCCTTGATGATTCTGGGGACCTCGGCGTTGTCCCTGTGGGGAGTTTCCCAGATTGTGGGCTTGGAGCCTGATCCCATGCAGCAGACGGCGGGACTGCCCCCAGAGCTCTACTGGACCTTAATAGCCGTGGCGAGTTTTGTGGGCGTGGCCGGGTTTGCCATAATGTTCAACTCGCCATGGCATGCGTCATTCATCGCCGCGACCATCGGGATGATTGCCAACACGGCGCGCCTGTGGTCGGTAGATGAGTTGAACATTCCCACGCAGGCCGCCGCTGCCGGAGCCGCATTGATTGTGGGGCTCATGGCTCGGTCCATCGCCACGCCAGCCGGGGTTCCCCGGCTAGTGGTGTCCGTTCCCGCCGTGGTCATCATGGTGCCCGGCGTCATGGCGTACCGGGGAGTGTTTGCCCTGAACGCAGGCGATTTTGGGGAGGGCTTGGCCTTTGCCGTCCAGGCCTTCCTGGCCGTGGGCGGCCTCGCCGTGGGCCTCGCCATGGCCCGCTTCTTCACCGATCACGAATGGACCTTTGAGGACTAGCGCCCCAGGCGCGTAGCCGTCCTTGTGCGGGAACGTGAAGGCAACGCTCAGTCACGGTGATCGGTCACCTTGAGATATCAGACCCACGTACTCCGCCCGATTGGTTCTGGCCTCTGCCCGATTCATCCTGGGTAGTCCGGTGGCTACTTTTCGGCCTCTATCGTGGCCGCAGGGCTACCCAGGGCGTGAAACTCGACGGGGCGAGGCTCGTCGCAATGTATCGGCAAGTATCTGCATGTATCGGCAAGTATCGAAAAAGTGCGACGAGGGTGCAAGAGGGGAAGGGAGCAATATTCCGGGGTTGAGGTGATACCAAACTGAAGGACCTCGGTGATGTGGAACCCTAGTGAGGGGGAGGGTATGGCCCCAATGGCCTCACCATCACGCTTGTTCGAGTACGTATTGGGCGAAGCCTGGGAGCGTGAACTGGATGTAGCCTCTCTCCTCCTCAGTGAGTACCGCCTTGTCAATCAATTGGCTACGTACGGAAGAGATGGACTGAGTAGATTTCCCGAGTGCATCGGCCAGATCGAGCCGTTTCACGGGTTCGTCTCCGCCGAGTTGTGCAATTGCCGTCATCATCGCTCGTTCAGCTTTGGCAGCTGCGCTCAGCCGAGCTGCGAATAACTCGTTGACGTCGTTTTGAGCAGTGGCAACTCCCCGTTGAGCGTCAGCAAGGGTGATGATCTTTTTCTTGGACAACGAAGCCGCTGCCCAGGTGTGAAAACCATAGAGCTGGACAAAGAAGGGATAACCCTGGGTTGTTGACCAGAGGAGGTCAATGGCTTCGTTGCTGAGGGAAACCCCGGATTCGCGGGCTGTTTCCACGAGTGCGAGCCTCGTGGCATCCTGGTCCAGGCTTTTGATGGATCGAAATGCCGTTCGCTCACCAAAGGTTGCCGCAGACGTGATCGCTCCGCGCACCGACGGTAAACCCGCTGCCACGAAGGCGAATGGTGGGGCACCCTGCTGATCATGTGAGATGTTCTGTAGGGCGTTCAACAGAATCGCTAGATCTGCCCTACTTGCGGCTTGCATCTCATCCATCAGGAGAAGCATGCCTCCGCCACGAGCGCCGCCGTGCTCAGCGCACAGTGTGGAAGCCGATCGCAACATTTCTTCAACGGCTCCCACATTGAACTCGGGGTGAGGAACCGGTTTCTGACGATTTCGGCGCGCCGTTGCCTTCACTGGCCCCAGGTTGACCCCAATCTCGTCAAGAGACCACGTTCCTGGGGCGACGATGCCACTCGATTCGAGGGTTCGTCGAATAGATGTGGCAAGTGCCGGGAGGTAGGACTGCCCCTTTGCTGCGGATGTCCACACCGCAGTGAGTCCTTGCTCTGACGCCGCTCTGGTGGCCGCTGCCCGAAGGATTGAAGTTTTTCCGATCCCGCGCACCCCATGAAGCACTACGGCTCCCTCAGCTGGCTGCCTGGTCACAGCCACAGGCGTGAGAACCTGGTCGATAAGTGACAGGTCAGCATCACGCCCGGCAAGAATCAGCGGCAGTGATCTTGGGGTGAAGGGATTACGCATGCGTCAATCATAGAGAAGCGGCAATGTATCGGCAAGTATCTGTATGTATCGGCATTTATCGAAAAAGTGCGACGATGATGTGGGTCAGGACGGTATCGCTCGGCTTGCGTGATTGGTCACCTTGATTGGCCACCCCGAGGTTTCAGGCACGCGGCCTCTGCCCGATTGGGCCTGGACTCTGTCCGCTTATTCCTGGGTAGTCCGGTGGCTACTTTTCGGCTTCTACAGTGGCCAACGGGCTACCCAGGGCGGAGTGTGCAGGGTGGTCAGCCCCCCAGCAGTGGTCAGGCCTAGACGGCGTGCTCTTGCTTGGCGGCTACGTAGTGGGCGGCGGCGGTTTTGGCGCCTTGGTCGGCCCAACGCTTGGCCAGCACGGCCAACCCGGCTGAAGCCGCAGCAAAGGCCACGGCCTGCACCACGGTGGAATCCTCGTCCACCTTGCCTGTGGGCACGTCTGACTTGAACGCCACTTCCCACACCTTTTTCAGCACAAACCCGGCCAACCAGCCAGCAGCAATGGGAGCGGCCATCATCAGCAGTTTCATCATCATGGGGCTGTCATCGTCAAGGTTCATGGTGTCCTCATCAGGGTTGTGCGGCGGGCAGCGAAATCCGGACGTCCCACCCAGCATGTCCGAGCCGAGCAGGATGTCCCTCCCACCACCGTACCGCGCGTAGAATGGAACCGCTAAGACAGGGGAGCGCTCGGCAGAACATGGCCGGGGGCTGAGAGTGCGTTCGGCGCAGACCCTCACCACCTGATCCGGGTCATGCCGGCGGAGGAAGTCAGTGAATCGCACATCCCCACCCACCCGAGGCACTCCCGCGTTCCGCCTACCGTGGGGGTGGCTTCTGGCCGCAGCCATGCCCGCCATTTTCGTAGCGCTCTTCTTTGCCTGGCCGGTCATCACCATGCTGATCAGGGGATTCACCTCCGACGATGGAGGTGGCACCCTTGCCACGGTGACCAGCGTGATGGCCAGTGCGCGCACGTGGGGGTTGATTCGGACCACGCTGCTTCAAGCCGTGATAGCCACCGCGGCAGCCACGGCGCTGGGCGTCCCCGCCGCGTACCTGCTCTACCGCACGCGATTCCCCGGGCGTTCAGCCGTGCGAGGCATCATCACCGTGCCCTTTGTCCTGCCCACCGTGGTGGTGGGTGTGGCAATGCGCGCTCTGTTCCGAACAGACGGATGGATGGGAGTGTTAGGCCTGGACCACACCATGGCTGCTGTGGTGGTGGCGTTGGTGTTCTTCAACATTTCCGTAGTGGCGCGCACCGTAGGCGGCGTGTGGGAGCGACTCGATCCGCGGGCAGAACAGGCCGCACGAGCCTTGGGCGCCACGCCCTTCCGCGCGCTGCGCACCGTGACTCTTCCGCAACTCATCCCCGCCATCACTAGCGCTGCGGGGGTGACCTTCCTGTTCTGCGCCACCGCCTTTGGGGTGGTCCTGGTCCTCGGCGGGCCCCAATACGCCACGGTGGAAACGGAGATTTACCGCCAAACCACCCAATTCCTCAACCTACCCACCGCCGCAGTATTGTCCCTGGTGCAAATCGTCATGGTGGTGGCGTCTTTGGGGGCTGCCGCCGCAGCGCGCCGCCGCACAGAACGGACCCTCGCGGTCACCACCGAGGCGCGGGCCGCGCATCGATGGTCCCACTCCAACCCTGGCGATGTGGTGGCGGCGATCATCACCGGTGTCACGGCTGCGGTGCTCATCATCGCGCCCTTGGGCGCGTTGCTCCTGCGTTCCTTCCAGGACGCCCACGGGAATTTCACCCTGATGAACTACCAGAACCTTGGCACCACGGGATCGCGCAATGCGCTCAACGTGACGGTGTGGCACGCGCTCGGGACATCGCTGCGGACCGCGTTCATTGCGGCTCTGGTGGCCATGGTGGTGGGATCGCTCGCGGCGTTGGTGCTTTCACGCAGGCCGCGGAATCAGATGGCAGTCCGCGCGCTGATGGGATTTGATGCGCTGTTGATGTTGCCTCTGGGGGTCTCCGCCGTGACGGTGGGCTTCGGCTTCCTGGTGACGTTCACCACGCGTCTGCCAGGCGGGATGGACATCCGCACCTCGGGCCTGCTGGTGCCACTCGCCCAAGCCGTGGTGGCCATCCCCATGGTGGTGCGCACCATGCTCCCCGTTTTGCGCGGGATCGATCCTCGGCAACGCGAGGTAGCGGCAGTGTTGGGGGCATCCCCGGCACGCGTGCTGTGGACGGTGGACGTTCCGCTGGCTGCTCGGAGTGCCGCGATGGCTCTGGGGTTTGCCCTGGCCATCTCGCTGGGGGAGTTTGGTGCCACGGCATTTTTGGCGCGTCCGGATTCCGCTACGTTGCCCGTGGTGATTGTGCGGTTGATGAGCAGGCCGGGCGCGGACAACTACGCCATGGCCCTGGCCGCCAGCGTCATTTTGGCGGCTCTGACCGCTGCGCTCATGCTTCTTGCGGAACGGGCGGCAACGCTGGACCGGTACGCTGGCGCTGCCACCACTGCGTCAGAAACCCATGCTTGAGAAACCACCAGTCCTGTGAACCATGACACCGTGACGAAAGGACCCACCTCATGACCTTGACCCTGAGGCACCTCACCGTGCGCTACCCGCCGGATTCCAAACGCGAATCCTGGAAAGTGGCCTGCCAGGACATCTCCCTCACTGTGGCCAATCAGGAAATCGTTGCCCTGCTGGGGCCATCCGGGTGCGGAAAATCGTCGCTCTTACGTGCCGTGGCCGGATTGGAACCGCTGGATTCAGGTCGGATTATTTTCGACGACGATGATCTAGAGCGAGTTGCCGTGCATCAGCGTGGTTTTGGCCTGTTGTTTCAGGATGGACAATTGTTCACCCACCGCAACGTGGAGCGGAACGTGGCCTACGGTCTGGAAGTGCAGGGGTTGCCCAAGGAGGAGCGTGTGGCCAGGGTGGCGCAGTTGCTGGAGTTGGTGGGGCTGAGTGGGTACGGCAAGCGGGATGTGGGAACGTTGTCTGGAGGGGAAAAGCAGCGCGTGGCGCTGGCGCGAGCCCTGGCTCCGAAGCCGCGATTGATGCTGCTGGATGAACCCTTCTCCGCTTTGGACCGGTTGCTGCGGGAACGCCTGGCCGGAGAGGTGCGAGAGATTTTGGTGCAGACCGGGACCCCCGGCGTGTTTGTGACGCACGATCATGAGGAAGCGTTCACCGTGGCGGACCGCGTGGCCGTGATGTTTGACGGCGAGTTGGTGCAGGTGGGGACGAGGGATGAACTGTTCGCGCATCCCGCCACCCCCACGGTGGCCGAGTTCCTAGGAATTGAGTAGGCGCCCGCCTGCGCCGGAGCGAGATACTGCGACACCCTGCGGGTGCGCAGCATGACGGGTTGTGTGGGTGGGATATGGGTTTGACCCGTCTGTCATTCTGCGGGCCCGCAGGGCCTCGCAGAATCTCTCGGAGCGTAGCGAGGAAACTTCGTGGGGCACAGATGCCGGGCCGATCTAGTGACCGGCCCGGCATCGTCGAGGGTTCAAGAACTACGGAGTCCCGTGCAGTTACTTGGCTCCGCGCAGTTCTCGATACTTGCTGACCAGGCTGCGCGTGGACGCATCCTGGGCGTTCAGAGCGGCATCGTCGCCCGAGACAGCCGGAGCAATCTCCATGGCGAGCTTCTTGCCCAACTCCACACCAAACTGGTCAAACGAGTTGATGCCCCACACAATGCCCTGCACAAAGGTGAGGTGCTCGTAGAGGGCCACCAGTTGACCCAGCACGGACGGCGTGAGGGCCGGGGCCAGGATGGACGTGGTGGGACGGTTGCCCGAGAACACCTTGGCGGGAACCAGGGATTCGGGCGTGCCATCGGCGCGCACCTCGGCGGCAGTCTTGCCAAAGGCTAGTGCCTTGGTCTGCGCAAAGAAGTTGGCCAGGAACAACTCGTGAACATCGGCGCCAGGCTTCACGGCTCCGCCGTCGCCGTCCTCATCCACCAGGCCGTAGGCCGGGTTGGCCACGGCAATGAAGTCAGCCGGGACCAGGCGCGTGCCCTGGTGAATCAGTTGGTAGAAGGCGTGCTGGCCGTTGGTGCCGGGCTCGCCCCAGAACACCTCACCGGTGTGCGTGGTCACGGCGGAACCGTCCCAGCGCACGGACTTGCCGTTGGACTCCATGGTGAGTTGCTGGAGGTACGCGGCAAACCGGTGCAGTTGCTGGGCGTAGGGCAGAACGGCGTGAGATTCGGCGTGCATGAAGTTCACGTACCAAATGTTCAACATCCCCATCAGCACCGGAACGTTCTGGTGGAACGGCGTGGTGCGGAAGTGGTGGTCCATCGCTTTGAAACCGGCGAGTAGTTCGCGGAAGGCCACAGGGCCCACGGCCACAGACAGGGCGGTACCAATGGCGGAGTCCACGGAGTAGCGGCCGCCTACCCAATCCCAGAATCCAAAGGCGTTCTTGGGGTCAATGCCAAAGTCCGCCACCTTGTCCAGCGCGGTGGAGACTGCCACAAAGTGCTTGCGCACAGCTGCCTTGCGGGAGGCGGCGGTCTTCTTCACGGCGCCGGCCTTGGTCAAGCCATCCAGCAGCCAGGTGCGAGCCAGGCGAGCATTGGTCAGGGTTTCCAGCGTGGTGAACGTTTTGGAGGCCACAATGAACAGTGTGGTTTCCGGATCCAGATCGGCCGTTTTCTGAGCCACATCGGTGGGGTCAATATTGCTGACAAACCGCACGTCCAGGCCGGCCTGGCGGTACGGGGCCAGCGCCTCGTAGATCATGACGGGGCCCAGGTCCGAGCCGCCAATGCCAATGTTGACTACCGTTTTAATGCGCTTGCGGGTGACGCCCTTCCAGGTTCCCTTGCGCACCTTGGTGGCAAACGCGGCAACCTTCTCCAGTTCCGCTTCCACATCCGCATCTACGTCCTGGCCGTCTACGTGGAGACGGTCCGCATCGGCAATGTCTGCCAGTGGGCCGCGGCGCAGCGCGGTGTGCAGCACGGAACGACCCTCAGTAACGTTGATCTTCTCACCGGAGAACATGGCCTCAATGCGCTCGGGAAGGCCCACTTCATAGGCCAGGCGCACCAGGTCACCCAGGATCTCGTCGGTCACCAGGTTCTTGGACAGGTCCACAAAGAGGTCCCCGGCCTGATAGCTCAGGCGTTCGGCGCGGGCTGGATCGGTGTCAAACCAGTCCCGCAGATCTGCTTGATAGTTCTTGTAGTGGTCTTTGAGGTCAGACCAGGCGAGCGTGCTCTTGGCATCAATCGGTTTTGTCATGGCCATTACGGTAGAACCGCCCGTTCCCGCGCCACGCCGCAGACGCGCGCAGCGTCCGCAAAAGGCACCCGTCTCGTCATCGCGCGGCGTGCCCGCACCTTCGTCGAACGAATACCCGTGCCCGCACCTTCGTCGAACACGTACCCGCACCTTCAGCGAGTCCGCACCCGCACCTTCGTCGAACACATACCCGCATTTTCGACGAACACGCTAAGAAGAGCCTAGGCCGCAGCCACAAACGGTGCTGTGGAGCCGCGGACCACCAGTTCGGCGGGGACCTTCAAGGAGTTCTCCACATCCTCGTGTCCCAGCATGGACAAGATGGTGCGGTATGCCTGAGCGCCCATTTCCATCAGCGGCTGGGCCACGGTGGTCAGGGCCGGAGTGGCGTACATGCACTCGGGAACATCGTCAAAGCCCACCACGGACAGGTCCCTGGGAATGCTCAGTCCCATCTCGGCCGCGGCGTCCATGACACCCAGGGCCGAGGAGTCATTCGCTGCAAAAATAGCCGTGGGCGGCTCGGGCAGAGCCAAGAGTTTCCGCGTGGCATCCGCACCCCAGTTGCGGCGGTATCCACCGTCAACAATCATGCTGGGGTCATAGGGCAAGCCCGCCTCGGCAATGGCCTGGCAGTACCCTTGTTCACGGATGAGTGCCGAAGTCAGGTCCGTACGTCCACGAATATGGGCAATGCGTGTGTGTCCCAGATCAATCAGGTGCTGCGTGGCGGCGCGGGCGCCAGCCAGGGAGTCACAAGCGATGGAGGGAGGCCCACCCGGACCCATGCGCGGGTCAATGGCCACAATCGGCATGGCCACTTCCGGCAGAGCTACGGAGGGCGTCAACACAATGGCGGCGTCCAGGATGGTTCCGCCGAGGCGGATCAACGAATCGCGCTCCCACCCCACCGTTTTGTCATCGGCAATGGCGGCGGAGTAGGCCATCAACTCGTAGTCCTTGTTGACGGCTTCGGCGGAGATGCCTTTGATGACCTCCGTGGCAAACGGGTCAAACCCGGCAAGCAGGATGCCCACCACGTTGGAGGCGGAGTTCCGCATGGAACTGGCAGCCATGGAAGGCACATACCCGAGTTCGCGAACAGCCTCGTTCACGCGCTCAATGGTGGCCTTGGCCACGCCATACTTGCGATTGACAGCCTTGGACACGGTGGCTACGGACACTCCGGCGTGCCTGGCCACGTCCTCGATGGTCACCTTCTTTGGTGCCTCGAATTCGGGTGAAACGATTGACATGTTTTCCACAGTAGTTTCCCGGTGCAACAATGTCATCGAAAACAGTTGAAAACGTTTGAAACTGGCGCGAATAGCGCATCTGTGTCACTGGTTGATCGTTTTCGACGAGGTTTTGGCACGGTTTCGATGTGTTTCCACAGAACTTTCGGCAAAGTTTCCAAAGGTTTCGATGGCTCTGCGAGGGCTCGTCGGAGGAGATGACACAGCCCGACGAGCACCCCATCAGAACGGTGGAATCCTGCGGATGATATCGATTTCGATTTTGCGCCATTATTTGCCACGTCCTACTGTGAGCAACGTAACATTCAGGTAACGGCTCAACGGTGGCCGCCTGTCAAGGAGAAAAACGTCATGGCTGATGTGAACGCCCCAGAAATTCCCGCGATGCCCCAGGTATCGGATCGCGTCCGTGATCTTGTTGCGCAGATGACGCTCGACGAGAAGCTTGCGCAAATTGTGTCCTTTTGGCCAGATCAGGGCGGCAATGTGGTGGCCCCCATGCAAGGCGAAATGGCCACGGACGCCCAAGGGCAATCCCTTGCCGAGATCACGGCCAACGGGCTTGGCCAATACACGCGCGTGTACGGCACCCGCCCGGTGGACCCCATCAAGCGTGCCGAGTGGCTGTGGGCGGAACAGCGGCGCCTGAAGAAGGAAACCCGTTTAGGCATCCCGGCGCTGGTTCACGAGGAGTGCCTCACCGGCCTGGCCGCGTGGCAGGCCGCCACCTTCCCCACGCCGCTGGCTTGGGGGATGACGTGGAACCCGGAACTGGTGTATGAGATGGGCAAGATCATTGGTGAATCCATGCACGCGCTGGGGATTCACTTGGGCCTCGCGCCGGTGATGGACGTGATTCGTGATCACCGCTGGGGCCGCGTGGATGAGTGCATTTCCGAGGACCCGTACCTGGTGGGAACGGTGGGAACCGCGTACGTCAAGGGCTTGCAGGACGCTGGCGTTCACGCCACGCTGAAGCACTTCCTGGGGTATGGCGGATCGCGCGGCGGGCGTAACCACGCTCCGGTCTATAGCGGCCAACGCGAACTCATGGACATTTACCTGCCCCCGTTTGAGATGGCCATTCTGGACGGTCACGTGAAGTCCGTGATGAACGCCTATAACGAGATTGACGGGATTCCCGTGGGCTCGTCGAAGGAACTGTTGACGGATCTGCTGCGCCTCAAAGTGGGCTTTGAGGGCACTGTGGTGGCCGATTACTTTGCCGTGGCGTTCCTGGAGGTCATGCACGCCATTGCCGCCAACCGGGCCGATGCCGCAGCGCTGGCGCTGACCGCCGGCATTGACGTGGAACTGCCGGGGATGGACGCCTACCCGCTGCTCGCCGAGAAGGTGCGTGCGGGCGAGTTTGACGAGCGCTACATTGACCGCGCCGTGCTGCGGCACCTGTCCCAAAAGGAAGCGCTCGGCCTGCTGGACCCGGAGGCGTATGAGGACGAGCCGCCCACCAGCATTGATCTGGATTCCCCGGCGCATCGTGATATTGCCCGACGAATCGCCGAAGAGTCCGTCATGCTACTCAGCAATGATGGTGGTCTGCCTTTGACCGGACCAGGCAAGGCAGCGCCGAAAACCATTGCCGTGATTGGCCCCAACGCGGACCGCGCTGAAGCACTGCAAGGCTGCTACTCCTTTGCTAACCATGTGCTGGCACACTTCCCGGAGTTTGAGTTGGGAATCGAATTCCCCACCATCCGCGAGGCGTTGGTCAATGAGTTTGCCACGCTGGGCGGTGAGCAGCCGGAGTTCTTGACGGCCTGGGGTTGTGACAACGAGGGCACGGACACCTCCGGCTTTGCCGAAGCTGTGGACGTGGCCACCAAGGCTGACGTGGCGATTGTGTGCGTGGGAGACCAGGCGGGCCTGTTTGGACGCGGCACCGTGGGCGAAGGAAATGACGCTGAATCCCTGGACCTCCCGGGTGTGCAGGAACAGTTGATTGAAACGCTCGTTGCCACCGGAACTCCTGTGGTGGTGGTGCTGGTCACCGGACGCACGTATGCCATTGACTTCATTGACAACCCGCTGTCCGAGCGGGCTGCCGCCGTGATTGCCACCGCCTTCCCGGGCGAGTGTGGCGCCGAGGCGATTGCCGGGATTCTCACCGGACGCGTCAACCCGTCCGGTCGCTTGCCAGTGTCCGCTCCGCGTTCCGCTGGGTCCATGCCGTTCAGTTATCTGCACCCGCTGCTCGGCGGGCCTTCGGACGTGACCACGGCGGACTCCACGCCGTTGCGCCCGTTTGGGTTTGGACTGTCCTACACCACGTTTGAGTACAGTGACCTCACGCTGCCTGCGGAGGTGGAGGCCGGTGGCGAGTTCACCGCCTCCGTGACCGTCACCAACACGGGGGACCGGGACGGGACCGATGTGGTCCAGATGTACTTCCATGACGTGATTGGGTCCATCACCCGGCCCGTGGTGAAACTGCTGGCGTTCAGCCGCGTGGACCTCAAGCCCGGCGAATCCAAGAAGGTGACGTTCCGCATTCCCACGCAGCGCTTTGCGTTCTCGGACCGCTCCATGCGCAAGATTGTGGAGCCCGGTGACATGGAAGTGTGGGTGGCTTCCCACAGCGCCGCGTCCACGGTGTCTGCGGACGTGGCGGGGGAGACCGGCGGCGGGATCACCGCCGAGAAGAAGCAGGAGATCCGCAAGGTTCCCGGCGCCTCCACCCCGCGTCAGATCATCACGGTCACCGGTGACGTGTACTACATCACCAACGCCGATGCCCGCCTAGTGGATGTGAGCATCAGCTAATCCGCCGTGGGGGTGTTGGCACCAATTAGTCCGCCGTGGGGGTGTGATGGTACGCGTACGGGTCTCCAGACGGGTACCACCACCCCCCCACGAGGTAAAGCGGGAGGGGTAGCGGCTGCTAGTTGGCTCCTGCTGCTAGTTGGTAGCCGCTGCGGCGTCCTCGGCCAGGTGCTTGGCTTCCTGGGCGAGGCGCCCAAAGTTGGGCGTCCAGCCAATGCCGAAGATGTGCGGACCGAGCACCGGGCCTTCGGGATTCCATAGGCGCGCCTTGATCTTGTCCACCGTGGGCACGGTGAAGTCATAGGGAACCACCTTGGCCACAAAGCCGGTCCAGGTGCGTTCCTCGGCAGGCTTGGCCAGTTCCGACACCACGGCAGTAATGGCCAATCCGGCCACGGCGGCAATGACCAACTTATTAGGTCCGTGCCCGCAGTGGGCTTTGGCAACGCGTTTGGCTTTGGCAACGCGCTGGGCCTTGGCCTCACGGGATGACTGTGCGGAGGTGTCCGCCACGGCGGATTCTTTTTTACTCATCTGTCCATGGTGGCCCAGCGGCGTGCGCTACCGCCCAAGAACAGCGGAACTGCGCCCTTGCTGAGGAGTCATGCCGCTCCATCGTCGCAGGATATGAAGAGCGCCCACCACGCAAGTTGAGCCTCAATGACTCAACTTGATCGTTTCAGGCTTGCATTGTTTCCCCGACGAGTGTAAGTTGAGTCCATCGCACTCAAGTAGTCAGAGTTGAGTCACCCGGACTCAACCAATCTCAAGGAGAAACATACTATGGCACGAGCAGTCGGAATCGACCTCGGAACAACCAACTCTTGCGTTGCCGTTCTTGAAGGTGGGGAGCCCACCGTCATCGCCAACGCCGAAGGCGCACGCACCACCCCGTCCGTGGTGGCCTTCTCCAAAACGGGTGAGGTGCTGGTAGGCGAGATCGCCAAGCGCCAGGCCGTCACCAACGTGGACCGCACCATTTCCTCCGTCAAGCGCCACATGGGGACCGATTGGTCCGTGGAAATTGATGACAAGAAGTACACCGCGCAGGAAATCTCCGCGCGCGTGCTCGGCAAACTTAAGGCGGACGCCGAGGCCTACCTGGGCGAGTCCGTCACGGACGCCGTGGTCACCGTCCCCGCCTACTTCAATGACGCTCAGCGTCAAGCCACCAAGGACGCCGGTCAGATTGCTGGCCTGAACGTGCTGCGTATTGTCAACGAGCCTACCGCGGCAGCGCTGGCGTACGGACTGGACAAGGGCAAGGAAGACGAGCTCATCCTGGTCTTTGACCTGGGTGGTGGAACGTTTGACGTGTCCCTGCTGGAAGTGGGCAAGGATGAATCGGACGGGTTTGCCACCATTCAGGTGCGCGCCACCTCCGGTGACAACGCCCTGGGTGGCGATGACTGGGACAACCGCATTGTGGAGTTCCTGATCAAGCAGGTCAAGAACGCTTCCGGCGTGGACCTGTCCAAGGACAAGATTGCGCTGCAGCGTCTGCGCGAGGCTGCCGAGCAGGCCAAGAAGGAACTGTCCACGGCCACCTCCACCAACATTTCCATGCAGTACCTGTCCATGAGCGAAAACGGCCCCATCCACCTGGATGAGAAGCTGACGCGCGCCCAGTTCCAGCAGATGACGCAGGACTTGGTGGACCGCACCAAGGCCCCGTTCAACAACGTGATCCGTGACGCCGGCATCTCCGTCAGCGAGATTGACCACGTGGTCATGGTGGGTGGGTCCACGCGTATGCCCGCCGTCACCGAGGTAGTCAAGGAACTCACCGGCGGCAAGGAGCCCAACAAGGGCGTCAACCCCGACGAGGTGGTGGCCGTAGGCGCCGCGCTGCAGGCTGGCGTCATCAAGGGTGACCGCAAGGACGTTCTCCTGATTGACGTCACCCCGCTCTCCCTGGGTATTGAGACCAAGGGTGGCATCATGACGCGCTTGATTGAGCGCAACACCGCCATCCCCACCAAGCGGTCCGAGGTGTTCTCCACAGCAGAGGACAATCAGCCGTCCGTGGCCATTCAGGTGTACCAGGGTGAGCGCGAGTTCACCCGGGACAACAAGCCGCTTGCCGTGTTTGAGCTCACCGGCATTGCCCCGGCTCCGCGCGGAATCCCGCAGATTGAGGTCACCTTTGACATTGACGCCAACGGCATTGTCAACGTGTCCGCCAAGGACCGCGGCACGGGCAAGGAACAGTCCATGACCATCACGGGCGGCTCGCAGTTGCCCAAGGATGAGATTGACCGCATGATGCGCGAGGCCGAGGAACACGCCGCTGAGGACAAGGCGCGCCGTGAGGACGCCGAAACCCGCAACCAGGCCGAGTCCTTTGCCTACTCCATGGAGAAGCAGATTGCTGACAACAAGGAGAAGTTGCCCGCCGATGTGGTGGACACCGTAGAGGCTGACATCAAGGCCGTGAAGGACGCGCTGGAAGGCGAGGACACCGAGGCCGTGAAGTCCGCCATGGAGAAGCTCAGCACTTCCGCGCAGAAGATTGGCGAGGCGATCTACGCTTCTGCCGCTGCCGAGGATGCTGCCGCTCCGGCTGACGCCTCCGAGCAGGCTCCCAATGACGCCTCATCCTTGGATGATGACGTGGTGGACGCGGAAATTGTTGATGACGAAGACGAGGCCAAGAAGTGACCACGGTCTTCCCCGGGGACGTCCCGTTGCCTGAAGAGGGCAACGGGGCTTCCCCGTTTTCTTTCACAGACAAACGCCGCATTGACCCGGAAACGGGCGAGGCGCGCGGTGGTGGTAGCCGTCGGTTGAGCGGCGACGAAACCACGGCGGGGCCGGACCGGGTGGTTGAGCCAGGCTCACAGGGTGAGCCGGACCGGGTGTTTGAGCCAGGCTCACAGGGTGAGCCGACGGTCGAAACCCCCGGCGGATCTGCGGACCCGGACGCGGACCTCGCCAACGCCGTGAATGACGCGATGGCCGGCCTGTCCCTGGACGATTCAGCGGACCTCGCCGCCGCCAAGGCGGAAGCAGCCGACCACCTGGAGTCTCTCCAGCGTGAACGCGCTGCCTTCACCAACTTCCGCAACCGGTCCTTGCGTGATCAGGAGGCCGCTCGTGTGACTGGAGTGGAGTCCGTTCTCACGGCGTTGCTCCCCGTGCTGGATGACGTGGCGCGCGCTCAGGACGCCGGTGATCTGACCGGCCCCATGGCCGCTATTGCCACCAAGCTCGACGAAACTCTGGCCAAGTGTGGGGTGGAGCGGTACGGCCAGGTGGGTGAACCGTTCAACCCGCTGTGGCACGAGGCCCTCATGCACCGTGAAGACGCTGCCAAAGCCACGGAACTGGCTGCTGCCTACGCGGCGGCGCAAGCTGCCGTTGCCGAAGCTACAGACCAGGCGGACGCCCCCTCGTCGGGCGATGTCATTGAGATGGTCATTCAACCCGGCTACCGCATTGGCGAGAAGGTGGCCCGAGCAGCACGCGTGGGCGTAGTGGGGATGCAGTGATTTCTCCGCGCTACCGTCATCCTGCGGCCCCCGCCGGGGGCTCGCAGGATCTCGCTGTGCCCCCGTTGACACTGAGAAGGAGGCCGCAATGACCGGTCAAGACTGGATGGAAAAGGACTTCTACCAGGCGTTGGGCGTGCCCAAGGATGCCGATGATGCCGCCATCAAGAAGGCGTACCGGAAACTCGCGCGTCAGTATCACCCGGACCAGAATGAAGGCGATCCCAAGGCGGAAGCCAAGTTCAAGGAAATCGGCGAGGCGTACGCCGTGTTGTCTGACAAGGAACAGCGCGGGCAGTATGACGCCATCCGGGCGATGGCCGGAGGCGGACCACGATTCCAAGCCGGTCCCGGGGGGCCCACGGGCGGCTTTGAGGACGTGTTCGGCTCCATGTTCGGCGGAGGCGGCGGTACCAGCACGCGCATGCCCTTCCCGAGTAGCGGAGGTGCGGGCGGCAGCTTTGAGGACATCATGTCCATGTTTGGCGGCGGACGTGGTGGCAGCCGATTCGGCGCACCGCAGAAGGGCGCAGACGTAGCCGCGGCTTACACCATGAGTTTCCGAGACGCCGTGCGTGGCCAGACCGTAGAACTCACCGTGGACGGTCGCAAAGTCACCACCAAGATTCCCGGTGGTGTGGCCGATGGTGCCAAGTTGCGGATTCGCGGCAAGGGCCGTCCCTCGCCGCAGGGTGGAGATGCCGGTGACCTGGTGTTGTCCGTCCACGTCAACAAACACCCCGTGTTTGCCATGGCCGGGCGGAACCTCACCATGGACCTTCCCGTGACCTTTACCGAGGCCGCGCTGGGGGCAAAGATTGACGTGCCCACCCTGTCCGGTGAAACGGTGACGGTCAAGATTCCTGCGGGGACTGCCTCCGGGAAGAAGTTGCGCGTCAAGGGCCACGGGGTTCCTGCATCTGGCAAGAACGCTGCGGGCGACCTCCACGTGACCGTGCAGGTTGAAGTGCCGTCACGATTGTCCAAGAAGGCCAGGGCTGCGTTGGAGCAGTTTGACGCCGAACTGGGTTCCGCCAGTCCGCGTGAAACGCTGGCAGCCGAAGCCGCCAAGTAGCTCATGTCCACCATCGACGAAGCCCCCCTGCTCACGGTGACGCAGGCGGCCCTGGCTGCGGGCATGCACGCGCAAACGTTGCGTCAGTATGACCGGCTGGGCCTCGTGGTGCCTGCGCGCACCCGAGGCGGGGGCCGCCGATACTCGCTGCGTGACGTGGAAGCCCTGCGCCAGGTGCAATATCTTGCTCAGACGGAGGGCATCAACTTGGCTGGAATCAAGCGGATTCTTGCCTTGGAGGATCAGGTAGATGGCCTGCGCAAACAGGTGGCGCGGCTGCTGGCCGAGCAGTCGCGGCTGGATGCCGCGCAGAATCGTGTGTTTGCTGCGGGTACATCGGGCGATGTAGTGGCCGTTCCTCGCGGAAGGCGCGTCACCCACTCCGGCGGCGCCGTAGTCCTCTGGCGTCCCCGCGCCTAGGCGAAACCTCTGGACCGATACCTCTAGACCCGTCATGCTGCGGATGCTGTAGGCGTCTCGCAGTATCTCGGGGTGGCGGTGGGAAACTAGTCAACAATCCCGTACAGGCGGTCCCCGGCGTCTCCGAGGCCGGGAACAATGTATTTCTTCTCGTTGAGTTTCTGATCCACAGCGGCCACCACAACGTTGACGTCGGCACGATCCTTCATCGCTTCCTTCACCGCTTCCACGCCTTCGGGCGCTGCGATGATGCACACGCAGGTCACGTCACTCGCGCCGCGTTCCAGGACGTATTCAATCGCCGCAATCAACGATCCACCGGTAGCCAACATGGGATCCAGCAGGAACACCTGGCGGTTGGATAGGTCGTCGGGCAAACGGTTGGCATACGTGACGGCTTCAAAGGTTTCTTCGTCGCGCTGCAAGCCGAGGAATCCCACTTCGGCGGTGGGCATGAGCCGAGTCATGCCGTCCAGCATGCCGAGTCCGGCACGCAGAATCGGAATCACAATGGGCATCGGTTCGCTGAGGAATACCCCTGTCATGGCCGTGACAGGGGTTTCGATGTCTCGCGGGACTACGCGAACGTGGCGCGTGGCCTCATACGCCAGGAGCGTGACCAGTTCATCAACGAGGAGGCGGAACGTGGGGGACACTGTGTTCTTGTCCCGCAGCACGGTGAGTTTGTGGTCAATAAGCGGATGATCGGCGACGAGGAGGCGCATACCCCCTAGGCTACCCCGCGCAGCCAGAGTTAGGCTGGTGACATGACATGGCTGGCTCGGGATGTGCGCGCGCGTTATGAGGGTGCCATCGGGTTGGCGCTGGAGCAGGCCGCGTTGGCGCTTCCGGCGGGAGACGTTCCCGTGGGTGCGGTGGTGATATCCGACGATGGTGAGGTGCTGGGTTCCGGGTTCAATCAGCGGGAACTCCTGGGCGATCCGGTAGCACACGCCGAGGTGGTGGCCTTGCGGGCTGCTGCCGAGAGCCAAGGGAACTGGCGGTTGGACGGAACCACCTTGGTAGTGACCTTGGAACCCTGCGTGATGTGCGCCGGTGCCTTGCTGGCTGCGCGAGTGGACAGGGTGGTCTTTGGTGCGTGGGACGCGAAAGCCGGAGCCTGTGGCTCCGTGTGGGACGTAGTGCGTGATTCCCAAGGGTTGCATCGTGTAGAGGTCATCAGCGGGATTCGGGCCGCCGAATGCGCGCAGATGTTGACAGATTTTTTCAGGAATGACGTGCGGTGATGCCTGACCGGTGATGCCCGTGCGGCGATGCCTGAGCGGTGATGCCTGTGCCGTGCTGGGCATGCCGCAATGGATGAGTGTTGATTGGCCGGGGTTTCGAGCCTTCGTCAGACTACGGACAATGGCATTGGGCGCTGTGCGGCCTCGCTCAAGCGCTCGTGGGTAGGCAGGCTGTCACAGGAACACCGTTACTGCCACGCCTTCACAGCCTCACCTTGACAGCCAGGCTGTGCGGTGGTCTCCGGTGGGCTGGACGGCGCGGGCGTTCCAGCCGAGGGAGGTGAGCGCGTTGAGGGTTGCTTCCGGATGGGCTCCGATGACCAGGGCGATTCCGCCACCCTGGTTGACGGTGTGGGCAAGGGCGGCGCAGTCTGCCGTGCTGAAGGCAGGGATCACGGCAACCAGATTATCGGTGCGCTGGCCCGCCAGGGTGGCAGTTGTTGCCACGCGGGCCGAGAGTGCTGCCTTGACCGAGGGGAATCCGTGGAGGTCTACGCAGGCATCGAGGACGGCAATGCGTCCGTGATCTGCCTGCGTAGCAGTGACCGCCTGCGGTTCACCTGTAGCAACGAATCGAACGTGATAGCCCGCATCCAGGAGTGAGCATGCTAGGGAGGCCACGTGTTCCACTACCCATTCGGATTCCTGGTGGAACAAGCCGCTGACGGATCTCGATGCTGATGGTGCAGTCAGGAGTGCCGAGTCCAGCAGGACTGTCACTCCGGTGACAGTGCCGGAATCTTCCGCCCTGACCATCAGTGATCCTTGGCGGGCCGCAGCACGCCAGTGGATTCTGCGGGGGTCATCACCAGGGACGTATTCCCGGAGCACGGCATCGTCGGGTGATTGCTGGCTGGCACCCCATCGGGCGCCCCTGCGGAGAGTGGTGCCCATGGCGGATTCCACGGGAACGGCGGTGACGGCTGGCCACGCGGTGAGGGGTGTCAGTGGGCCGACGTTTGCTCTCCGCGAGTACAGGCCGAACGCATCTAGCCTGGTAGTGCGCACGGGTCCGATGCTCCACCGCCCACGATGCGGCGGGTGGAGCGTGGCAAAGGTGTCCACCCGGTCTGCCAGCGCAATGGTTTCCAGTGAGGTGGGTTCCAGTGCGATGGTCTCTGGTGCGCCTGTCTCCAGCGAAAGGGATTCCGGTGTGGTGCCTTCCGCCAGGTGCGGATCACCACCTAGTGGCGTTGAAGATTCAGCCGGCTTAGTGCTCGGTGGCCGGAGCAACTCACTCGGAATGGTGTCCTGTGGGGTGAGCGTGTTCAGATTTCTCCCTGGGCGCTGTCCACCCTGCGAGACCGCCTGAACGCTGGAGTGAAGTTCTGCTGTGTCCCCAGCATGAAGTGCGGCTGGCGTGATGACTCGTTCTACGGACAGCAACTCCGCATCCCGTTTACCTCGGACGAGCGCCAGCACCGCAGCCCCACCAACAAGCGCAACCGCCGTAACGCCGATTCCCACCAGATCCGGAAGTGCTGCGAGCCAGCCGGCGACACCGATCACCAGACCACTCACCGCAAGCACAATGGCTCGGGGCCTTGGCCTCACCTGCGATGCCGCACCCATCAGTGATCCACGGTCAAGGCAGCATTCGGAGCCACCGCTGTTTCACCAGCAACCGCTGTTTCAGCAGGCAGCGGCGTATCAGCCACAATCTCGGCCATCAGGTCAGCGGCACTCGTTCCTGTGATGCGTGCTTGGCCGGTCAAGATTAACCGGTGAGCCAGAACCGGGACAGCTAGTTCCTGAACATCTGCTGCGCTCACCTGCGTGCGCCCTTCCATGGCTGCCAGTGCCTTGGCTGCGCGCAGGAGTTGGAGTGACGCACGAGGTGAAGCGCCGAGTTGGGTGGCAGAGTGCTCACGCGTGGCGGTGACCAAGCGCAGTACGTATTCTTTCACGGCGTCCGAGGCGAACACCTGCGGTACCAACCGCTGCATCTCCAATACCGCAGCCCCAGTGGTCACAGGTTCTAGGGCATCAAGCGGGGATGCAGATTCAAGCCGATCCAACATGACCATCTCTCCGGCGGCATCGGGATACCCAATGGCTAACCGGGCCATGAAGCGGTCTCGTTGTGCCTCGGGCAGGGGATAGGTGCCTTCCAGTTCCACCGGGTTTTGCGTGGCCACCACCAGGAATGGTTCGGGTAATGGGTAGGACTCTCCGTCTACGGTCACTTGGTGTTCTTCCATGCACTCCAGCAATGCCGATTGCGTTTTGGGGGAGGCGCGGTTGATTTCGTCCCCAATGACAATGGAGTTGAACACGGGACCGGGCCGGAAAATGAACTCTCCCGTCTGGTTCTGATAAATGCTCACTCCGGTGAGGTCTGAGGGCAGGAGATCCGGGGTGAACTGAACTCGCCCCATGGTGGAGTGGATGGACCGCGCCAAGGCGTTGGCCAACGTGGTTTTCCCCACACCTGGAACATCCTCAATTAGCAGGTGACCTCCGGCAAGGAGCACGGCTACGGTCAACCGTGGAACCTCGGGCGCCGTCACCACCACACTGGCCAGGGCTTCTCGCACACGTGTAGTGACCTTCACCAACTCGTCAATGCGGGCGGTGAACTCTGGTGTAGGCGGAGTGTGCATGAGTGTATTCCTCGATCTGTGATGGCGAGTGGGACGGAAGTGAACAGAGGCCGCCCAAGCAATCCAGGCGAGCACCAGGATGGCCCAGGGCCACAGGCCTGCTGTTCTAAAGTTCTCACGAAGTAGGGTTGACGCAGTGCGCTCCGCGTTCACCTCCGGGGCGTCGGTGGCCAACAGCGTTGGCGGTTGGTAGTCAAACATGTTCTGATCATTCGGTTGCCCGAATCCGCCGCGCCCTCCGGCAGCATCCTCGGCGTCCGCAACCGCGTCATCACCATCAGGTTCCGGTACCGAACGCTCCCGTTCGGCGGTGTGCGCCGGGGCGGCGCCGGTTTGGACAGCGGGAGTGGGCTCATAATTCACCCACCCGAGTTCTGGGAAGAACACCTCGGGCCAGGCGTGCGAGTGCTCGTCCGTCACCGTCCACGTGTTTCCTTCTCGGTCCCCTGGTTGGTATCCGAGAGCGAGGCGAGCGGGAATATCCAGCGTGCGCGCCATGATGACAAACGCCGTAGCAAAGTGAACGCAATAGCCCGAGCGGTGCCGCAAGAGATCCCACACCATGTCACCTGAGGTGGCGGGGGGAGCCTCAAGCGAGTACGTCATGCCACGCAGGTAGTTTTGCAGCGCCAGGGCTATTCCGTGGATGCTGGTTTCCTCGCCCACCACCGTGAGAGCGTGCTCTGCTACAGCCGTGATCTTGGGGGTGTTCGGCAACTGCAGGAACCGGGAATCAGAAGTAATCACTCCTTCTCCCACACGGATAGCGGTAGTGAGTTGACCACCATCGCGGATAGCCACGCCACCGTGAACATCGATGGATACCGTGAGGTCCGCATTGGAAAAGGTATCCGACGAGAACTCCAGTCCGCCACCCGCAAGCGTGTCCGTCTCGGTAGTTTCCACGGTCACGGGGAATTCGATCCCTCCGGTCCACGCTGGAGTCTGCGTACTCTGACGCAGTCCGGTCACGCCACGCGCCGCCCCCCTGGGAGCGTGGGTCCGCCTACCCAGGGAATCGATCAAGGTGATCCGATCCGGCGTGACCACCGCAGTGCTCTCCTGCGGTTCACGTGCCTGGTCATCAGGCAGTTCAGCAAGGTCCATCATGACAAGGCTGGACATGAGGTCCTGCCTGGCCCGCTCCTGTGCTCGGGCCTCGGCAATGGAGAGCATGGGTGGAGCAATCAGGCGGGGTGAGAGCGAGAAGTTCACCTCGTCATCGCGCTGCAGGGGATGAGACTCCCTCCATACTTCATCCACGATCCAGTCATACTGCCAATGACCCGTCTTGGAGAACATGGCGTGCGGTTCCACGGGGCGAGGAACGCTGAGGTACGGGAAATCCACAAAGCGCATTGAGATCCCAGTTCGTTGCGGCATGGGATACCACGGGATGGGGGTGAGTAGTCCAGTACCGATGGCGTTGATCTGCTGATCAGAGCGAGGTTCGCGTCTCCACTGCTGACCATCAAACTCACGCATGGAGGTCATGCGCAGGGGCCCCACGGGTTCGTTCAACGTGCTGGTGTAGGTGAAGAGAACGCGCGGGTTGCGAGATCCCGTCAGATCACCCGTGATGTCAAGATCACCGGACATGGGCAGGCGAATGCTGGCACCTCCGCCGGTGAACGCGAGCACCGGGGGAGGAGGTAGGCCCACGGCCCCCATACGAATCACCAGTGCCAAGGCGCACACGGCCACTGCGCTGACGGTGATCCATCCGCGCGAAAGCCATGATCGCTGCGGAACACGCGGGGCGATGGCACCCAACAACGCTGCGAGGGCAGCAACGAGGGAGAACCAGGGAACTGTCCTATTCAGCGCCAAGGCAGGCGCAAGGAGAGCAAGGACGGGAACGGCGGCAGCAAGTGGCTTCCCCCATCCCACCGCAAGGAAGTCAGCGATGACCAGGGCAATTAGTCCACCAGCAATCAGCAGTCCGGTCATCTCCAACGAGTCTGGCAGTGGGGCTCTGAGGTCACCAATCTGCCTGACAGCCTCCACCGTTCGCCACCGGGTGACATCTATGGGATTCGCAACACCCGGCCAACCCCACGCGATGATGAGAAATAGCCAGGAGGCGCTCAGCCCTGCTACGGAGGGAACCCACATCCATCGTCGTCGGGAAGAAACAATCTCACGCGAGGCCAACATGACGACGCCAACGCACACAAATACCGCCACGGCTGTCACGAGCCAGCGCCCGGATACGAGTGGCAGGAGGGACGTGAGGGCAGCAGAAACCGCAAGAATCAGCCACACAGTGGTGGCGGAGCGGCTTCGCTGGTCCATGCTCGAAGAGTAGCGCGAGGGTAGGAGATGAACGGACCGAGAAGGGGCGGCGTGCGTTGTTAGCCGAGTGACATGGCGCTGCGGCAACCGTGGCAGGAAATCCGCGGTGGGACACGGGTTTGGGGGTTTGGGCCTGGTTCAGGTAATGTAGGACGGCGATGCTCGCCAGATGCGCGGAGAGCATCGCGAAGGTGACGTGTCCGAGCGGCCGAAGGTGCAGCACTCGAAATGCTGTGTGGTGTCAAAGCCACCGTGGGTTCAAATCCCACCGTCACCGCAGTGTGATGTCTCAGGACATTGGAATAGCCTGAACCCTCGTTTTGGGGGTTCAGGCTTCTTTGTTTTTTGTGGTTGGGTTTGGGGGTCGGTGTAGTGGTTGGTAGTCGCGGGTGGTGTCGAGGGTGAGTTCGCGGAGGATCTCGCCGGTGGCGGCGTGGATTACTGTGATGTTGAGGTCTTGGATGAGCATGATGATGGGGGTTCTGGCGTGGGTTCGGCCGATGCCGATGTGGTGCAGTTTTCCGGCGTGGCGCAGGGTGAGTTTTCCGGTGGAGTCGATTTTGTCGTGACGGACTCGGTTGTGGGTGTCGGTGCGGTTGTGGCTGTTGGGGGTGGCTTTGGGGCGGGTGGTGTAGATCGTGGTTGGGGTGGATTGGTGTGGTAGGGCTCGGTGGGGTCGGTGTTGGTTGTATTCGGTGATGAACACTGTTATGAGTGTGTTGAGTTCGTTGATGGTGGTGGGTTGGTTGGGTTGGGCTCGTAGCCATTTCTTGAGGGTGGCTTGGAAGCGTTCGACTTTGCCTTGGGTGGTGGGTTTGTTTGGTCGGCCGTTTTTTTGGGTGATGTGTCGGGCTTGTAGTTCCTTTTCTAGGGCGGTGCGGCCTCCGCGGCCGGTGGCAAGGCGAACGGTGTAGACCATGCCGTTGTCTGTCAGGGTAGAGGCGGGGTATCCGTGCAGGTCACCGGCTTGGCAGAACGTGTCTTTGACGATTTTGGCAGTGATCCGGTTGTGGGCGGAGCAGTGGAGGACGAGTCGTGAACAGTCGTCGATCCAGGTGATGATCTCAGTGTCGGCGCCGGGGCGGCCGTCAGGCCGGGTGAGGCGGTAGTGGGTGAAGTCTGATTGCCAGGTTTCGTTGGGTTGGGCTGCTTCGAACCGGATGGTGGAGGATTTGGGTCGCTTTTTCGGTTCCGGGGTTACTACCTGGGCGCGGGTCAGGATGCGGTGGATCGTGGCGCGCGATAGTTCGATGTGGTGGTGATGGCGTAGGTGCCACTTGATGGTGTCGGCGCCGGCATCCAGGCCGCGAGTGGTCAGGTCAGCACGGAGGGCAAGAACCTTTTCAACTGTCTCGATACCAGTGGCCTCGGCGTGGGTCTTTCGGGCTCTGGACTTGGGTTCGAACGCGGCTTCGCCCTCGATGCGGTAGCGGGCCATCACCTTGGATATCCAGCCTTGAGACACGCCGTAGGTTCTCGCGACTTCGGCCTGGGAATTGCCTTGGAGGACAGCGGTAATAACGAGGCGTCGGGTACTCATCCCCCAGCCTCGCCGACCTTGATCACCCAGCCCGGCACGCTATGCCAATGACCCGAGACACCCTATTCCAATGACGCGAGACACCCTATTCCAATGTGCTGAGACTAGACACCACCGTCACCGCAGGGTGAGTGCCCGTGAGTGCTTGCACTCACGAGGCCGAGGCCAAGGTGAGGGTCGCCGGAGCGTAGCGACAAGCACCGTCACCGCTTTGAGGAGGGAGGACCGCAGGTCCTCACTCCACAAGATACTCACCAGTCGATGTGACCTGGTCATTCTGATACCACATCAGTCCAGTGTCATCACCCACCATCGATCGGCCTTTCGAAGCGCTGCGCGGAGTTTTGCATCGAACGTGACCAGTCTGCCACCGTGCGCCGCCGCGATGTCGAGAAGGTGCAGGTCCGTTACCTGACGATGCCCCGTGAGTGCGTACATGAATCGGCTTTGGGCAACGTTGGCCGTTAGATCCGGCCAATACGTGACGCCAGGGGTGTTGATCAGGTCTGTGACTGCGGCGATAGCAGAGGCTCGGCGGGGGCGGTCAACGATGACGGGATTCATCAACATGCAAAGTAGGCCAGCCTGAGTGATTGGCGTTGTGGCAATGGAGTTGGCCCTGTCAAACCAGGCGCGAGCAGCGTCATGGTGAGGGTGGCTGGTGACATACAGCGCAACCAATACATTGACATCGGGCAAGTCCGCCACGCCGTCTCCACTGCGGGTGCTCACAGGTCAGTCCTCATCAAGTGCGGTTTGAAGGAGGGCGTCGGTGAGAGGTTGCGGGGAAGTGAACGTCATCAAGTGCGACGAACGAGAGGTCTGCACCCCGGACTGAGCGGCGGGTTCAAGAGCCTCGGACGCAAGCGCAATGAGGGTGGCGCCAGCGGGACGGCCTGGCCAGCGTCGATTCCCCTCACAGAGAATCCGATCCACCTCGGGGGTACGGGTCACCTGGACCCGAGGATACGTAGTTGGCATAACAGAAGTGTATCACCAAAACGCCTTCGAAGAGTATCACCTGAGGTAACCGTCCCGCATGATCTGGCCCCGCAGGATACGGCTTAACCTATCCAGCCAACCCTAGTCCCGCGCGGTCAGGACAATCGGTTCGCCAGCGGTGATCGCGATGGTGTGCTCGCTGTGGGCACCACGGGAGCCATCAATGGAACGCAGGGTCCAACCGTCGTCGTCGGTGAAAATTTCATCGGTGGTGTGGAGGAACCACGGTTCAATGGCAATGACCAGGCCGGGTTTCAGTGGGACGCCGCGGCGCTTCTTGCCGTCGTTTGCCACGTGCGGATCGCCGTGCATGGTGCGCCCCACGCCGTGGCCGCCAAAGTCCATATTGATGGTCAGGCCATACGAGCGCGCAATCTGCCCAATGGTGTAGGAAATGTCCCCCACGCGCCCGCCCGGCTTGGCTACTTCAATTGCCGCCGCCAGGGCTTCTTCCGTGACTTTGATGAGTTTCTCATCTTCAGTTTGTTGCGCAGCGTCAGGGTTTTTCCCGACGACGATGGACAGGGCTGAATCGCTCACCCAACCATTCAACTGCGCGGCGAAATCGAGAGAGAGCAAGTCGCCTTTCTTCAGCGTGTAGTCAAAAGGGAGTCCGTGGAGGACGGCGTCATTGACGGACGTACAAATCACCTTGCCAAAAGGCATGGCTCCAAAGGACGGGTGGTAATCGATGTAGCAGGACACCGCGCCGGCCTTACGGATCATTGAGTGCGCGAGTTCGTCAATCTCCAGAAGGTTGACTCCGGGTTTGGCGGCTTCACGGCAGGCCAGGAGTACATCGGCAACGAATCGTCCAGCGGGACGCATCTGCTCAATTTCGCGCGGGCTACGGCGTTCAATCATGGCCCGATTGTACGTCCGCGCGGGAGGCAGGCGTGAACGGAGCGGGTGGCGAGCGCCGAGATGCCTATCGCGCCGTGCCGATTATGGCGAATGCGCTGCGCTCCGGTAGGCTAGGACGGCACGCGCCGGATGTGCCCGGGCTGGATGTTTCTGGTTGGGATGCTTGGCAGTGTGAACTTGGAGATGTCGCATAGTGGCCTAGTGCGCCGCCCTGCTAAGGCGGTTGGGGTTTGCGCCCCTCGAGGGTTCGAATCCCTCCATCTCCGCTGATGCGAAAACCCGGCTTCTGCCGGGTTTTCGCATCAGCATAGACGCAGCGATGAGAACCCGTGAGGGCGTGCGATTTTTCGAGAGGAAGCCCCGATGGGCTTCCGAACAATCGCACGACGCGAGCGAAGCGAGCGGGTGCTGCAACGCGCAGCGTTGCGCCGAATCCCTCCGTGGATGCCTCCAGGTACCCCTCCAGGTCCGCCCGCTACGTCCATCAACCGCCAGGTCCCCCACCATCCTTTTCACGGCGGCGAGAGTCCAACTCTGGGAGAGTCTTGGGACCCGGCCCGCAGTTTCGTCGCACATCAACCCAAACGGCGGTGATTTCCGGGGAATCAGGTGCGCGCGGCCGCAATGTGGTAGCACAACGGCGATTTCCGCGTCCACCGTTCACCCTGGGTCCGGATGGGGTGCAGGTTTATCATCCTGGGTCCGGATGGGGTGCGGGTTTCTCATCCTGGGTCCGGATATTTTTCCTAAAGAGGCTCAATAGGCATGAATTTCGGACCCAGGGTGGATTAGGCGCACTTGATCCGGACCCAGGGTTGGGCCCGGCAGAGAGACAAACGGGGTGTAACAACTTGGGAACGATGTCTGTGGTGGGAGGGCATGGTCCGGCTGTGTGTGGAACGCTGGGTTCAGATGCGCCTCAAATGTGGCGCCGGGACTGTGGGAGAAGTCAATGAAGACTCGAATCAGAATCCTCTGTGCATCCGTGGTGGCGAGCGCGCTCGCGCTCGGTGGTGCCCTGACCGGAGTCCCGGCATTTGCCGATGAAACGTCATGGTTGCAGCAAGCCCTGGATGAGGTCCCCGACAGAACATCGGCGACGATCCAAGTCCCCCCGTCCAAATGCGGACCTGAAGTCCAAGGACCCATCACACTGTCAGGGGGCAAGTCGGTCAGGCTCGATCTCAACGGCTGTGACCTGACCATCATAGGGAATGTTGCACTTACAATTGAGAACGGCGCAAAGTTAGAACTAGTGGGTGAAACTCCCACAGTGGGTCTTCACGTGAAGTCCACCGGTGGAAACGCGCTGTTGGTGGACGGTAACTCCGTGGCAACGGTAACTTCCGCGTCGGCAGGCGCTGCTGGCAACAATGTCGACGTTCGAGATGGATCGAAGCTCACAATTACTGGTGAAGTTACCGGGGACAACGGAATTCTTGCCACGGACACTGGGACTCAAGTAACAGTCGGTTCCATCAAGGTTGAGAAGAGCCCGGTACAGGCATATGTTGGCGCGAAAGTAACGGTCGATGACGATGTCACAGTCACGAGCCCCGACGACACTACTCATATCAGCACTTCAGCGGGTTCGGTTGTCAACGTCGGGGGTAGGTACTTGGCAACGTCCTCCGGCGGATCGGCTTCGGCGTCGGCGGTGTCGGGAAGCACCATAACGCTCAACGAATCAGTGTCCGGTCACTATGTGGTATTCGAAGCAGATGGGTTTAACTCGAAGGTCTCCACCATTGGGGGAACAGTCACTGCTACACAGGGAGTTCGCGCCGAAGCAACGAATTCCGCCATTATCCAGGTCAATAGCCCGATTAATGCCAAGGATAATGTGACAGTCCTAGCGGAGGAGAGCGCTTCGGTCACCCTTGGTGGAGCAGTGAACGTTGCCGACGGATCTCTGAACCTGGATACTCGCCCGAGT
>JAIRQO010000012.1 GCA_031256435.1 Cellulomonadaceae bacterium
GACGATCTCCTGCCTGACACCCTGCGGGCGAACCCGTAGACTTGCCCCTCGTGAACACACTCGCTAACGACGTCAACGAAGTTCAGGTAGGCACCGCCCGAGTCAAGCGCGGCATGGCCGAGATGCTCAAGGGCGGCGTCATCATGGACGTTGTCACCCCGGAGCAGGCAAAGATTGCTGAAGACGCTGGCGCCGTGGCCGTCATGGCCCTCGAGCGCGTGCCCGCTGACATTCGCGCCCAGGGTGGCATTTCCCGCATGTCTGACCCGGACATGATTGATGGCATCATCAACGCCGTGTCCATCCCCGTGATGGCCAAGGCCCGCATCGGCCACTTTGTGGAGGCTCAAGTTCTCCAATCGCTTGGCGTGGATTACATTGACGAGTCCGAGGTGCTCAGCCCCGCTGACTACACCAACCACATTGACAAGTGGGCGTTCACCGTCCCCTTTGTCTGCGGTGCCACCAACCTCGGTGAGGCTCTTCGACGCATCACCGAAGGTGCTGCGTTTATCCGCTCCAAGGGTGAGGCCGGAACCGGTGACGTGTCCAACGCCACCACCCACATGCGCAAGATCCGTTCGGAGATTGCCGCCCTGACGGCTATGCCCAAGGACGAACTCTACGTAGCCGCCAAGGAACTGCAGGCACCGTTTGACCTGGTCACGGAGATTGCCGAGACGGGCCAACTGCCCGTAGTGCTGTTCACCGCGGGTGGCATTGCCACCCCAGCGGACGCCGCCATGATGATGCAACTCGGCGCCCAAGGCGTCTTTGTGGGCTCCGGAATCTTCAAGTCCGGCAACCCCGAGGATCGCGCCAAGGCCATCGTCAAGGCCACCACGTTCTTTGATGACCCGGATGTGATCGCCTCCGTGTCGCGAGGTTTGGGCGAGGCCATGGTGGGCATCAACGTGGACGAGGAACCGGCTGCCGTGCGCATCGCGGAGCGCGGCTGGTAATGACCGCCCCCGTCATCGGCGTGTTGGCACTGCAAGGGTCATTCGCCGATCATCACGCTGCTCTGGAGTCCTGCGGTGCCACAGCGGTGACTGTTCGACGAATCAGCGAGTTGGAGTCCGTTGACGGTCTCGTCATCCCCGGTGGCGAGTCCACCACCATTGCGCGGTTGCTGCGAGTCTTTGAGTTGGCTGCTCCGTTGCGAGAGCGGATTGCCAGCGGATTGCCGGTCTACGGTACCTGTGCCGGCATGATCCTCCTGGCTGACCGCGTGACGGACAATACTGCTCCGCGCACCGTGGGCGGCATGGACGTGTTGGTGCGCCGCAACGCCTTTGGGCGTCAAACGGAATCCTTTGAGGCGGACCTGCAGGTGGCAGGCATCGCCGATGACGCGCATGGCGGTCCTCTCCGTGCCGTCTTTATCAGAGCACCACTGATTGAACAGTGTGGTCCCGCCGTGAACGTCCTGGCTCGCGTACGCTTAGCAGATGGTTCCAATCCGGTGGTTGCCGCACAGCAAGGCCATCTCCTCGCCACCTCGTTCCACCCGGAAATCACGGGCGAACTCCGCCTGCACCAACACTTTGTGGGAATGTGCTCTTCAGGGAGGTAAGCAGCGATGACACGCGTGGTGGTCTTTGATTACGGATACGGCAACGTCCGCTCCGTGACCCGGGCGCTCGAACGCGCTGGTGCCGAGGTGGAACTCACGTCTGATCGTGACTCCGCATTGGCCGCTGATGGCCTGGTGGTTCCTGGAGTGGGAGCGTTTGCCGCGTGCCTGGAGGCACTGAAGGTTGCCGGGGGAGATGAGATCATCGCTGACCGGCTTGCCGACGGGCGTCCAGTTTTCGGCATCTGTGTGGGCCTCCAAGTGCTCTTTTCCCACGGCACGGAGCACGGGACCACCCCTGGCCTGGGGTATTGGCCCGGAAGCGTGGACCCCCTGAATGCTCCGGTAGTCCCGCACATGGGGTGGTCACCCGTGGAGGTCCCCGAGGGCTCCGTGCTTTTTTCTGGGGTGGCTGACCAGCGGTTCTACTTTGTCCACTCTTTTGCCGCTCAGGCCGCGTTGGCGGGCCAGGCTGTACTGCCGGACCAGGATGCGCAGACCGGTCATACACAGGTCACCTGGGCCACCCATGGCGATTCTCGCTTCATTGCTGCGGTGGAGGATGGTCCGTTGAGCGGAACGCAGTTCCACCCGGAAAAATCAGGCTCCGCAGGCATTGCGCTCTTGGGAAACTGGTTGAGCACGCTCTCGCAGTCCCCGGGAGCCACGCCGCCACGGTCAGTCCCGCAGTCACTTTCGTCGCCCCCCTCACCGTCCACTCTCCCCGGAGGTGACCCGCAATGAGCGTTGCCGTGCGCGTGATTCCGTGCCTTGACGTGGACGCCGGGCGCGTAGTCAAAGGCGTCAACTTCCAGAACCTTGCCGATGCTGGCGATCCCGTGGAGTTGGCCCAGCGCTATGACATGGAAGGCGCTGATGAACTCACCTTCCTTGACGTGTCAGCATCGTCGAGCGGACGTGAAACCATGCTGGACATCGTGAGGAAAACCGCCGATCAGGTGTTTGTTCCCTTGACCGTGGGCGGCGGAATCCGGTCCACGGAGAATGTGAATAACCTCCTGCGTGCTGGGGCTGACAAAGTATCCGTCAATACGGCTGCTATTGCCAGGCCAGAGTTGATGACGGAGATTGCTGATCGTTTTGGGTCCCAGGTGCTGGTCCTCTCCGTGGATGCGCGCCGTGTCACGGGTGACACGCACACCGCCTCCGGCTTTGAAGTCACCACCCACGGCGGGCGCCGGGGTACGGGGATTGACGCGCTGGAGTGGGTGGAACGGTCCATCGAGGCCGGCGTGGGGGAGGTGCTCCTGAACTCCATGGATGCGGACGGAACCAAGGCAGGCTTTGACTTGGAAATGCTCCACGCCGTGCGGGCCATCACGCCGGTGCCGTTGATCGCCTCCGGTGGCGCTGGCACTCCCGAACACTTTGTGGAAGCTGTCCGTGCCGGGGCCGATGCCGTCCTCGCCGCCGGCGTATTCCACTACGGCCATTTCACCATTGCCGATGTGAAGGCCACACTGCATGCCGCTGGCATCGAGGTGCGGATCTAGTTTCGGATTGAGGTACTCAACCGATCGCCTGAGCCAACCCCGCAGCCAGGAGGTCAACCTGCCACTCGCGCGCGCGGCGTGAGCGCAGCGCTGATGCCACGGAGTTTGACGTCACGTCACGCGGTGGTGACCAGCACAATCGTCGCAAAGCATCCGGCTCCAGAAGGTTCTCCACCGGAATGGCCAAGCGCTCAGATTCCTCGGCGACGAAGGCGCGGGCCGCCTCCAAACGGGCCGCCGCCTCGGGTTTGCGCGATCCCCAATTGCGATGCGGCGGAGGACCGTCCGGGCGCGGTCCACGGACCGGGGGCAGTGCGGATTCCGGGAGCCGCAAGGCGGTTGAGATGGCTTCCTGCCAGTAGGGGGCGCGTCTGCGCTGTCCTTTCCCGGAAAACTCGGTGATGCGGATCAACTGCGCCGTGGTGCGGGGCCTCGCCCCAGCCGCTGCCAGGATAGCCTTGTCAGGCAGTACCCTGCCCACGGCAATGTCCCGTTCCCGCGCCGAGGCATCCCGCGCCAGCCACAACTCGCGGACAATGGCCAGGGTACGCCGGTTCTTGATGGACCCTATTCCCGAGGTTCGGCGCCACGGGTCAACGCGCGGCGGAGGCGTGGGTGCCGTCAACTCTGCGGCAAACTCTTGCCGCGCCCACGTGAGTTTCCCCGCGGCATCCAAGCGCTCCTCCATGGCGTGGCGCAGTTCGATGAGAACTTCCACGTCCAGCGCCGCGTAGCGGAGCCAATCGGCAGGCAGAGGCCGCCGGGACCAATCCACGGCCGAGTGTTCCTTGGCCAAGCCCAATCCCAAGAACTCTGCCACCATGCTGGCCAGGCCCACTCGAGGCAATCCCAACAGGCGTCCGGCAAGTTCCGTATCAAAGAGGGTGGCCGGGACAATTCCGTGTTCGGCAAACCCTTGGAGATCCTGGGATGCCGCATGCAGAATCCATTCGGCACCTCCCACGGCAGCGGCCACGGGGCTCAGGTCAGGTAACGCCACCGGGTCAATCAGCGCTATTCCCGCGCCGTGGCGTTTCAGTTGAACCAGGTACGTGGATTGTCCATAGCAGTAGCCGGAGGCTCGCTCGGCGTCTGCGGCCACGGGTCCACTCCCGGAGCGTAATGCCTCGCACAGATGATCGAGGGCCTCGGAGGTTGCCGTGACCCTCGGTACACCACCGGCTGGTTCCGTCAGAACCGTCACGTCACCGAGTTCACTGAGGGGGATGCGGGCTGACACAGAACTCCTTAGCGAAGCGCTACTCTACGGGACGCCAGGGCCGTGACGCCCTCAGGCAGGGAGTCCATCCCTGCGGACGTACCCAGAACGTCCATCCATAACTGCAGGTGAGCGCCAAGATCCGTGGTGGCCGGTGTCCACGAGGCACGCACTTCCACGTCTACGGACTCAGGGCCGAGCGCGTCACCCCAGGACGCGTTGTCACCCGTCAGTGCTCCAAACTTGGTAGACAGGACCCTGGTCACGGTTCCACCCAGAGCCACCGCGTCCAACCCGGCACGATTGAACGCTCCCGTGACCCAACTCCACCCCACTTCGTCGAGCATAGGATCGGCAGCCACCTCGGCGTCCAGCGTGGTGCGCACCATGGTGACCACCCTGAAATCACCTTGCCACCCCGGTTGTTCGTCGGGATCAAAAAGGACCACAAATCTCCCCGTGGCGTCATCGGGTTCATCGCTGTCCGAGTACGGGTTGGTAGCCGCGCCTTCCAGAGCCACGGTGTACGGGGCTATGCGTGATGGACCGGGGATCTCCACCAGCCGAACGCCAGGGCGGAGCCGTGGTGAACGCAGCGAACCCAACGCCGCGGCAAAGCGCGGAGGGAGATGATGGAGGTCTGAAGTCACCTCATAACGGTAGGACTTCTGACCGTCTCCCGGCGTGCGGCGCGCCGCTGGGGAAAAGCGCTTAGGCTTACGATATGGACTCATTGACCACACCGGCACCAGGATCTGCTCAAATCGGCGTGACGGGGCTTGCCGTCATGGGACGGAACCTGGCCCGTAACTTGGCCCGGCACGGATACCGAGTGGCGGTGCACAACCGCAGTGTTGCTAAGACTCTCTCGCTGATGGACGAGGCCGGAGATGAAGGCACCTTCATTCCCGCCGAATCCATGGCCGATTTTGTGGCCGCGTTGGAGCGCCCGCGCACTGCCATCATCATGGTGAAGGCTGGCGCGCCTACGGACGCCGTCATTGCGGAACTGGCCGATCTAATGGAACCGGGTGACATCATTGTGGATGCGGGGAACGCCCACTTCCCGGACACCATTCTTCGTGAGTCCGTACTGTCCACGCGCGGCCTGCACTTTGTGGGCACGGGCGTGTCCGGTGGGGAAGAGGGCGCGCTGAACGGCCCGTCCATCATGCCTGGGGGAACACCCGAGAGTTATGCCACCTTGGGTCCCATGCTGGAGGCGATCTCGGCCAAGGTGGGCGGCGTCCCGTGTTGCACGCACGTGGGGCCCGGCGGGGCTGGGCACTTTGTCAAGATGGTGCATAACGGCATTGAGTATGCGGATATGCAACTGATTGCTGAAGCCTATGATCTGCTGCGCTTGGGCTTGGGAGCCACGGCACCTCAGATGGCGGAGATCTTTGCGCAGTGGAATACCGGTGATTTGGAAAGCTTCCTGATTGAGATCACTGCGGACGTATTGGCGCACACGGATGCCGCCACAGGCCAGCCGTTGGTGGACCTGGTGCTGGACCAGGCGCAGCAAAAGGGCACAGGCAAGTGGACGGTGCAGAACGCGCTGGACCTGGGTGTTCCCATCACGGGCATTGCCGAGGCCACCTTTGCGCGCGGGCTTTCCGGGTCCGTTCCGCAGCGTGAAGCGGCGCGAGCCGTTCTCCCGGCAGACGCTGAGCCCATTCCTGAACTGTCCGACGACGAACGCTCCGCGTTCATTGAGGATGTCCGGCTGGCACTCTATGCCTCCAAAGTGGTGGCGTACTCGCAGGGATTTGATCAGATTGCTGCAGCCTCCGTGGAGAACGAATGGAACATTGACCGCGGCGCCATGGCACGGATCTGGCGTGGCGGCTGCATCATTCGCGCACGATTCCTGGACCGCATCACCGAGGCCTACCAGCGCAATCCCGAACTTCCGCTTCTGCTGGCGGACCCGTACTTCACCGAAGCCGTGGGTGCCGGCGTGGCTGCCTGGCGACGCGTGGTCCAGTGGGCCGCTCGATACGGCGTTCCAGCACCGGCGTTCTCCTCCTCGCTCAGTTACTATGACGGCGTGCGCGCCGAGCGCCTCCCGGCCTCACTCATCCAAACGCAGCGCGACTTCTTTGGGGCACACACCTACGAGCGCCGTGACCGCGAAGGCGTGTTCCACACCGAATGGTCCGGAGACCGCACCGAGCACGCGGCGTAAGGTTGGCCTTGCTTGAGGTTCGCCTTGGGCGAGGTGCACGCGGCGTAACGTTGACGTTGCGGGGGGTGAACGGCTCCTGAGCTGACCGGCCTTACCGCAGGGTTCCGCCCGCCTTCAGGATGGTGGCCGTGACCAGTTGATCCATGGCGTCCACAATCTCGGGGCGGTGGAGGAGGTCATGGTCCACCGCAGCCACCGATAACTCGGTGCAGCCCAGAATCACCTGGCTGGCTCCACGATGCACCAGGCTGGCCACCAAGGAGTTCAGGGTGTCCGGGTTGGAGGGCAGCCCTGCCTTGACCTGGTCATAGATGACGGAATGCAGGAGATCCTGACCGGCATCGTCGGGCGTAATGAGGCTGATGCCATGGGATTCAAACGCCGCCGCGTACACGCCTGCTTTGACCGAACCCGCGGTGGCCAGGAACCCTACGGTGGTGGTGTCCGGTGAGCGGCGCAGCACCTCCGCTACCGTGACATCAATGATGGACAAGAATGGCGTGGTCACTGCCGCGGTTACGTAGGAGGCGAAGGCGTGGGCCGTGTTGCAGGGCATGACCAGGAACGTTGCGCCGAAGCGTTCGAGCCGCTGGGCGTCCTCAGCGAGGACGGGGCCCGGGTTGGGTGCGTTGGAATCGAGCACGTAGGCCGTGCGATCCGGGATTGCCGCGTGGCTGAACACCACCTGGTCAATGTGGTCCTGATCGCTGGAGGCGTCCGTGCATTCCACCACGCGTTCCACAAAATACGCCGTGGCCAGCGGCCCGAGCCCACCAATCACTCCCACCAATGGCCGCGTCATGTCATGTCCTCCGTGCGTTGCGTATTCGTTTCCCCGTCTTGGCTGCTAGGAATGGCGCCCTGATGGGGTGTGACTACACTCCATTGTGGTGCATCCACGCCCCACCCGCCCCACCGCGCCGACCCGGCACTGGGAACCCGCGAATTCGGGGTAACACAAAGGCCCCGATCCGAGGGTTAAGGGCCGAGAACGAAAAGACCCTGCCCACAAGGGGCAGGGTGAGTAAGTATTCACAGGTTAACGCCAGCCAGGCTATTTCTCAACGTGGAGTTCCATCACTGGCGTGTCGTGATGGTTGCAGTTACCACCCTACGGGTTTGAGATATTTTCCAGCGGGGTCTGGAAGTTGATGATCCTTAAATGTCTGGGCCTTGAGACGCCACCACCAATGATTGCCAACACCCTCGTCCTTATCTCCTTGAAGGTCCCCAGCTGTTGGACCGCTGCGTGGATTGATGAGTCCCACGGGAACATGGCGGCGAGCAACTTTGATGGGGTAGGCGAGGTCGCTGTCGTTCGAAACCACAACCGCAGCGTCAATCGTATTGGTCAAGATGTCAATCAGAAGGTGCGAAGCAACGTTGACATCGCTGCCTTTTTCCTCGTGATGCTGGTACTTCACCATGAATTGAGCGTCTGGGACGGATGCCCCAGAATTATCCCGCACCATAACAGGCCAGGTGGACGTGTGGATCACAGGGCGATGCGTTCCTGGGTGATCCGTGGCTAGCAGTCCCGTCTTTGTGCGCGCAACGTAGTTGCCATATTCGATGTGGTCAACGGAATCCGTTGCTTTGATGGCCTTGAGGTAGATGTCTTGATCCCGGTGCGCAGAATCGTTCGCAACTGCGCTGACACGAGCGGTGCAATAGACGATGTGCTCAAGTTTGACTTCTTTCCAAGCGCCTTGGGTTGCGATGACATTCTCCACGAGGCCCCGAATGTCGATCCACCGCCACCCTGCAACTCCTCGGCCACAGGCGGCCCTGCCTCCGTAATAGAGGTTATTTCCATCGACGAAAACTCCCACTCGCATAATGGCAGGGTAGCGGCGACGTCAAGGCACAACGAATAGTGACGCTTGGGAGTTCATCCATACGGCGTTACCCAGCGCCTCTCTCACATCCTGTCTGCTACTACTAGCGGTCCCACAATACGCGGGGCCTCGGAAGCCGAACTTATCGCCGGCCTCCTCGCCGAAGTATCCCGCCGCTTCAGCCGCACCATTCCCCACCCCATCGCCGTCGAACCCTGGGTTGATCGTGATAATGGGGCTCTTGACGCGAGTAACCCAGGGTTCGCCGGGCGGGGAGGCTGTGATCCCTCCGGGCCACAGCTTGACGGGCGTGGGGGATGCTGCGTGACTGCGGTGATCATTGTGGCTCACCCCTGCCCGCAGGCCGCAGGCTGAGGAACGACTCCCTCAAGATGTGGCCCTGCCTCACGGGGTACGACCACCAAGGTGGCCGATTGATGGCGAGGGTGATTGACACTTATCGTGTTGTGCATCACTTGCTGCCATTTGTAGACTATAAGGATGCTAGTCGACTCCTAGCTCAAGATGCTAGTATTCCTCCCGTTGGAGCCCATACCTTTAAGGAAAACCGGGTAGGGTAGCAGTGGCTGGGTATCGCCGCTATTCTCGGATTATGCTTAGACGTATCCAGTTGGCTGACCGATGGCGATCCTTGACTGCCGACTTCTGGCCAGAAGTGCCCGCAGGAAAGAAGACTGTCGTATACGGCCACAACGGCAGTGGGAAGTCAACCATTGCTGAACTCCTCCTCGCCATAAGTGAAGACGGCGAGGGCAGTCCGGTCGAGCTGATTTGGGAAGATGAGACCAAGCACCGAAGTAAGATTCCGCTTGGGGGGAGGGTTCCCACAGGTACCTCGATATCTGTCTTCACTCGGGACTGGGTCAACTCGAACCTTGCTGGATTCCTTGATGGGGAGGAGGCGGCTGCTATCGTGACCCTGGGGAAGGAGGCTATTGACACCAAGGCGGAAGAGGCAGCCCTGACTGAGGAGATCGAAGACGCTACCCAGGCTGAGTCTGCTGCAAATAAGAAACAGGTGGCGGAGACAACGGCAGCATCGAGAATAGCTCGAGACGTCCAAGATCGAATCGTCTCTGAACTGTCTGGATCTGACGCGAAGGAGTTCACTAAGCATCGATATCACATTCGTATGGTCGAAGAAGAGTTGCGCCAGTTCAAACGCAACACTCCGCCTAAAAAGAATCACCGGGAAGCGCTACGGCAGTTGGGTGGAGTTGTCCCAAGAGCCCTACCGAGCATCGCTGCTCCTCCGCAACTTGAGGATCGCCTGTTCGCCGAAGCGGGTACCCTGCTCTCGCTCACGCCAGCGCATGTCGCGCTAGGAGCTCTGACAGCAAACCCGAGCGCACAATCCTGGGTTGAAGTTGGTGTCGAGTTGCATCGAGATCGAACTGAGTGCTACTACTGCGACGGTGCCATCTCAACATCGCGGCGGAATGCGCTATCGAAGCACTTTGACAAATCCTGGTTTCAAGTTCGTGAGCATGCGGAGTCAATTGCTGCAGCAGTGACCGACCATCAAGAAAAAGTAAGGAAATGGCTCGATTCTCTGCCCCAGGAACCTAGCGTGGTGGATGAGTTTCGAACCGCCTATGCTAATGCGCTCAGGGTAGTGCGCGAAAGTGTTGGAACCACCTTGGGTGAGTACGCCCGCTTCCTAGGTGTTATTCAATCCAAGCAAGAAGATCCCGCCGCGATTCCCCACCTTCCCGCTGATCTCGATCTGTCGCCTCCTCGAGGTGTTACTCAACTTCGCAAAGTTGTTGATTCGCATAATGCCCAGGTTGCGCTCCATGACCAACTAGTTATCGAGCGCCACCAGATCGTGCTCGACTATCTTTACGGCTCTAAGGCGGAAGAGTTCCGGGGCCATGAGGCCACCTCCAAACAGCATGAAGCCGACGTGGAAAATGCGACGAGAAGGAGGGTGGCAGCGGAACGACGTGTGTTTGAGATTAGACAGCAGAAGTTCAGTACGAAAGAAATGGCTGATGCGCTGACCACAGACTTGGCACGCGTATATGGAAAGAACCACCTAAGCGTGGTTGTGACCGGCGATGGGAAGTCATACCAATGCGCACGAGGCGAGCAACCTGCGACTAAGTTGAGCGAAGGCGAGCGGACGACTCTGGCGCTACTGTACTTTCTTCGAAAGCTCGAAGACCAAGAGAGCGCCGCATCTGTGCCACCCAAAAGACTTGTTGTTATCGATGATCCGTCAAGCTCCCTTGATCGCGAGGCAGTCTTCGCAACACATCAATGGCTGTGTGATCGCCTCGCCAACTTTGGGCAGTACCTAGTATTCACCCATGACTTTAGCCTGTTGCGCCTGTTCTTAAGGTCGACTGCGAGCGCGAAGAGGCGATCTGCAAAGAAGATCAAAGAGCGGGATGTCTCCGAAACTGACTATCCTGAAGTTTCGTACCTCGAGTCGTTCGCGTCAACCTCTGGTGCGGCGCGGTCGTCGCGCCTTGCCGCGATGCCTTCTTTTTTGGGAAACTCCACGAGTGAGTATGAGTACCTGTTTGCGTCAGTTCTGATTGGAATCACCGAAGGCGCAGAAGGAGGTCGGTTATTCCTACTTCCTAACGCCGCCCGCCGCATCCTGGAGGTGTTTACCAGTTACAAGAGTCCTCATATTAGGGATTTCAATGGCGGATTGAAAAGCCTTGTGGATTCGCAATCGGAGCCGTACAGAGATGTCTACGACTTCTGTAATCGTTTCTCTCATGGAGAAGGAGCAGAGAGTGTAGACGTACTCGATGCTCATGCTGTTCACTCGCAGCTAAAGCGTTGTATGGAGTTCTTGAGAGCTGCCGATTCCGAACACTTTGAACGCATGTGCAAGGCCGTCAACGTTGATGCCTCGGCTGTCGATTTGTGACGAGGGGGCGCTGCCCCCCGAACACGTCCTCGTTCGCGCGTACGCAAACCCTGGACAGTCGAATGACGCAATCTCTGTGCTGGCTGCCGGGATAGACGTGGGTGCGGTGGTGAAAGGCCCGCGTATTGAGACGTGCGGGATGAGGGTGGTGTCATCCATCCACCGGGCGTTTGCCTCGGCCTGGGTTTCGCCACTGTTGCGAGCCACGTTCACCG
>JAIRQO010000018.1 GCA_031256435.1 Cellulomonadaceae bacterium
CGCATCCTGGGGCTGGAGTAGGTCCCAAGGGTTGGGCTGTTCGCCCATTAAAGCGGCACGCGAGCTGGGTTTAGAACGTCGTGAGACAGTTCGGTCCCTATCCGCTGCGCGCGCAGGAAGTTTGAGGAGACCTGTCCCTAGTACGAGAGGACCGGGACGGACGAACCTCTAGTATGCCAGTTGTCCCGCCAGGGGCACCGCTGGTTAGCCACGTTCGGAACGGATAACCGCTGAAAGCATCTAAGCGGGAAGCCCGCTCCAAGATAAAACCTCCAACACAGCAATGTGTGAAGGCACCCCACAGACCATGGGGTCAATAGGCCGGAAGTGGAAGACGGGACCAAAGACTGTCGCAGCTGACCGGTACTAATCAGCCAACAACCTCAACAAACACACACAAAACAACACTAAAAGAAACTCTGCGTCCACTATACGGTTCCCGAACCACCAACACACCACACTGTGGAACACACCACCGTGTGCGTGCATCACAACTGAACACCGTACAGATTGTGACAAACGGTAACGTTCGACAACGTTACGGCGGCCACAGCGTAGGGGAAACGCCCGGACCCATACCGAACCCGGAAGCAAAGCCCTACAGCGCCAATGGTACTGCCCCGGCCACGGAGTGGGAGAGTAGGACGCCGCCGAACACCCATCAACACCAAGGGCCCCGAGAAATCGGGGCCCTTCGTGCATATACAAACAAACCCCAACCCGATGAGATGCTGCGCGCAGTCGCAGCATCTCATCGGGCGGTTGAGCCAGGCGCTATCGCGCCGACGGTCGAAACCCCACAGAACCCACCCCGTCGCACCGCTGCACACCCACAGCACCCGCACGGTCGCGCTACGGCACGCGCAGAATGCGTAGGGGGTCGCGGTTGGCGGCGTGGGTGGCGATGGGAGTGGTGGCTACCAAGGCTAGGAGGAGTGCGAGTCCTGTCACGGCAATCACGAACCGTGGTGACGGGAGTGAGGCGGTTGTTTCCTGGAGAACAATGAGGCCGGCGGTGGTCCCAATGATGGCCCCGGCGCAGGAACTGAGAGCCGTTTGTAGGAGCATGCCGGCAATGAGGGTGCTGCGAGTGGCTCCGAGAGCGCGGCGTCGGCCGATGTCTCGCCTCCGTGAGATGGTTGTGGCAAACATGGTGACAGCAATCATCACGGCACCCACACCCATCACAACGCCCATGAGTTGGCGGGATGCGGCACCGAGCCTTCCGGCAATGACATCCCGCAAAGCAATGGCGCCAGCAGGGGTTTCCACGGTGAGTGCTGCGGGGTTGTCCGCAGGCGTTGAAGAGGCGAGAACGGCCTCCAGGCGGTCCACCACCGCAACGTTGGTGGCCATGGCGTACACATAGCGCAATGCGGAATCGCCTGTGGGATCACTCGCCACCAGTACCGTGCCGTTCAGGTGTTCCAGAGGTCCATGAGCCTGGAAGACCCCCACCACCCCAACCGGATCTACGGCGCTGTTCACGTCCTGAACCGTACATAACCCTCGTCCGCAGTGGAGATCTTGAGCTGCATCAATGCCCACCATCGCTTCACCGTGAAGAGGGAATCGTCCTTGGGTCAGGGTGACGTCTGGCGGCATGTCTCCGATGAGAGCGCGGGCGGCGGCGCGGCCATCGCTGAGGATGGGGTTGGTGACATCTCGTGCTTCGCCGAGGCCAAAGGCCCAGGAGACGTCAGAGAGCGCTGCCACAGCGGCAGGTGCTTGTGGGAGAATCCCGGCACTGCCTCCGTCGTCGGACAATGCGATGAGACGAGTACCGGCTCCGTCAATCTGCTCGATGACGCGGGCTTCTGCTGCTGCGGACTGGCCAGTGGTGACCACAATGGCAAAACACACTGTGGCCAGAACAAGGATCAGAGTGATAGTGGTGGCTGTTTGGGCTCGCGCATTGTCCCAGGCATCGCGCAATACATCGCTGATGCGGGGGATTCCTGACCATTGTTCCTGCATTACAGGCACACTTCCAGATCGGCGCGGTCTGCGAGGGTGCGATCATGCGTGGACACCACCACGGTAGCCCCCAGGGATGCTTGGTCAGCCAAGGCCTGCCACACCACGTCCGCCGAGTCATTGTCCAGGTTCCCGGTGGGTTCATCGGCAAAGATCACACGCGGATGGGTGAGCAGCGCCCGGCAGATGGCTACCCGTTGGGCTTGGCCGCCGGAGATCTCTCCGGGCCGGTGATCTTCGCGGTGTTCCACGCCGAATAGCACGGCGAGTTCACGTGCGCGGTCTACGGCCTGGTGTCGCGGCATTCCCGCAAAGAGGGCGGCCTCGCAAATGTTGGCCAGTACCGTACGGGACGGGTCCAGCAGAGCGTCCTGGAAGATGAAACCTACCTCGGTGGCTCGCATGCGGGAACGTTCCGCATCGCTCAGCGCCGAAGCGCTGACGCCGTTCCACAGGATGGAACCGCTGGTGGGAGTGATCATCAGGGCCAGCAGGTAGAGGAGTGTGGACTTGCCGGAGCCTGATTTTCCAGTGATGGCTGTGACCGCCCCTACAGGCAACTCCAACGTGAGGTCCGTGATGACGGGTGCAGCGCCGCGGCTGTAGGCAAACTCCAGGGACTTGGTGCCCACGGTGGTGCCCAGCGTGGCTTGTGTCTTGCTTGCTGCGCTCGTTCCTGCGCCCGCTTCTGATTTCGCTCTCAGGCCTGGCATCACTATGAGCCTTCACCGTCAGAGTTGGGCAGTACTACAATCTGCCCCACCTCCACACCCTCGAGCACCGCGCTTCCCTGACCTTGACCCAGGATTGTCACTGGAATGGACGTTCCGTTCTGGTCCACCACAAAGGCGCTGCCTTGGGCGTCGAGTTGCACGGCGGCGGCTGGAACACCTGGCCCCGTGACGGGAGGAACCATGATTTGCCGTGCCGGATATACGGCCTCTTGGCTACTCAAAGGCACGTCATCACAGGCATCCGCGCAGAGGGGAGAGCCATCTTCACGGGTGAGGTCCATGAGGGTGTTTCCCCCTCCGTCATCATTACTCTCTGCGACGATAGCCGTGACTGGTTCACCGTTGAACGTCACCTCGATGGGTAGTGAAGTGTCCACAGCATTTCCCGAATAGGAAACAGCAATGAACCGCGGAGTACCAATCAGCGCTTTCAATACGGGGTCTCCTGGATGAATCCGCGTTCCCACAGCAATATCGTCGGCAATGAGTACCCGTGAAGGAAGATGCTCGGCGTAGACAATATCGCCCGCATGGACAATGCCATCCTGTTCTATTCCCATGCTCTTATGCCACGCCGAAACGGCTGAGAGGGTGGGCCTGCTGAAATAGCCGTCAGCGGTTCCGTGGTACAGGTCTTTGGCGATGAGCATCTCCTGGAGTTGCGCCACGTCCGCCCCGGAATCACCCTGCTCCAAGTCCCTGAAGGCTGGGACCTCGCCTTGAGCCACCGTCACGGGCCTCAAATCCACGGTGTAGATGATCTGCCCAGCCTTCACGGTGTCACCCGTGGCTACCTTCAATGAGGTGAGCGTGCCTTCCGAGGCGCCGATCCCCAGGGGAGCCATGGTCCATTCTGCGGACACCGCCACCGGGGTGGATTGCCCCACCGTCATCTCCGTCACAGTGACCGTGGCCGGAGTCAAAGCTTTATTGTCCGCCGCGGGCGGCATGAAAGCCCAGCGCCCCAACACCACGCCTGCACCTAAGGCCACCACAACGGCAGCCACCCAACCCACAAGGCCCTTACTGACGTGTTTCATGGTGTACCCCCTTTTCGATTCTTTCAGCAGAAGTGAAACGTTGCGCAGTTTGAGGAAATGCGTGGCATCTGTCATGACGTGTTTGTGTCATTTGAGGCGTGGGTGCGTGGGGTCATCCTTCAATCCTTTCGTCAAGGTGCCGAGGGCTGACATCACGATTGTCTACCCATCACATTGAGGCTGTCCTGAGTTAGTGGTGACCGGTATCCTTCATGAGGGAAATCACCCACAAGGAATGAGTTTGATATTCTCACCCGGAGTGGTCAATTGCGCGGGAGTTGTATGTAGACGAGGAAACGCATGGTTACACGGTTTGAAGAACTGCGTGGTTCGATTGTGCCGCAGCATATGCGAGGCAAGCCCTAATGTCGTCGGCTTCGAGGTAGGGGTAGTCATCGAGAATCTCACTTTCGGGTGCGCCCGCAGCTAAGAGCGAGAGAACGTCACAGACGCGCATCTGTGTCCCACGGATGGCAGCGCGACCGTGCACGATAGCTGGATCCGACGTGATGCGGTTGAGGAGAGTCATAGGGTCATGATACCGCCCCTGCTGAAGGCTATGGATGTGCCGGAATTGTGCGTTGTGGCAAGTAAGCCGAACGGGCGAGGCTGGCTGAAACCGTTACGCGATGTACGTTGGCGGCTGTGTTCCCAACTCATGGCGATTCATTGCGCGGGTGTGGCTTGGGTGCGTCTTCGTCGTGTGGTTACCCGTCAAAGATGCCGATTCCTCCAGTGCCGCCCTGTGGGCAGACTTCCATGAGTTCACGGAGGTCAGCATGGGTGGGTTGGTTGGCCACGGGGGTGATCTCGGGATCGATGAGTACCGTGTAGGCCGTCCATGGGAACTCTTGTTCCTTCCAGGTAGCGAAACTTGGCGGTTGCGGAGTGGGCCATCCGTGTGCTGAGAGGCATTCGCGTACATCGAGCATTCTCTGGTAAGCAGCCTCGTCCTGAGGGGCAACCCAGATAGCAGGTGCGGGTACCCGCTGGTCACACTCGAGTCCCGCCTTCTCTGCGAGTTCCTCAAATCCTGGTGGCGGTTCCCCTCCACCGTAACCAATTCCGACGGTACCGCCAATGGCGATGGTGGGGGTTAACCCGAATTCCTCGTAACAGGCAGCGATGCCTGCCTGGTATTCTTCGATTTCCTGTCTAGCTTGAGCCATCCACGCGGGTGCTTCCCAGGAGGGACTCGTAGTGGATACATCCGGTTCTGTACTACACGAGCTGACCAAGGAATTGGCAAGCACTATCACAGTCGCTACAAGCCACCATCGTTGTCCCTTCCTCGATGAGGTCATGCATTTTCCCTTCCTGCTGGATATTGCGATGCCCGTGTCAGGTGAGCACCAGTCAGGCCATCGTGTGCTGTTCACGGTGATCTACTGCACTAGTCGTACATGATTCCGTAACGCGGGCCTGGCGCTTGGGGGCAGGTGACGGTGAGTTCTTCAAGTTGTTCGCGTGTGGGTTGCTGGTCCGTGGGGGTAATTGTTGGATCCATGAGAACGGTAAATGGATTCCATGCTGATTCATCGTGCTCAATCCAAACTTCTTGTGAAGGCGGCTCGGGAAGCTCAAATCCATGTGCGATGACACAGGCGCGAACCTCAAGGGTCTTGGCGTATGCCTCGGGAGTATTTGTTCCATCAAGCGATGCTGGTCTTTCGATCCGATCTTCGCATGCTTCGGATGCCACATGGACGAGTTCTTCTTGGCCTGGAAGTTGGTTGCCATCGTCGTCAGTTGCGATGTTCATCGCGACACCGCCACCAACCATCGTGACACTTTCAACACCAAATTCAGAAAGGCATGCTTCCCATTGGCGGTCATATTCCTCGGATTCTTGCCGAGCGCGAGCCATCCAGCCTGGTTCCTCCCATCCGGATGTGACGGCAAGCGTTGAATCCGGGGAACACCCGGCAGCAAGAAGCAGTGCTGTTACTGCCATTGCTGCCGGGAAGATTCCTCTCAGCACTCGAGACATTTCGCGTGTCATCCGCAGTATCCGCTTCCGGCAGTGGCACCCGTACCCGTGACGGACCAGTTGCCAGCAGAGTGTGATCCCACCTGTGTGAAAGTCCCTTTGTCTGCTTGCTTGAGTTCTCGTGTGTTATTGACGGCTTTGAGGACCATGGGTCCGGTGGTGTTCTTTGTTCCCTTTGCCACCACCAAGGCACTACCAACGCACTTGGTGATGGTGCCGCTGTAGGCAAAGGCGGGTTGGGCGGCTACGGTGCCGCCGATGACGAGCAGGCCGGTGAGGACAAGGGTGGCGGGCTTGCGATGCGTGTGCTTCTTCATGATCTGTTTCC
>JAIRQO010000031.1 GCA_031256435.1 Cellulomonadaceae bacterium
GTGCGGGTCAGGGTGGTGCTGGTCGGCGCGGTGCTGGTCGGCGCGGTGCTGGTCGGCCTCGGGTGTGTTGTCCTCGTGTGATTTGGCCAGTTGCCGCGCCTGTTCCGCGAGCGCCACCACCAGTGCGCCGTGAAAGGCGTCGCCCGCGCCGAGGGTGTCCTGGACGGGAACCTGGGTTACCGCAATGGTGCCGGCTGTGGGCTTGCCAGATCCGGCCATGCCGGTTTCGGCCAGGGTCGTTGCGGCTGTGCCGGATTCGGACATGCCGGTCTCGGCCATGCCAGATTCGGCATTGTCATATCCGGCAGGAATCTCGTCAGCCTCGGCCACCCACCACTCCACCGCATCACCGCCGTGGGTCACCACCACTGCCTTGGCTCCCATCTTGAGGGCACTCTGCACGGTGTTCTGCGAGCGAGGAATGGCAAAGTCCGCGCTCATGGCCACCACATCCGCGTGCGGGATGAGGTCAGCAAACACGGGGCGCCACCGCCCGGCGTCGAGCACGATGCTGGGAGGCACGTCCAGAGTCAGCGCCCAGGCCAGCACAGCTCGGGCAATCTCGGGATGGTGGCCATCCAGAAGAATCGCCTGAGGGACGCCGTACCGCTGTGCCCACGCATCCAGTTCGGCATGCGACGGTCCGGCCACGGTCACCGCCCCGGCATCCGGCGAGGTCACACTCCGCTCGCCCGTGGCGTCATCCACCATCACGGCGGACACGGCCAAATCGAACTCCCCGGAATCTGGCACGCAGTCCAGCACCGTGACACCGCGCGCGTCCAGGTCAGCCCGCGCCGCCGCAGCCACCGGGCCCTCACCCAATGCAGTAATCAGCACTACTCCGCATGCCGCATCACCGGGACTACTCAAAACCGCCACCGTCACCGCAGCATTCGCCGCTGGCCCGCCAGCCGACACGTCCTGCCGCAACGCGGTGACTTTCTGATTCCGGGCAGGCGCCTGGCCCACGCGGTGAATGACGTCCAGCGTGGTCAGACCCACACACCAGCAGTTAGGCAATAGTGCCGTCCACAGCCAACGGTTCAATGGCGGCGAGTTCCTCGTCGGTCAGAGGCCCGGCGTCCAGCGCTTTCACGGTGTCCTCCAATTGTGCCACGGAGGAGGCACCCACCAGCGCGGAGGTGATCCGCTCGTCGCGCAGAATCCAGGCGAGTGCCAACTGGGCAAGCGTCTGACCGCGCCCTTCGGCAATCGCATTCAATCCACGTGCCCGCTCCAAATACGTCTCAGAGATGGTGGACTCGGACAGGAACGGCGAGTCCTTGCGCGCCGCGCGTGACCCGGCGGGGGCTGTTCCACCCAAGTACCTGCTGGTCAACAACCCCTGTTGCAGCGGCGAGAACACGGCCACGCCGAATCCCAGGTCACCGGCCACGTCCAAGAGCGATTCCTTCTGCTGGCCGTCCACGCCATCCACCAGGGAGGCATTCTCAATGTGACGGTTGAACATGGAGTAACTCGGTTGGTGCAGAATCATGGGGCAGCCCATCTCATCCAACAAGGCTGCCGCTTCCCGAGTCCGTGCCGGGGAATAGTTGGACAACGCCGCGTAATGTGCCTTGCCCGAGTGAACGGCGGAAGCGAGCGCGCCCATGGTTTCCTCGAGCGGCGTGTTGGGGTCTGCGCGGTGGCTGTAGAACACGTCCACGTAATCCATCCCCAGGCGTTCCAGGGACGCGTCCAGCGAATTCAGCATGTATTTGCGCGAGCCCCACTCGCCATACGGGCCGTCCTGCATGCCGTATCCGGCCTTGGTGGTGACCACAATGTCATCGCGATACGGGGCCAGATCCTTGGCCACAATGCGCCCAAAGTTCTCTTCCGCACTTCCCGCAGGCGGACCGTAGTTGTTGGCCAGGTCAAACTGTGTGATGCCCAAGTCAAAGGCGCGGCGCACCGTGTCCCGTTGCTTTTGGAACGGATCCGTGTCACCAAAGTTGTGCCACAGGCCCAGGGACAGGGCGGACAGCATGAGCCCGGACCGCCCAGCACGGCGATAGTTCATGGTGTCATAACGGTTGTCAGTAGCAAGGTAGCGAGGGTGTAAAGCCATGCCGCCAGGCTACCACTTGGGTGTGACACGAGTTTCCCGAGCGGCACGTCCGCTGACCACGCTTCTGGCCGCCGTCCATCGTCGTAGGGGGAAATGCTTCGCAATCACCGCAGGTCATGGCGTGAAGATGACCACATCATCAAACGGCGCAATCAACCGCGCCACAATGGAGGGGTGAAGAAACCCAAGGTGCGCGTGGTGCTGCTGTGCGGGCCTTCGGGCTGCGGAAAAACGGAACTTTCGCGCACGCTCGGCCTGCCCGTCATGCGGCTCGACGATTTTTATCACGACGATACCTACCCTGACATGCCCAAGGCGTTCGGCATCATTGACTGGGATGATCCCCGGTCCTGGGACTCGGCGGAGGCGATGCGCGCCCTGACGGAGGTGGCGCACCGCGGGCGCACGGAAGTTCCCGTGTATTCGATCCCCACCAACTCGCGCACGGGCACCGCCGTATTTGACGCTCACGGCAAGAGTTTGGTGATTGCCGAGGGCGTGTTTGCCGCGCAGTTGGTGCAGGCGTGCAAAGACGAGGGCATCCTGGCTGATGCCATTATTCTCAAGCGGCACCGCTATGAGACCTTCTGGTTCAGGCTATTGCGTGACCTTGGCGAGCGGAGAAAGCGGCCGAGTACGTTGATTCGACGAGGGTTTGGGTTGATGAGGATTGAGCCGAAACTCATTGCCCAGTGGACGGAGTTGGGCTGCCACCCGCTGAACCCCGAGGACACGGTGAAAACCATCAAGGCTCTGGCAGCCGAGAAGCCGTAGCGGCCTTCCCACTCGTCCATCTGCGGCCCCGCAGGGGATCGCAGAATCTCACGGACACCAACGAGATACTGCGAGGCCTCGCCGTTGGCGAGACCCGCAGCATGACGGTTGGGTGGGGGGTTTCGACCCTTCGTCAGGCTCAGGACAGCGCCGCCACGCCTGACGGCGCTGGCTCAACCACCGAAAACCGGAATCCAGCTAGTCCTGCCGGGGTTTCGACCGTCGCGCCTGACGGCGCTGGCTCAACCACCCAAGCGGCGAAACTTTGTGGGGTGACTACGCGCCGTGCATCAGGTTGGGGGATTCGCCGCCGGGGTGGAGTTTGGAACGGGGAACGTCCGTTCCCGTTCCAGCGGCCACCATCTCCGGCTCCAGGGGAACCTTCAATTCTGGGGTGAAGGTGAACTCGCCAAGAATCCCCTCCCCCATGGCGTCCACCACAACCAAGTCACCAGACTTCAACTCGCCGTAGAGAATCTTCTCTGACAGGGCGTCCTCAATGTCTCGCTGGATAGCGCGCTTAAGCGGCCTGGCACCCAGAACGGGGTCATAGCCCTTCTCGGCAAGCAATGCCCTGGCGGCATCCGTCAACTGGATGGCCATGTCCTTATCAGCCAGGCGCTTGTCCAGCTTGGCGATTTCCAGATCCACAATCTGCGTGATCTCCGCGTGCGTGAGCTGCGGGAACACAATCACGTCATCCACACGGTTGAGGAACTCGGGCCGGAAACTCTTCTTGAGTTCGTCATGGACCTTGGCCTTCATGCGGTCATAGCCAGTGCGCGTGTCCATGCCGGACTGGAATCCGGTTTGGACGCCCTTGGCAATGTCCTTGGTGCCCAAGTTGGTGGTCATGATAATCACAGTGTTCTTGAAGTCCACCATGCGGCCTTCGGCGTCCGTGAGCCTTCCCTCTTCTAGCACCTGCAACAGCGAGTTGAAGATGTCCGGGTGAGCCTTCTCCACTTCGTCGAACAGCACCACGCTGAACGGCTTGCGGCGCACCTTCTCGGTGAGTTGCCCGCCTTCGCCGTAGCCCACATACCCAGGGGGTGAACCGAAGAGGCGTGACGCGGTGTGCTTCTCCTGGTATTCGGACATGTCCAGCTGGATCAAGGCGTCTTCATCGTCGAACAAGAACTCTGCGAGCGCCTTGGCCAATTCCGTCTTTCCTACGCCGGTGGGACCGGCAAAGATGAACGAACCGCCGGGGCGCTTGGGGTCTTTCAGGCCTGCGCGTGTGCGACGGATGGCCTGGGAGAGCGCCTTGATGGCCTCGTCCTGACCGATGATCCGCTTGTGCAACTCGTCTTCCATGTTGAGCAGGCGAGTGGACTCGGCCTCGGTCAACTTGGCCACGGGGACGCCGGTGGACATGGCGAGCACCTCGGCCACCACATCCTCATCCACCACGGCGGTGGTCTGAGAATCCTCGGAACGCCACTCGCGTTCTTGCTCGGAACGCTGCTGGGTTAACTGCGTTTCGGTGTCCCGCAAGGCAGCGGCCTTCTCAAAGTCCTGGCCGTCAATGGCGGCTTCCTTTTCACGGCGCGTGTTGACAATTTGTTCGTCGAGCGCCTTGAGTTCCGGCGGTGCCGTCATGCGCTTGATGCGCAGGCGCGCCCCGGATTCGTCAATCAGGTCAATGGCCTTGTCCGGCAGGAACCGGTCATTGATGTAGCGGTCCGCCAGGGTCACGGCGGCTACCAGAGCCTCGTCCGTGATGGTCACGTGGTGGTGGACCTCGTACCGTTCACGCAGACCCTTGAGGATTTCAATGGCGTGATGGGTGGTGGGTTCGGCCACTTGGATGGGCTGGAACCGGCGTTCCAGGGCCTTGTCCTTTTCCACGTACTTGCGGTACTCGTCCAGCGTGGTGGCCCCGATGGTCTGGAGTTCACCGCGCGCCAGCAGCGGCTTGAGGATGGAGGCCGCGTCAATGGCACCTTCCGCAGCGCCCGCTCCCACGAGCGTGTGAATCTCGTCGATAAAAAGAATGATATCCCCGCGGGTGCGGATTTCCTTGAGTACCTTCTTGAGGCGCTCCTCAAAGTCACCACGGTACCGGGCGCCGGCTACCAGGGAACCCATGTCCAGCGTGTAGATGTTCTTGTCCTTGAGGGTTTCCGGGACGTCACCGCGAGCGATATCCTGAGCCAGGCCCTCCACCACGGCGGTTTTTCCCACGCCGGGCTCGCCGATGAGCACCGGGTTGTTTTTGGTGCGGCGGCTCAGCACCTGCATCACGCGCTCAATTTCCTTGTCCCGCCCAATGGTGGGATCCACCTTGCCCTCGCGCGCTGCCTGCGTGAGGTTGCGTCCAAACTGGTCCAGCACGGCCGAACCCTGTGGCGCCTCACCTCCGCCGCCTCCAACACCGGCGGTCACGGGTTCCTTGCCGTTCTGCCCGCTCAGCGTGTGGATCACCGTTTGGCGGACCTTCTGGAGATCAGCCCCCATCTTGATCAGCACCTGGGCGGCCACGCCCTCCCCTTCACGAATCAACCCCAACAGGATGTGCTCCGTGCCAATGTAATTGTGGCCGAGTTGCAGGGCTTCACGCAGGGAAAGTTCCAGCACCTTCTTGGCGCGCGGCGTGAACGGGATGTGCCCGGACGGGGCTTGCTGGCCCTCGCCAATGATCTCCGTGACCTGGGTGCGCACGCCTTCCAGAGAAATGTTGAGCTGTTCCAGCGCCTTGGCGGCAACGCCCTCGCCCTCGTGAATCAACCCGAGCAGGATGTGCTCCGTGCCGATATAAGCGTGATTGAGCAGGCGCGCTTCTTCCTGGGCCAACACAACAACGCGGCGAGCACGGTCAGTAAACCGTTCAAACATGGGCATGGGCTCCTCGTTCTCCTAGAGTCTGCCCTGACTCTACGCTGTGCCTAGGATATGAACGGGCCAAACGGGGGCAATTTCGCGCAGGGTGGAACCCGGTTCGCTCTGGGTGAACACGTGTTAGGGAGCAAGGTTGTCCAGGGAAGCCGTGTACGTGTGTTCGTCGATACGATAAGTGGGTCCGTTTCCCGTCACCACAAGACGGAATGCGGGGTCACCCACTATGCCCGTATCGATATCCGCCAGAGCGCGGTCCAGTGAGTCAATCGCTTCCCCGATGCGCGCTGACCCAAGTTTCACCTCCACTGCAGCCCAGCGGCCGTTCTTCAAACGAATGATGGCATCGATCTCGCGCTTATTCGAATCCCGATAATGCCGCACGTCTCCTCCCAGAGCACTGGCGAAAACGGACAAGTCATGGAACGCCGCCGACTCAAAGAGCAATCCGAGCGTCTCCGCATCTACCGTGAGCCGCGCGGGACTCGCCCCTAAAGCAGCAGCGGCCAGAGAAGGATCGGCGAGGTGATACTTTGGCGAACTCCGTACCAGCGCCCTGGAACGAAGGTGCGGCGTCCATGGCCGTTGCGCCTCAACAAAGAACAATCGTTGGAGCAATTCCACGTAGGATCCCGCCGTCTCTGGCCGAAATCCGGGGGCAACGGATCGCACATCTCGAGCGAGCGTGGCCAGGCTCACCTCACTCGCGGTTGAGCGTGCGAGTGCCACAATGAGTTGCCTAATCACGTCCGGTTCGTGCCTGACGCTGGAGATTCGTCGAATATCTGTCCGGCTGATTTCGTCGATGTACGAGTCTAGGCGAGCACACGTTGACTCCCAATTGAGATCGATCATCTCGGGGAACCCTGAGGTCAGGATGTGTCCAACCACGGAATTGAGGGTGAGGTCTTCAGACTCTGCAGGAACCACATCCTTCCCTCCAAACAGAGCCGAGAGACTGACAGGTTCTGGCGTGGGATCAAGGGCCTTTTCGCGCACGGTCATGGTCCTCTGCTGTAAACGAATGAAACGGCCACCACCGGTATGCCGTGTCACATCGTCGTGCGGCACGGATGAACCCGTGAGGATGAATCGTCCTCGGTTCGGGGAGAAGTCCACCGTTCGGCGGACCAAATTCCACAAGTCCGGCGCATCGTGCCATTCGTCGAGCAGGCGCGGAGGTGCGCCTTCTAGCACTGAATGGGGAGACTCGGTGGCACGCCTTCGGCTCAGGGGATCATCAAGGAGAATGTACGACGATGCTGCATTCAAGGCTGTCATGGTTTTGCCGCACCCACGTGGGCCCTCAATGACAACAGCCCCTGCGGCTTGTAGCGCACGATGCAGAGGAGTGTCAATGTGGCGAGGACGATAATGGCGTCCACAAACAGCATAGGTATCCATAGGTGGACAGTAGCACCGAAAAGCGCTATCCGGTGATTTGGAGCGATCCAAGGCGGTGATTTGTGGCGCCGTTATCCGGTGATTTGGAGCGGCACTAAGCGGTGATTTGTGGCAGTGCTAAGCGGTGATTTGTGGCGACGAGATTCTGCAACTCCGGTCTGTTCCATATCTATAGTCCTCCGCGCAGAATGACAGATTGCAAACTAGGCGGCTTCGGCGGCGGCGCGGACGGCACCGGCTAAGGCGCCGGGGATTTGCCAGTTCACTCCGGCCAGCACGCCGTTGATGGTGACCGTAGGAGTCCCCTGGAATTGTCCTGTTTCGGCACTGGCCAAGGCCGGGTTAGCAATGGCCATCTGGGTGGCGGCAGTCACCCATTCGCCAAAGGTGGCGAGTGCCGTTCCATCGGAGATTCCCTCAGCAATATCGTCGGACACCCCTACGCTGCGAGCCAGATTCCCCATGTCCTCATTGGACAATCCCGCCGTGCCCTGCGTGGGGTTCTGCGCAAAGATTCCCTCGTGGAAGGCCAGGAACTGGGCCGGAGCCTGATCTGCCACCCAGGCAACAGCAGCCACCGCGCGCGTGGAGAACGCCTGGTCCGTGGACGCCCGGTCCATGATGGAGATGGGGTGCAGGATGAAGTTCACCTCGCCCGCGTCCACCAGTTCCTTGATGGAATCAATGGTGGCGTCCTCAAAGGTGTGGCAGTGGGGGCACATGTAATCCAGGTACACCGCGAGCGTGGGTACGCCCTCAGTGGGCGTGGTGATGGCGGCGCCGCCGGGGCCAATCAGGAAGCCGCCGTCATCTGTGGCGGTGGAGGGCGCGCCTTCGGCAGGGGTGATGGTGATGGCCGGGGGTTCTTCAGGGATGGTCTCCGGCGCGGGAGGCGTCCCCGTTCCAGCACCGGCCTCACCTCCCTGGCCGTCCCCGGCACCGGCCTCCGCCACGGCATCGCCGCCAGCACCCGCTCCACCGGCATCACCTCCAGCATCACCACCGGGCCGCAGCGCCATCACCACACCCGTGGCAACCAGCGCTGCCAGAATCACGCCAAGGAGGATCACCAGCCGAACCTTCGCACGCTTGGCAGCAGCGGCCTTCCGCTCTTCAAGGCCCAGTTTGTACGCGCGCGCGGCAATGGCGCGCTGTTCCGGCGTGAGTGGCTGCGATGCACCGAGTGGCGTGGGTGCGGACGGAGACTTCCCTGATGACATGAGCGCACAGTACTACGCTGGCCTGTCTATCCACGGCTGCCCGCGCGTCACAGCACGCGGCGTGCGCTTGCTCCGGTAGTTTCATACCGTGACTACTGGCCCCGCTCCTGAAGACGCTCGCGTCCGCCGCCGTAGGCGCGAGCATGAGCGCCAAGCGGTCATTTACGGAATCCTCATTGCCGTGCTGGTGGTGGTGGTGATTGCCTCTCTGGCCATCTTCTCCGGGGTGTACACGCCGCCGTTCTCGCGCCCGTTTGCCACGGCCGATGATCGCTCCGATGTCACGCCACCGTGCCTGCCCTCCCATCACGAACTCCCCCTCCCCTTTGACAAGGTCCACGTAATCATCCACAACGCCTCGGGCCTGGCA
>JAIRQO010000032.1 GCA_031256435.1 Cellulomonadaceae bacterium
GGCGGGTGAGGCGGATGGTGGAGCAGGTGATGACATCATGGACTATGTCAGGACAAGCCCACAATGACCCACGGGCGGTTGAGGCAGGCGGTTGAGGCGGGTGGTTGAGCAGGTGATGACATCATGGACAATGTCAGGACAAGCCCACAATGACCCACGGGCGGTTGAGGCAGGCGGTTGAGGCGGGTGGTTGAGCCAGTGAGTGGAACGAACGACGGTCGAAACCCCCGCCGGATCATGGGCCTGGAAACGGAGTTTGGGGTGGCCTGCTCGGCAGGTTCGGGAGTTCCGTCAGGTCCGGGAGTCACGCCACCCACGCCGGATGCCTTGGCCCGGGAACTCTTTGCCCCGCATGTTCGTGACTACGGCAGTACCAACACCTACCTGCCCAACGGATCACGATTCTACCTGGACGTAGGGGCGCACCCGGAATACGCCACCGCAGAGTGCGATGATCTGGCGGACCTCCTTGCCCAGGACAAGGCAGGGGAGCGGATGCTCGGGGATCGTGCCGCTGCAATGGAAGAACGGCGCACCGAGCGCGGCGCACCGGGCACGGTTCATGTGTTCAAGAACAACGTGGATGCCCACGGCCACTCCTATGGCTGCCACGAGAACTACCTCATTCCCCGGAGCCTGAACCTGGACGCGGTGATGCCCACCCTGGCCACCTTCTTAGTGTCCCGAACGCTGTTCATTGGAGCGGGGGCCCTGGTTTCTGCACGGCCCACGGCGCGGCTTTCTAGCCCGCACTCTCCGCGGGTCACTGCGCCGCGCAATACACCGCCTGATACCGGGGGCGGCACGGAGTTTCACCTCTCCCAACGCGCCGAACACCTGTGGTCTGATTTTGACACCTCCACCACGCGCAACAGGCCCCTGGTGAACGCTCGCGACGAACCCCATGCCGATGCCGCGGAATATCGCCGCCTCCACGTGATCTGTGGAGACTCGTCCATGTCCCAAGCCACCACGTTACTCAAGGTGGGCGCACTGGATCTCTTGTTGCGCGTGATGGAAGCAGGCGGGTCATTGCCATCGTTTGCTCTGGAAAATCCCGCGCGAACATTGAGGGAGATCAGCGCCCACGGAACGTCCGCCTCACCCATGACGCTTGTTGAGGGTACTCGCTCCGGTACTCACTCGGGTACTCACTCGGGTACGCACTCGGGTACGCGCACCGGGACCCGTGGCGGTATCGGGGGTGACGCATCCGGCGGCACGCGCGAGAGGACTATCTCTGCCCAGGACGCCCAAGCGGAGTTCTACCTGGCCATTGCTGAGCATTACCTCAACCACGGCCCCCACACGGCACTGCATGATGCGGCGCTTGACCTGTGGAAACGTTCCCTGGAAGCCGCGCAATCAGAAAACTGGGATTCCGTGGCCACGGAACTGGATTGGGTGATCAAGAAGAACCTCCTGACCCGCTACACGGAACGAACAGGCTGCCCCCTTGATGATCCACGCGTTGCCCGCTTGAATCTGGCCTTTCACGATGTCTCCCGGCATGGCCTATTCAGTGCCCTGGAAACCCACGGCCTTGCCCGGACCCTGGTGTCACCCAGCCAGATTGCTCACGCTCAGCACCACCCACCAGCCACCACCCGAGCGGCACTGCGTGGCAGATTCGTCGAACAGGCACGCAAAGCCCGCCGAGAGTACTCCGTGGACTGGACGCATCTCACCGTGAAACACCCCAGTGAACGCACGGTGACGATCCTGGACCCGTACACCACGGAACACCCAGACGTAGACGCCTTGCTCAGATCCCTGGGAACCTAGCGCCCAGCACGTTCCCCTTTGCCCGGTTTTGCGCCGCTCTGTTCGACGATAAGGAGACGTATAAATCTATCCATAGAGAATACTATATTGTAGTGAACTATTCATGAGTATAGTATTCTGTGATAGAGTATTCTCACGATGACCAGGGAGGTGAGTGGATGTCTTGGGACGGCTTTGTAGGGCGCGAGCGTGAGCTAGCGATGCTTCGCGACGAACTTGGGGCGGTGGGCAGGCCGCGAGGTCCTCGTGGAAAAGCACTCATGATGCGCGGGCGCCGACGCGTGGGCAAATCCCGTTTGGTGACCGAGTTCATTCAACGATGCAGCATTCCAGCGATGTATTTCCAAGCATATCGGAACATGCCTGCTCGGGATCAACTTGCGGCGTTGGTGCAGGCCATCGCAGAATCGTCGCTACCAGGAGCCGCTTATGTGTCCCCTGAGGCTACGCCGTCATCGTTGACAGGCGCATTTCGTATGGTGGCAGGGGCGCTGCCACGTGACACTCCGTCAATTGTTGTTCTCGATGAAGTTCCTTGGTTGCTTGAAGCCATCCGGGGCGGTGCTGGGCAACTTCAACAGATGTGGGACCATGAACTTGAACGATTACCCGTGTTGCTCATTCTGATGGGTTCAGATGTGGCAATGATGCGCGAGCTAACGGCCTATGATCAGCCTTTCCACGGACGCGCGCGCGAGATCGTGATTAGTGCCCTCACCCCAGGAGATATTGCAGCATGGACGGGGACGCGTGGCATTGATGCTTTTGATGCATATTTGTTGACAGGTGGCCAACCGCTCGTCGCAAGTGAGTGGGGTACGGGGATGACACCGCAGGAATTTGTTGAAACCTCACTCGCGAGACCTGCGAGTGCCCTCGTCAGCGAGGGCATCCGTGTTCTGGATGGAGAGTTCCCGCCTGAAAGCAGCGCACGTACTGTCCTCACAGCCATGGGGGGAAGAGGAGAGAGGTCATTTGCCAAGATTCAACGATCCGTGGGTGAATCGATGGCGGTTGGCTCATTGCGCAATGCGCTTGACCTCCTCACGATGAAGCAGGTGGTGACCTGGGAGGATCCCTATTCAGCACGTCTCGCTTTGCGAGACCGGCGGTGGAGAATCGCAGACCCGGCATTACGGTTCTGGCTTGCCCTCGTGGAACCATCCCTCGGCGACATTGATAGAGGCCGCCACGATCTCGCCGTTCGTCGATTCAATGATGGATACGCTCAATGGCGTGGCCGGGCCATAGAACCTGTTGTTCGGGAGGCATTAGCGCTTCTTCTTCCCAACGCAACGTGGCCCGAGGCTCACTACGTGGGTGGATGGTGGCCTCGAAACAACATCCCGGAAATTGACCTGGTGGCGGGCGACGCCCAACCGGCTCATCGACTCAGCCTCGTGGGGACAATCAAGTGGCGCAGTACGCCACTGCGCATGGACGAGTATGACAGTCTCGCCGAATCTGCGCCGATCATCCCCGGGTTCCGAGGTGACACGTCTTTGGTGGGGGTATGTCCAGGCGGCGCGGGCGATGCGCCTTTTTCTCAGGTGTGGAATGCTGACGATCTCTTGGCTGCTTACGGCCAGAGGTGATATCGGCACGTTCCCCTTTGCCCGGTTTTGCGCCGCTCTGCGCACAATGGAATCTGTGAGACGGGCGGTGCGTTATGGTGAGGCACGTGGAGTTACAACTGTGCCCTGCGGGGACCGAGGCCACCGTGGAGTGGGTGAATTTAGAGCCTGACGAGCGTCAACGGCTCCGCGAACTCGGCATTGCTGAGGGCGCCACCGTCCACGTCATTCACTGTGGCATGTTCGGCTCGCGCGTTATTGCCGTGGGCAGTGACCGTTTTGCCATTGACGGAAAAACCTGCGCCTGCATTCAAGTGAGCACCGACGATTCCCACGCCACATCTCCAGCCAACGTACGGGAGTTCGCTACCGCATGACCGGTGACCTCACCATCGCAGAACCCAGCACAGCCCAGCAGAGCCCAGAAAAGCCCGGCACACCTCAGGCCAGCACAGCACAACCAGCCACACCTCGAGCCACAACCCCAGACGCTGCAACCTCAGACCCCACCCCCCATCACCAGCGGCACACCCAGCCGCGCATCGCGCTGGCGGGTAACCCCAATTGCGGCAAATCCACGCTGTTTAATGCGCTCACGGGCCTACGCCAATCGGTGATGAACGCCCCCGGTACCACGGTGGATATCGCCACGGGCATCTGGCGGGGGAGAGACCTGGCCTTGGTGGATCTGCCCGGAACGTATTCGCTCATCGCCCGCTCTCCCGACGAACGCGTGGCGGCTGACATCCTCACCTCGCGCGATGAGACTCAGGCCCCGGACTTGGCCATCGTGATTCTGGACGCCACGGGCCTGGCGCGCTCCCTCAACCTGCTGGCTCAGGTCATCGAGACCGAAGTGCCTGTGGTGGCAGCCATCACCATGAATGATGTGGCCTCTACGCGTGATGTTGCTCCCAACCTGGATGCGCTGGCCGTGGCCGCTGACGTCCCGGTGGTGGCCGTGGACCCGCGCACCGGTGCAGGACAAGAAGCGCTGGGTGATGTGGTTCAACGCGTGCTGGCGCTCAGCGCTGAGGGGCATACCCATGGCAATGACCCGGATAGTGCGCCGTTGCACCGGACCGATGACGAGCGCTTTGAGTGGACCAATACGGTCCTTGCCGCCGCGCTTCCGTCACCTCCGGCCATCCCCGTGCGCTCCTGGACGGACAGGATTGACAGGGTCCTTCTGCATCCGTTTGCCGGGATTCCCGTGTTCCTTGCCGTGATGTGGCTCCTGTTTGAACTCACCGCTGAGTTTGCCAAACCGCTGGTGGATGGCGTGGAGGGCCTGTTCACCGAGACCATTGCGGGCGCCCTTGACGGCGCCATCCCGTGGACATGGCTGGAGGGCCTCATCGTTGACGGGGTCCTGGTGGGCGTGGGGACGGTGCTGAGTTTTGTGCCGCTCCTGGCGCTGATTTTCCTGGCCATCGGCATCCTGGAGGACTCCGGGTATTTGGCCCGCGCAGCCTTTGTTGCCGATAGGGGTCTGCGGGCACTCGGGCTGGATGGCCGCGCCATGGTGCCGTTGGTGATTGGCTTTGGGTGCAACGTTCCCGCTATTCCCGCCACTAAGACCATGCCCGACGAACGACGCCGCCTGCTCACCGGGTTATTGATTCCTTTCACCAGTTGCCCAGCGCGCCTGCCGGTTTATGTCCTGATTGCTGGGGCCTTCTTCCCTGGTCACGTGGGCACGGTGGTGTTCACCATGTACGTGGCCTCGGGCTTGCTCATTGTTCTGGGCGGCCTGGCATTGAAGGCCACCGTATTTAGGGATCTCCGGCAGACCAGGCCACTGGTTCTGGCTCTGCCGGCGTATCACGTCCCGCGCCTGAAACCGCTATTGGCATCGCTGTGGCACCGGGTGTGGGCGTTCATCAAGGGAGCCGGTGGCATCATTGCGGGAACGCTCGTGGTGGTGTGGCTGCTCTCGGCCATTCCCGTGGTTCCCGGCCACCAGGTGGCGGACGTTCCCGTGGAAGATTCGGTGTACGGGCGCATTGCCCAGGGGGTGGCTCCAGTGCTGGAGCCTGCGGGGCTGAATGATTGGCGCGTGGCATCATCATTGGTGACCGGCTTTGTGGCCAAAGAAGTGGTGGTGGGCAATCTTGCCCAATCCTTCGCCATGGCAGACGATGACCTGGACTCCGTGGCCGAGGCTGCAGAGGACGATCCTCAAGCCGCTGCCGGAGGCACCCTGGGCAGGGAACTGCGCACCGCTCTGGAGGAGAGTTCCGGTGGCCACGCCGCTGCGGCTGCCTGGGCCTTCCTCGCGTTTGTGCTGGCGTACACCCCGTGCGTGGCCACGGTTGCCGAGCAACGGCGCGCCTACGGGTGGCGCTGGACGGGCGGCGCCGTAGTGGTGCAAACCGTGCTGGCCTGGCTCATTGCCGTGGGCGTGTTCCAGGTGGCACGCCAGTTCAACTGAGAGGTGTGAAGTGAGTGTGCCGTCATGAGCGAGCTGTCATGAGTGAACTGTTATGAGCGTGCTGACCGACGTCCTCAACGAGGTGAAACGCGGCGTTCCCGCCGATCACGTGGGGCAGTCCCTGGGCATTGACCAGGGGCTTGCCGAAGCCGCCGTGGATCATTGGGTCCGCCTCGGCATTGTCACCCCCGCGGGAGATCTGAACCTCGGCTGCACCGCCTGTTCTGTATTCGACGATGCTGCTTCCGACGATGCTGCCCGCGGCGGCTCAGCCCCCTCCATCGTCGCAGGACAGCACCTTACCCCTGCCGTCACCTCAGCACCCGCCTCCTGCGCCGGATGCCCCTTCACCCCACTCCTCAGGGTGCAGAGAACTTCATCACGCCCCGGTCCATCACGTCCCTGAAAGAAACAGTAAAATCTGATGACACACCCGCGGGAGGTCCAGTTCCAGGATTTCCCAGAGTACGTCCGGGCTGACATCGTCATACTCGTGCACCATAAAGTTGCGTGCGTTCTTCAGATCACGTAACTCAAGGTCCGGGTGACTGCTCACAAAGTCCTGAGACGCATCGTCAATGCGCCTGACATCCTCGCCGCACTGCGTGAGAACGTGTGCCGCTGCAGCCTGGAGCATTTCGTCCGCAGTGAATGCTTCCCGACCACGTTCCACGAGCCTTGCAGCCATTTCACAATTCGTCACGATGTCTTCCAGATATTGACGAGTTCGGTCCTCGCCGTTCATCATCATCGTCTCATCATCGTCACAGGGCAACCGCCTCCTGTTGAGCCTGGGCCAACCGTGGATTGGTGGTGCGGCCATCAATCACGTCAACCTTGATTCCCAGTAGTTCGGACAGCCTTGACGCAATTCCCACAAACTTCCAGGCGTTTCCCTGAGTGGGTGTGATGAATAAATCGAGGTCACTCAGTGCTGTATCGTCGCCGCGCGCGCAGGAGCCGAACACCCGTGGCATGGTTCCCCCAGCATCACGGATCACAGCAAGGATGTCGTCGCGCCGCTTTTTGACCACTACGCTGGGGCGCTGGAGCCCCGCCGCCTCTATCAGCCGTTCGAGCATCACTGGTGATGGCCGCCGAGTTCCGGCTTCCATGGCAGCGAGATTACTAGGTGCCACCCCCGCCCTACGAGCCAGTTCCGCCTGTGACAACCCGGAACGCTCGCGGATATCTCTGACCTCCATGATATGATCGTATCACGATTCGCCCGCTATTCCTCGGGGTCCGCGCTCAAACCAACCGGCCTACCCCACGGCTGCTGCCTACCCCACGGCGGCTACGGGGGATGGTAGGGGGTTGCCGGAGGCGTCACGGCGTTGTTCCACGCCCACCAAGTCCACGGGTTGACCGCCACCGCCTACGGGACGGGGAGGTCCCTCGCCCACCCAGGCCAGGGTCAGCGTGTCCTCACCCTTAAGGAACCGGTGCGAGCGCACGCCCCCGGTGGCACGTCCCTTGCCGGGATAGAACTCAAACGGGGACACCTTGTAGGTGCCGCCACCCATGCCGCTCAGCGCACCGCTGGTCCCGGCAATGGTCACCACCATGTGTTCAGGACGTCGGTCCGCAGGAACCACACCAAAGAAGATGACCCGTTCTTCCTCCGCCAGTTTGATCCCGGCCATACCTCCGGCCAGGCGGCCCTGGGGGCGCACGGACGAGGCAGCAAAGTGCAGCAGCCACGAGTTGGAGGCCACAAAGACTAACTCGTCACCATCCTCAGCAGCGCCAGCGCCAACTACGCGATCCCCAGGCTTCAACGTGATGACCTCCCATTCCGTCTTGTTCAGTGGGAAGTCACCTTGAGCCACGCGCTTGACCACGCCGGCCTCGGTGCCGAGCGCCAACGTGGGAGCGGAATCATCCAGGCTTACCACGGCCAACGGTTCCTCACCCACGGCCAAGTCCAGCAGTTCACTCACCGGCACACCCCCGGCCAAACTCGGCGCCCCCTCCACCGGCGGCAGTGCGGGCAGGTCCACCACGGGCATCCGTACTAAACGCCCAGCCGTGGTCACCAGGCCAAACTCGGCCCTGGTGGTGGTGGCCACCGATCCCCGGACGGCATCATGGGCTTGCCGCCGTCCACTCCGATCCAGGGCGGCCACGGCGGCCCCGGCCTCGGCGGTTCGGGCCAATAATCCCGTGGCAGAAAGGAGCACGCGCGTGGGAGTATCCGGGATTTCCAACGCCAAGGCACCCTTAGGTCCGCGCATGGAACCGGGCGCAGCACCCGGCGCCACGGAATCCTTGGTAGCCGAAAATAGTGTGCCAAGCGCCGGAGGCGCAGAAGAGGAGCCAGCCCAGGAAGATTTGAGGCTTCCACTCGCAGCAGCGGCACCGGCAGCGTCCAGCAACACCGTCCGCCGATCCGTGCCGTACTCGGCCGCCACCTCGGCCATCTCGCGGGATACCACGCCGGTGAGGATCTCCGCAGAGCCCAGGATTTCCTCCAAGCGTGCTATTTCCGCACGCAACTCGTCCCGCTCTGCTTCCAACTCAATCCGGGAGAACTTGGTCAAGCGCCGCAGTTGCAGGTCCAAAATGTACGTGGCCTGCGCTTCAGACAGGTCAAATACGTCCATGAGCCGAGTGCGCGCCACTCCAGCATCGTCGGACGAGCGAATCAACTCAATGACCTCGTCAATATCAACGATGGCGATCAGGAGTCCCTCCACCAGGTGCAGGCGTTCGCGGCGTTTTTCCAGCCGGTACGCCGTGCGGCGGCGCACCACGTCCATGCGGTGGTTGACCCACACCCGCAGCAGTTCCAACAATCCCAGCGTCTGCGGCTGACCGTTGACCAAGGCCACGTTGTTGATGGCAAAGGAACTCTCCAGCGGCGTGGTGCGGTACAACTGCTCCAACACGGCATCCGGGTCAAAGCCGGTTTTGACCTCAATGACCACGCGCAACCCGTGTTTGCGATCCGTCAGGTCTGAGATGGCGGTGACGCCTTGAATCTTCTTGGACTTCACGCCATCAGCCACCGCCGTGAGGATTTTCTCCGGCCCAATCAGATACGGCAACTCGGTGATGACAATGCCGCGCTTGCGTGCCGTGACGTTCTCCACCCGAGCCGTGGCCCGGGTCTTGAACGTTCCACGTCCCGTCCGGTACGCCTCACGGATCCCCTCCAGGCCCACAATCTTTCCGCCGGTGGGCAAATCCGGCCCTGGAACAAAGCGCATGATGTCCTCCAGGGAGGCGTGCGGATTGTCCAACAAATGCCGCGCGGCAGTAATAACTTCCACCAGGTTGTGCGGCGCCATCTTGGTGGCCATCCCCACGGCAATACCCTCGGCGCCATTGACCAACAGGTTCGGAATGGCAGCAGGCAGGACCTCCGGCTGCATGAACTTGTTGTCATAATTGGGGACAAAGTCCACCACATTTTCGTCGAGCCCCGTGGTCATGGCCACAGCGGCAGATGCCGGACGCGCTTCGGTATATCTCGGCGCAGCAGGCCCATCATCGAGCGAACCGAAGTTCCCATGCCCATCCACCAACGGAAGCCTGAGTGAGAACGCTTGCGCCATCCGTACCAGCGCGTCATAAATGGCGCTGTCACCGTGGGGGTGCAGTTTCCCCATCACCTCACCCACCACGCGCGAACTCTTCACATACGGACGGTCCGGGCGCAGCCCCATATCCGTCATCATGAACACAATCCGGCGTTGCACCGGTTTGAGGCCATCACGGGCATCCGGCAAGGTGCGGGCGTGAATCACCGAATAGGCGTACTCCAAGAAGGACGTCTCCATCTCTGATGTGACGTCCACATCAATGATGTTTTCCGTGAACGGCTCTGCTGGGGCCACCATAGTTCGCGCCATGTGGGGCAGGGTATCGCGAGGCAGTGATATGAAATGACCGATAGCCTTAGTCTGTGGCGAATCAGAGCGCAGATTATCCACGCGGCTGGGAGGCTGACGTGGTCTTGCATGATGGTACGCCCGTTCACATCCGCCCCATTCGCCCCAGCGATGCTGACGCGCTTCAACGGTTCCAGCAAAATCAGTCCGAAGAATCGGCCTATTTCCGCTTCTTTGCGCCGGTGCGGACGCTCACAGCGCGCGAGTTGCGCACCTTCACCCAGGTGGATCATCATGACCGGGTAGCGCTCGTTGCAGTCATGCCGTCCCGCACGGCGCCGTCACCTATCCCTCCGCCCGACGACGATGACGTCACCATCATGGGCGTGGGGCGCTATGACCTGGTGGAGCCGGGCGTGGCCAATGTGGCGTTCAACGTGGCGGACTCGCTGCATGGCAAAGGTTTGGGGTCCATCCTGTTGGAACACCTCACGGCAGCGGCGCGGGAAACCGCAGTCCACCGGTTTGTTGCCGAGGTGCTCCCGGAAAACCACCTGATGCTCGCCGCTTTCCGATCCGCCGGGTTTGACATGGACCAACACGAGGATGACGGCGTGGTGGAGGTGTCCCTGGACCTTGACCCCACCGAGGAATCGCGCCGCGTGATGGCGGCCCGGGAACACCGCGCCGAATCCCAGTCCATGCGCGCGTTCTTTGAGGCAAAGCGCGTTCTCCTGGTAGGCCCGGATGCGGGAGCGCTGCTGGGTGAGGATCACACCCCGCAGGATGCGGGACGTTGGACCGCAGCCCGCCTCACCTGGCGCGTCATGGAGATGGTGGCCTCGGACCCTGGGGACACCGAGCTGGCGGTGGCCGGGCTGGATTATTGGCCCACGGTGGCCGAAGAATCGCCCTACCTCACCCGGGTTGATTCCTTTGAGGCGTTGCCGCCCGCTGACCTGGTGGTGCTGGCCTGTCATCCCGCTCACGCCGCCCAGGTGGTGGAGGCGTGCGGCTCGTGTGGCGCTCGCGGTGTCATCATGTTCACCGGCGCCCTGGGGGAGGCTGGCGCCTACGGGATAGAGTTCCAGCGCGAGTTGGTGACCACGGCCTTCCGGCATGGGATGCGCGTCCTTGGCCCCGGGTCCTACGGCATGATGACCACGCGCGCCAGTGGTGGCTTGCGGGCATCGCTGTCCGCGTCATCGCCAGATCCCGGGGTGGTAGGGCTGTTTTCCCAATCGCAAGCGGCATCCGTTACCTGCGCCTACCTCTTGCGTGAACGCCACCTCGCCATGAGTGGGGCACTGTCCTCAGGGCTGGGGGCGGATCTGTCCGGCACGGACGCTATGCAGTATTGGATGGATGATCCCGCCACGGATGTGGTGTGCATGTACTTGGACTCGGTGGGGAACCCCAGGAAGTTCCTCCGCATTGCTCAACAGTTGGCCACGCGCAAGCCGCTCATTGTTCAAGTGGCGGGACAAAACCGGTACCTCACACCTCCGGGTCAGCATCAACGCTCCACGGAGATCCCGCGCGCTGCTGCCGGTGAGATGCTCAAGAGAGTGGGTGTCATCCGGGTGGACTCGATTCACCGCATGTTTGACATTGCCCAACTGTTTTCGGATCAACCCTTGCCCCAAGGCAGGCGCGTGGGCATTGTAGCCAGTTCCTCCTCCCTGGCCGTGTTGGTGTCCGAGGCGGCCAACGCACGGAATCTGGAGGTGGTGTGGGCGTCCGATTACCTCGGCTTGGAACGCACCGAGGATGACGCCGTCAACGCCATCAACGAGGTGTTTGCCGATGGCGTCTGTGACGCCGTGATTGTGGCAGACGCGCCCGTGACGCCGCCCCAGAACTTTGTGCTGGCCAGCCTTGTTGCCGCCGCATCGGCTCGCACCGGGCGGCCCACCGTGATGTTTTCCTCCGGGATGCCCCAGGCTCGTGCTGACTTGGTGGCACCATCACCCACCGGGACAATGGTGCGCGTGCCCTACTTCACCACGGCCGAGGACGCCGTCAATGCCCTGGCACACGTGGTGGATTACTCCCTGTGGCGGGAACGAAGCCGGGGCGGGGTGGTTCGTCCGTTCGGCTTGGATAGGGTTCAGGCACGGCGGACGGTCAAAGAGTGGTTCGCCGCCGGTGACGGCACGGCTGCAACAACCCACGGCACGGTTGCTGACAACCCCGGCACGGCTGCAACAACCCACGGCACCCTGAGCGATGACCAGTGTCACGAGTTGCTCCGCTACTACGGCATCCACGTCACCAGCGAGTCCCAGGTCCTCCAGCCTGCCTCCTGCGAGGTGGCGTGTGAGCTGCGATCCACCGAAGATCCCCTGTTCGGTCCCGTGGTGAGTTTTGGACTCGCGGGCGATGCCGTGGAACTCCTCGGTGACATCTCCTATGCCATGTCCCCCATGACGCATCGGGACGTGGCGTCCCTGATTCGCTCGGCCAAAGCCTCACCGCGATTGTTTGGGTACCAAGGCGCACCCGCCTGTGACGTGGCAGCGTTGGAGGACGTGATTGGACGCGTATCGGCTTTGGCCGAGGATCTTCCCGAGGTGGCCATGCTCACGCTCGCGCCAGTGATGGTAGGACCTCACGGGGTCACGATTCACCGGGCAACAATCCAGTTGCGCAATCCTTTGGATCGTCGAGACACATTGCGGCGCGTCATCTCCGCACTCTAGTGTGGCACGCGCACCATGGGGCAATGACTCGTCGTTCTTCATCTTCCGCGCGCGCCTCGTCCATTCCTGCCGCCCTCTTTGACGAGATCACCCATGCCGGGTATTTCCCTCAACTGGTGGCGGACGTGTTGGACGTCACCCTGGCGGGGGAATCCGTGGAGGGGTATCTGGTGCAGCCGGAAACCACGTTTGATGAGGAGTTGCGGCGTCATCTGACGGTTCTGGTGCTCACTAAAACGCGTCTGATTGCCACGCATGTGGATGATCATGAGGGCGACGACGATTACCCGGCTTCCGCGGCTGCCACCACGGAAGCCGTACCGTTGAGCGGGATTCGCTCGGTGGCGATGACTCACTTGGTGGCGCGGCCCGCAGAGTATTCCAATGGGTTGACGCAATCCGCCACGGAACTGAACCTGGCCATCGGCTGGGGTGGAGGATCACGCATTGACCTCACCCCCGCCTCCTGTGGCGATCCTGACTGCACGGGCGATCACGGGTACATGGGTCAAACCATGCCTGATGACATTGTGATCCGAGTGTCCGGCGCAGCGGAGGGTCCTGCCGCGTTGGAACGTGCCTTGGCCTTCGCTCAGCAACTCTCCGTAGCCACCTCCAGGTAACGTGACTGTTCTTCCCACCTACAGCGAACACTCGCTGGCCGGGGTGTTGCCCGCCGCCGCCGGGGCATTAGGAGTGGAATTCACCACGGCACTGGGCTGGAGTTCCACGGGATGCGCAGCCGTGCTGGACGTTCCGCGTGCCGCGCATGTGGTGGTGGTCCTCTGTGACGGCCTCGGCTGGGAGAACCTTCAGGCGGTGACCGGGTCCGCCCCGTTCCTGCGGTCCGTGCTTCCTGGCGCTCGGCCGCTGACCACCACCTTTCCCGCTACTACGGCCTCCGCCATGGCTACTTTTGGAACAGGCGCGGCGCCCGGGCAGACGGGGATGTTGGGATACACCCTGCGCAATCCGCGCACCGGAGGCTTGGCCGGAATGGTGTCCTGGAACGAATACGCCAACCCGCAGGATGCCGCGCTCCCTGGTGCCGGGAAAACCGCTCCACGGTTCACGGTGGAACCACGGGATCTGCAGCGGGAACCCACCGTGTTTGAACGGCTCACTGACGCCGGAGTGACCGTGACCTCGGTGGGTCCGGCAAAGTTTGCGGATTCCGGGATGACGCTGGCGTGCTTGCGGGGTGGCGGCTACGTGGACGCTCACACGCTCAGCCAGCGGGTGGATGCCACGCTGAGGTCTGTCCGCGCGGCGCGTGGAAGGCCAGCGCTCACATATCTGTATTGGGGTGCCGCAGATAAAACAGGTCACGAACACGGCTGGCGTTCGTGGCAATGGCAAGCGGCCGTGGGGGATTTTGACCGCGAGATGGGCCGCTTGTGCCGGAGTGTTCCGCCCGGAACGGTGGTGTTGCTGACCGCGGACCACGGGCATATGGAGCCGGAGGCGCGGCTCCAATTTGACGTAGCGTCAGTGCCTGGGCTTGCGCAGGATGTGGCGATGATTGCTGGAGAACCCCGGGCGGTCCACGTGTACCTTGCGGCCGAAGGTGGCCTCGAGCGAGGGGACCAGGGCGATTCTGGCCCCGCATCAGACCCCGAGCGAATCCACCCGTGTGCCACCCGTTGGAGGGATGTCCTGGGGGAGAACGCGGACGTCCTGACCCGCGCCGAGGCCATCGCGGCGGGGTGGTTTGGTCCCGTGTCTCCTCACGTTCTGCCCTGGATGGGGGACCTCGTAGTGGCACCACGTGGCAACGCCATCGTCGTCGATTCACGGACCCAAAGCGCCGATTCGCTGGCGCTCAAAGGAATGCACGGCTCGCTGACCAGCGCCGAGATGACCATCCCGCTGATCACCTATGCTGCCTGACGGTGCCGCATCATCAGTTCCCGCCCGCAGGCTGGTATGGTCACCGCGTGGCTGAACTGAGGACCGAACGCGAAACGCTGGATCACATCCGTGACGTGGGAGTACGCGCTCTCACCTTGGACGATGACGTGGTCTCCATGTCTCACGGTGCGGGAGGAAAAGCCTCCAGCGCCCTGATTGACGCGGTGTTCATTGAGGCCTTTGGGCAACCGCATCCGGACGAACTCACGGACGCCGCCGTTCTGGAACTCCCAGGGTTCCGGGCGGTTGAAGCCCCCACCCGCATCGCCTACACCACGGACTCTTACGTGGTGAACCCCTTACGATTCCCCGGCGCGAGCATCGGGGATCTGGCCGTCAACGGCACGGTGAACGATCTTGCTGTCACCGGCGCGCAGCCTCTAGCCCTTTCGTCGGCGTTCATCATTGAAGAAGGCTTCAGCATTGCCGAACTACGCAGCCACGTGCAGGACATGCGCGCCGCCGCAGACCGCGCCGGGGTGCGCATTGTCACGGGGGACACCAAAGTGGTTCCCAAGGGTGCTGCGGATCAGGTGTTCATCAACACGTCCGGAATCGGTGTGATTCCAGCAGACAGAGTGTTGGGGGCGCGGCAGGTAGCCGTGGGGGACGCCGTGATTTTGTCCGGTCCCATCGCGGCGCATGGCATGGCCGTGATGATCGCTCGCGGAAATCTGGACATCACTGCTGACATTTCCTCAGATTCCGCGCCCGTCAACGGATGGGTTGAGGCCATGTACGCCGCCGTGGATTCGGCAGATATCCGCTGGATGCGGGACGCCACACGCGGGGGCCTGGCCACGGTGACCAACGAACTCGCTCAGGACACGGGCTTGGGGATTCTCCTGGATGACGAGGCTATCCCGGTGGCCCCCGAGGTACGCGGCGCCTGCGAAATGCTGGGGATAGACCCCCTGTATGTGGCCAACGAAGGGTGTTTTGTGGCCGTAGTGGCTGACGCGGCCACCGATGCTGCTGTGGAAGCGCTGCGCACAGCAGGTGCCGACCAGGCCGTGTGCATCGGACGGGTTACCGATGAACTCCAGGCCCTGGTGGCCACGCGGAACGCCTTTGGCGGAACCCGCCTGGTGGACATGCCCTCCTCTGATCTCCTACCTCGCATCTGCTAATAGCAAAGGACCGCTTATGTGCCTAGGAATTCCTGCCCAGATTGTTGCCCTGCATCCGGACAACCTGGCCACCGTTTCCGTCAACGGTGTGCAACGCGATATCTCCGTGGAACTCATTGCCGCTGACGCCCCCGTGGTGACCGGCGAGTGGGTGTTGGTCCACGTGGGCTTTGCCCTCGCCCGTATCGACGAGGCCGAGGCAACGGCCACCTTGGATCAAATCAAGAAACTCGGCCAGAACTGGACCGACGAGTGGGACGCCTTTGTGGAGACGGATATCCGATGAAATACGTTGACGAATATCGCGATCCGCAAGCCGCGCGTGACCTCATTGAGCAGATTCACCGACTCTCGGACAGCATGGACCGCCACTTCAAGTTCATGGAAGTGTGTGGCGGCCACACCCACACCATTTACCGGCACGGTCTGGAACGCCTCATGCCTGAGCAGGTGGAGTTTGTTCACGGACCGGGCTGCCCTGTGTGCGTGATTCCGCGCGGGCGCGTGGACGATGCCATCTGGCTTGCCCATCAACCCGGAGTCATCTTCACCACCTTTGGTGACATGATGCGAGTGCCCGGAACCAAGAAGCAGAGCCTGTTGGGTGGGGGAGCGGACGGTACGGACACGCGGTTTGTGTACTCGCCCCTGGATGCCGTGAAGATTGCGCGGGACAATCCGGAATCCACCGTGGTGTTCTTTGCCATCGGGTTTGAGACCACCGCTCCGGCCACCGCCGCCGCCATCACTGTGGCGGATCGGCTGGGCCTGACCAACTTCTTTGTGTTCTGCAATCATGTGCTGATCAACCCTCCCGTGGCCGCCATCCTGTCTGTAGCCAACGTGCAACTCGATGCACTGATTGGGCCCGGTCACGTGGCCACCGTGGTGGGTTCACGCCACTTTGATTTTGTGCCACGGGACTTCCACATCCCCATTGTCATGACGGGGTTTGAGCCCTTGGACATCCTGGCCTCCGTCACCATGTTGCTGCGCCAATACAGTGAGGGTCGCTGCGAGGTGGAAAACCAGTACGCACGCGTGGTGCGTCCGGAGGGGAACGCCGAAGCGCTGAGACTCCTGAGTGACGTGTTCACCGTCAAGAGCACCTTTGAGTGGCGCGGACTGGGTTCCATTCCGGATTCCGGGTACGCCATTGCCGAGAAGTATCAGCGCTTCGATGCCGAACTGCACTTTGACGTCCCCGGGATCGTTGTTCCGGATCACCCCGCGTGCCAATGCGGTTTGGTCCTGACCGGGCAGTTGAAACCCTGGGAATGCAAGGTGTTCGGCACCGGGTGTACCCCGCAAAACCCCATCGGCACCTGCATGGTCAGCCCGGAAGGCGCGTGCGCGGCCTACTACAACTTTGGAAGGCTGCCGTAGCGAAATGAACCGTAGTAGCGTGGCTAGTCATGAGGTTTCTCCCGAACCCTGTGCCACGGCGTTGGTCACCGGAGCATCCCGGGGGATCGGGCGTGCCATTGCCGCAGGTCTGATCCGTGAAGGGCTCACCGTGGTTCTTCTGGCGAGGGATCGCGCCGCAGTGAGCGCAGTGTGCTGCGAGATAGGTGGCGTACCCATCGCGTGTGACGTGTCCTCACCACGGGACGTGACGCGAGCCATGGAAGAAGCCGTTGCTGCAGTGGGGCCCATTGACCTCCTGGTCAACAACGCCGGCGTGTGTGAACCAGAAACCTCCCTGTGGGAAGCGGACCCGGAACTGTGGTGGCGCACCATGGAGGTCAACGTTCGCGGGCCCTTCCTCCTAGAACGTGCGTTGGTGCCCTCCATGGTGGAGCGCGGTGCCGGCCGGATTGTGGACCTCTCCTCCGGGGCGGCCAGTCATGACATGCTGACCGCTAGCGCCTACAACGCGTCTAAGACTGCCTTAGCACGAATGGGAGCACACCTCCATGACGCAGGGTTTGACCGCGGCTTGCGAGTCTTTGAAGTGGCGCCCGGTGTGGTGGCCACGGATATGACTGCGGACATGCCAATGCATGAAGGCCGCACCGAGTGGACTCCCGTGGAACGCACCGTGGAGTTGGTGACGGCCATTGCGCGAGGCGAGTTGGATGCCTGTTCCGGATGGTTCATGCGGGCAGGAATGGACACCGTGGAAGCCCTGCAGGCGCTCGCGGCCTCCGGGAGCGCGCCGCCGAACGCTCGTCGGCTCCGCATGCTTCCCGCCGGACCAGCCGATGCCGCGGGTGCCACGCTCGTCGCACGGTAGGGAACCGGTGATGACACGCGCTAACGCATTGCTGGTGCCGCGCTCGCGGCACGGTAGAGAACTGCCGCATGGATGACGCGGGAGGGAAGCGGTGATCTTGGCTGGTCGCGGAGCGGTAACAGGCACAGCGGCGGTGTAGCCACTATTCTGGCGAGGTCTGACACCCCCAACGTGAAACGAGAGTTCCCCATGAGTGAAGGTCAGTGCCCCGTGACTGGTGCTACCGCCATGCCCCGCCCAACGCAAGGAGACGCCAACGCCCGGTGGTGGCCGGACCGGCTCAACCTCGGAATGTTGGCCAAGAACCCCGTGACGCGGGACCCGTTTGGCGGCGAGTTTGATTACGTGGCTGCCTTTGAGGCGTTGGATCTCGATGCGGTGAAGGCGGATCTGGTGGCCGCCATGACGGACTCCCAGGACTGGTGGCCGGCGGACTTTGGTCACTACGGTCCCTTCTTTGTGCGGATGGCGTGGCACTCGGCTGGAACCTACCGCTCCTTTGATGGACGCGGCGGTGGTGGCGAAGGCCAACAACGGTTTGCCCCTCTGAACTCGTGGCCGGACAACGTGTCCTTGGACAAGGCACGCCGGTTGTTGTGGCCCATCAAGAAGAAGTACGGCAAATCCATCAGTTGGGCCGATCTGATCATCTTGGCCGGAACCGTGGCCTTGGAGGACATGGGCTTGCCCATTTTCGGCTTCAGCGGCGGACGCGTGGATGCCTGGGAGCCCGACGATGACGTGTACTGGGGCCCCGAATCCACCTGGCTTGCCAACGAGCGTTACACCGGTGAACGGAAACTGGACCGGCCCTTGGCGGCCGTGCAGATGGGCCTCATCTACGTTAACCCCGAGGGGCCTGACGGGAACCCGGATCCTCTAGCCTCCGCTCAGGACATCAAGGACACCTTCACCCGCATGGGGATGGACACCGAAGAAACCGTGGCGCTCATTGCGGGTGGCCACACCGTGGGCAAGTGCCACGGTGCCGCCCCGGACACCCACGTGGGCCCCGCACCCGAGGCCGCTGACATCACCGAACAGGGCTTCGGCTGGCGGAACGATTTTGCCTCCGGCAGCGGAGATGACACCATCTCGTCCGGCCTGGAAGTTACCTGGACCGCTCACCCCACCACCTGGGACAACGGGTTCTTTGACATCCTGTTTGGCTACGAATGGGAACTCACCACCTCGCCTGCCGGTGCCCACCAGTGGCACCCCAAGGACGGCGCCGGAGAGGGCACCATCCCCAAGGCCCACAGTGATGCCACGCAAGAACCGCGCATGCTCACCAGTGACCTCGCGCTGCGCGTGGACCCCGAGTTTGAGGCTGTCTCGCGGAAGTTCAAGGATGACCAGGACGCCTTCACGGACGCTTACTCGCGGGCGTGGTTCAAGCTCACCCACCGTGACCTTGGCCCCCGAACCCGGTACGTGGGGTCTTGGGCGCCCACCGAGGACCTCATCTGGCAGGACCCCCTGCCCGCCGCCACCTTGCCTGCGCTCGACGATGCCGGTGTCACGTCCATCAAGAACGCCATTGCCGCCAGCGGACTGCGTCCTGCAGACCTGGTGTTTGTGGCGTGGTCCTCGGCCTCCACGTTCCGCAACTCGGACTACCGTGGCGGTGCCAACGGCGCGCGAATCCGCCTGGAACCTCAGCGTTCCTGGGCCGTGAACAACCCCGAGCGTCTGGGACGTGTTCTTCCCGTCCTGGAGCAGATCGCCACAGATCACCATGCTTCCGTGGCGGACACTATTGTTCTGGCCGGGAACTGGGCGGTGGAGCAAGCCGCCGCCGCTGCGGGTACTCCTGCCGCCGTGGCGTTCACCGGGGGCCGCGTGGATGCCACGCAAGAGACCACGGATGTGGACGGATTCGCCTGGCTGGAGCCCGTGGCTGATGGCTTCCGCAACTGGGCTGGACGTTCACCGCTTCCCGCCGAGCACTCCTTGGTGGACCGGGCCAACCTGCTGGCCTTGACGGCACCGGAGTTGACAGTGCTGGTTGCTGGCCTGCGTGTGTTGGGAGCCAACACGGATGAGTCCGATCTTGGCGTGTTCACGGAAACCCCCGGCGTGCTGAACAACGCGTGGTTTGTCAACCTGCTGACTATGGACAACGAGTGGAAGTCCGCAGATCCCGGTGGCCACGCCTACCAGGCCATGGACCGTGCCACGGGCGATGTCCGCTGGACGGGAACCCGCGCCGATCTAGTGTTCGGTTCCAACGCGGAACTCCGCACCCTGGCCGAGGTGTACGCTGCCGATGACGGTGCCGAGAAGTTTGTCACGGACTTCTGCACCGCCTGGACCAAGGTGATGAATGCTGACCGGTTTGACGTCTAGCACCTGACCGGGGTCACAGACCACATGTGAGGGGGCCTGCCACACGGCAGGCCCCCTCACACATGTCTCCATCACCCTCGGCTCACGAGGGCAATCCGGGTGACTACCCCTGCTTCACCCACTCGATCCAGGCGTCTACGCCTTCACCGGTGGTGGCGGACATGGGGAACACGGCAGCGTCAGGGTTGACGGCCTTGATGTTGGCCAGGAACTGGTCCATGTCAAAACTCAAGTAGGGCAGCAGGTCCGTTTTGTTGACCACAATGGCTTCCACGTTGCGGAACATCACTGGGTACTTCAGCGGCTTGTCCTCACCCTCGGTGACGGAGGCCACCATGGCACGGCGATGCGCGCCTACGTCAAACTCGGCAGGGCACACCAGGTTCCCCACGTTTTCCACAAAGACCAGGTCCAACGCGCTGAGATCCAGGCGCTGCAAGGCGTGAGCCACCATGGGGGCGTCTAGGTGACACTCGCCGCCAAAGCCATCTCCGGTGTTCAACAGGGAAATGGTGGCGCCGGTGCCCGCAAGACGGTCAGCATCGATGGAGGTTTCAATATCGCCTTCAATCACGCCACAACGCACCGTATCCTTCAGTGCTGTGAGGGTGCGAGCCAACACGGTGGTTTTCCCCGCACCGGGAGAACTCATGACGTTAATGCAGGTTACGCCCGCAGCATCAAAGGCGGCACGGTTGGCGTCCGCTTTGCGATCATTCTCGTCGAAAATGCGCTCCAACACCTCAATGCGCTCATTGCCGGTCTCGTACCCCGTGTGGTCACCGATGTGCTCGGCGCGCTCGGCGGCCTCCTCCGGCGTGAGTTCACGGACTGTGCCGTCAGATTCGTGGACATGGTCCACGCCATGGTCATGCAGATGCTCGTGGCTGTGTTCGCTGCCGTCATCGTGCCGATGGAATCTACCCATTATTGTCCTCCACAATCAGTGCTACTACAACCATTTCATCGCCCGAGATGACCTCAACATTGCCATCACCACAGGTTCCGCACGTCAGTGTAAAGACGTCCGTGAGGACCGTCTGCGCACCGCACGCGCGGCATCGCAAAACGGCGGGAATGTGATTGACGGCCAGGCGGCTGGAGTCCAGTGCGGTGCCCTCGGTGACAAAGGACCAGGCCCACACCAAGGTTTCCGGGACCACTTGGCGCAGGTGGCCAATGTCCACTTCCACGGTGGTCACTGTGCCGCCCCGTGCCAACCGGGCGTGTGCAGAGCGCTCGGCAATCGAGGCGATGGATCGGCTGATGGCAAGTTCGTGCACGCCCTGATGCTACCGCCCGGTACACTGCAACCCATGTCCCCCGTGATCCGCCAGCGTGTGGTGATCACTGGCGTGGTGCAAGGCGTGGGTTTCCGCCCGCATGTGGCCACCGTGGCAGCACGTTTCCCCGTCACCGGATTCTGCGGGAATGATGGCCGCTCGGTGTTTCTTGAGGTTCAAGGCTCGGCTGAGGCAGTCAGCGGATGCGTGGATGCTGTGGTCAATGAATGCCCGACGATGGCGTCTATTTACTCGGTTTCCCGTGGTGACCGCGCCCCCGTGATGGGTGAAACGGAATTCACCATCGTGGCGTCAACACGGCAATCTGGGGCACTGACGTTATTGCCGGCGGACACGGCCACCTGTGCGGACTGCCTGGCTGATATGGCCGATCCGAACAATCGCCGGTACGGCTACCCGTTCACTACCTGCACCAACTGCGGTCCCCGGTTGTCCATTATCACGGACGTTCCCTATGACCGGCCGTTGACCACCATGGCGGATTTCCCCTTGTGCGCCCAGTGTGAAGCGGAATACCGAGACCCGGCAGATAGGCGATATCACGCTCAGCCAATTTCCTGCTTTGACTGCGGCCCACGGTTGTGGCTGGAGAAATCTGGCAACTCCGACCCTGTGCCTGCCACCAGTTCCGCCGACCCTCGCGCTGCTGTGGCCGGCGTCATTGCTGCAGCGCGCGGGCTGCTCGCTGAGGGGAAGATCCTGGCCGTGAAGGGTATTGGCGGATTCGCGCTCATGTGTGATGCACGCCATGAGGAGGCCGTGTCCACTCTACGGGAACGCAAGCGGCGCCCCGGAAAGCCCTTTGCCGTTATGGCGGGCTCGGTAGACGCTGCGCGAACGCTGTGCTCATTCAGTGATGCCGCACTGGCAGCACTGACGAGTCCTGCGGCGCCGATTGTGCTGACCCAGGTAGACGTCACTCGCTCTGCTGTCAACGCCGCCACCGTTACCGGTACCGCCACCCTGGCCCCGTCCGTGGCACCCGGCCTGGGGGATCTGGGGATCATGCTTCCCTATGCCCCGCTTCATCGGCTGTTGCTCCGTGACAAGGATGTTCTGGTGGCCACGTCCGCCAACACGTCGGATACGCCGCTGACGTATCGCAACGAGGATGCCCGGCGGGACTTGAGTCACATTGTCGATGCGTTCGTGATGCATGATCGGCCTATTGCCGTGCCCGTGGAAGATTCGGTGGTGATGGCTGTGGGGGAGCGGGTGTCTCCCGTGCGTCGCTCACGAGGCTATGCCCCCTTGCCCGTGATGTTGCCTGAGCCGGCTGCTGGATCGGGCGCGTGCGTCCTGGCCGTGGGTGCCGAACTCAAAAACACTTTTGCCCTGACGCGTGATGGCATGGCCTTTGTCAGCGCCCACATTGGAGACATGGGGACCCTCGAAACGCAGGCTGCTTTCGAGAAATCCGTGGACCAGATGATGACGGCGCACCGGCGAAAGCCTGAGGTGGTGATCGTTGATCAGCATCCTCGGTACGCCACCCGTGCCTGGGGTCTACGCACCGCAGAACGCCTGGGGGTGCCCACGTTCAGTGTGCAGCATCACCACGCTCACGCGCTGTCCCTGGCGGCGGAGGGCAATCTCCCTCCGGGGAGTGTGTGCATTGTGATGGATGGGACCGGATACGGCGAGGATGATCCGGGTCACGGCGAGGATGGGACAGCCTCGAGCCTGTCTGGACCATCGGCAGCACCAGAAGGACCGACGAAACCGCGAGTCTCCATCTGGGGCGGCGAGATTCTGCGGCTTGGTGAAGACCTCCTCGCTGTCACCCGTGCCGCTCACCTGCCGGAATTTTCTCTGCCCGGGGGAGATTCTGCCGTCAAGCATCCGTGGAAAACAGCAGTGGCGGTGGCCTGGGAGTATGGGCTGGAGCTTCCTGACGGTTGGCTGGAGCCGACCTCCAGGTCCGATTCTCACCAGTCCCTTGCTCCTGCGTCTCCATCTCCAGCGTCCCTGGCTACCGTTCAGTCGATGCTTCGCCAAGGGCTCGGGACGGTGCGGACCACGAGCGCGGGACGCTACTGTGATGCTGCCTCGTCAATCCTGGGCGTGTGCCACAGCATTACCTATGAAGCGCAAGCGGCAATGGAACTGGAGAATGTGGCGCGCCATTGTCCCCACACGGAGGCGCACCGGCCCCCGGACGGGACCGTTCCGGAGATGTCCGAACTGTTCCAGGCGCTCATCACGGGGGTGAACAACGAGGTTCCCGTGGCCTGCCTGGCGCGGCAGTTCCATTCCGGCCTGGCGAGCATCGTAGCGCGGTACGCCAACGTTGCCAGCCAGCCCCAGGCTCCCATCGGGTTGTCCGGAGGATGCCTTGCCAACAGACTGCTCCTCCATGACATTGAACGGGTGTTGCGGTGGAGCGGCCATGACGTCATCACCCATCGGGTTGTTCCGTGCAATGATGGCGGGCTCGCGCTCGGCCAAGCGTTGGCCGGGGTGCTGGCTTTAGGCCGTCACTAAATCGTCGGGCACAGAAGCGGTGCCGCTCGTACCAGAGGTGACAGCGTCCTCAGCCTCATCCACTCCGGCAGCCTCATCACCCCGACTCTTGCGGCGGTCATGGACGTGACAGAGCACCTCGGCGATGAGGAACATCAGGACCAGCGGGATCAGCAGGGCCAGCATGGTCAGTGCGTCCGGGCTGGGCGTGGCGGCCGCAGAGAAGACGGCCAAGACGATGACGGCCGGGGCGCGAACCTGGGCGATCTGCGCGCCTTTGACTATACCCAGGCGGTTGAGGCACACCATGAGGACGGGCAGGAGGAAGGCTAAGCCAAATACCACCAGTAACCGCAGTTGGAAGGTGAGGAATGTTCCTACGTCATTGATGCTCATGACGCCGGGTGGGTTGAAACTCAGCATGGTGGCAAAGCCGCGCGGGGCAATGAAATACCCAAAGGCTACGCCTAGCAGGAAGAACGGAATGGCTGCCCCGAGGAAACCTCCGGCTGCGCGGCGTTCGCGTTCCTTGAGCCCTGGAACAATGAACCGCCAGAGGTGGTAGAGCCACACCGGGCAGGCGGCAATGAATCCTGCCACAAAGGCCACGCGGAAGTAGAGGGTGAATCCGGCGGTGATGCCTTGGGTCACCATTTCCACGGAGTCACCGGGGCGGTCATTGTTGAACATCGTGATGCCGCGCTCAATGGGCCAGAGCACGGCGCGCAGGAGATACGGCTGAAAGAGTGCCGCCACCACCGTGGCCACCAGAATTGCGCCCATGCACACCAAGAACCGATAGCGCAGTTCTATCAGGTGGTTAGTGAGCGTGGCTGAACCCGATTCGTCCGGGGTGGGCGGACGCAGACGGCCGGGGATGGCGCGTAATCGGGCTAACCAACGTTTCGAGGGTGTCATCTCATGACGTCACTTCAGGGCAAGCAACCCCGCGCCCTCACGCAGACGGCGGGGGAGTGACCGGGGCAACAGCGCCAGTTCCCACCCCCGAACCCACAGCCTCGGGTGTTACGGTTGCCGCAACGGCAGGGGCGGGGGCCTGAGTGACAGCCTGAGGAGCCGAAGCCTGAGGTGCCGCAGCCTGAGGAACGGCAGTGCCCGCCGGAACGTCCGGGGTGACTTCTTCCTTGAATTCTCGCACGGTCTTGCCTACGGCCTTGCCGAGGCCCGCCAAGCGGGTTCCACCAAAGATCACTACCAGGATGATCAAAATAACTACAAGTTCTTGCCAGCCGAGCCGCATTGCCCTACCTCCGTATCTGAATGACCACTTCTCACCCTAGGGCCACCTGTCCGTTATTTCGTGATTTGCACTCTCCGTGTCGATGAACGCGCCAAGCGGGTGGGGAGGGGTTACGCTGGACGTGTCTGTGGTTTTGGTCACAAAGGAGCGATCTCGATGCCGTATTCACTCGATGGCTGGAAAGAGCCCACCCTGTGGGAGAATGTCAAGCGTGCGGGAGTGTCCCGCCGGGACTTCCTGAAGTTCTGTGGTGGCTTGGCAGCCATCTTTGCCACCCGGCAAGCGGTTCCCGGCTTACTGCCCTCGGCGTCGGCCGATGAAGCCTCGCCCGAGCCAGCAGCCCCCACGGCTGAAGATGTGGCCTCGGCACTGGGTAGCCAAACCAAGCCGTCTGTGGTGTGGCTTCAGTTGCAGGAATGCACCGGATGTATGGAGAGTGCTTTGCGCTCTGGCGGGACCACCGTAGAAGATGTGGTGCTCAACCTGCTGTCCGTGGATTACAACGAGTTGCTCATGGCCGCAGCCGGTGACGCGGCGGACAAGGTGTTGGAGCGCCTGAACAACGAGCCGCACATCCTGGTGGTCAACGGATCGGTCCCCACCAAGGACAACGGCATTTACTGCACCATCGGCGGAAAGTCCTCCGAACAGATCCTCATTGATTCGGCTAAGAACGCCACCGCCGTGCTGGCCGTGGGAGCGTGCGCCGTGTGGGGTTCCGTCCAGGCGTCCAACCCCAACCCCACCGGCGCCGTGGGCGTGGATTCCATCATCAAGGACAAGCCCGTGGTGAACGTGTCCGGGTGCCCGCCCATTGGTGAAGTGATTCTGGCCACCATCTCCTACCTCCTGACCTACGGCTCCGTTCCTGAGGCAGACTCCGAAGGTAGGCCGTTGTTTGGGTATGGTCAGCGCATTCACGATTCGTGCCCGCGCAGGCCCCACTTTGACGCCGGTCAGTTTGTGCGCACCTTTGACGACGAAGCGTCCCGGACTGGCTGGTGCCTCTATGACGTGGGATGTAAGGGACCCAGCACCTTTGCCCCGTGCCCCATCATCCAGTGGAATATGCACACCAACTGGCCCATTGGTGCCGGTCACCCGTGCATCGGTTGTACCGAGAAGGACTTCTTTGACCGGTTCACGCCGTTCTACCACGTACTGCCGGACGTCAACCCGCCGGGATTCCCCGTGGAACTCACTGCGGGCCGGATCGGCTTGGGCTTGGTGGGAGCCACTGCCGCCGGTGTGGCAATCCACGCCGGTGCCACGGCCATCCGCACCGCAGCGGCCAAGAAGGCCGAGGAATCACCCGAGTCCCCGCTGGCCGCTTTTGGTGACTCCGGCGCCGTTCCCGTCACGATTGACGGTGTGAGGGCGGACGGGGAGTTGAGGCCCCTGTCCGGGGAAACCCCCGCCGTTGATACAGCAGTTGCCACTGCCAGTGTGGTGGACACGCAAGAGGCGGATGCACCCGGTAGCATCGCCTCGTCGGAAGGAAAGGTGGAGTAGACCATGGCTGATCGTGTAGTAATTGACCCATTGACTCGTATTGAGGGTCACTTAAGGATCGAGATGGAAACCTCCGGTGGTTCCATCTCCGATGCGTGGTCCGTGGCCACCCAGTTCCGTGGCCTAGAACAGATTGTCCAGGGCCGTGACCCTCGCGATGTGTGGGCCTTTGTCCAGCGTATTTGCGGTGTGTGTACCGCCGTTCACGCCATCGCCTCCATCACCGCCGTGGAAAACGCCATCGGCTCCAACCCTCCCGAGCAAGCACTCCTGATCCGCCAGATGGTGATGGGATCCCAAGAGATCCAGGACCACGTGATCCACTTCTACCACCTGCACGCACTGGACTGGGTCAACGTGGCTTCCGCCGCAGACGCAGATCCCCAGAAGGCTGTGGACTTTGCTCACTCCATCGGTTCCACCTGGAAGGGCAACACCCTGGAGCGCATGACGGCAGTGCGGGACACCGTCAAGGGCATTGTGGAATCCGGCCAACTGAGCATCTTCTCCGGCGGTTACTGGGACCACCCGGATTACCGACTCCCCGCCGAGGCCAACCTCATGGCCGTAGCGCACTACCTGGATGCGTTGGACTTCCAGCGCTCCATGATTCGGATCAACACCGTATTTGGTGGCAAGAACCCGCACCCCAACTTCCTGGTGGGTGGCATGGCCTGCACCATCGATCCGGACCAGTCAGAGTCCATCAACGAGGTCCAGGTTGCGGACATTGCCAACTGGGTAGCCGAGATTGAAGAGTTTGTGCGGACCTGCTACGTCCCCGATGCCCTGGCCATCGTAGGCGTCTACAAGGACTACTTTGACATCGGCAAGTCCAGCCCCAACTACTTTGCCGTGGGTGCCGCCGGTGCCACGTATGGTGGCGATCCCAACCAGGTGCCTCGTTTCCCGTCCGTCATGATGGACGTGAAACCCGGTGTGATCCTCAATGATGACTTCTCCACAGTGCTTCCCTTTGATCCCACGTTGATTGCCGAGGACATCTCCACCGCGTGGATGAGTTACTCCGGCGACGAGGTCAGCCTCACCCCGGATAAGGGCGAAACCACGGTGGCGTACACCGGACCAGAACCCCCCTTCAAGTGGCTGGCAGACAAGCCGGAATACACCTGGTGCAAGGCACCACGGTATGACGGCAAGCCCATGCAGGTGGGCCCGAACGCGCGCATTCTGCTGGCGTACGCTCAAGGGCACGCGCGCACCAAGGAAATTGTTGATGGTGCCGTCCACACCCTGGGCATTGACCTCAAACAGTTCAACTCCACCGCAGGCCGCACGCTGGCCCGTGCCGTGGAAGCACAGATCTCCGCGGAACACCTGCTCAATGATGTGTTCCCCACCTTTGTGGCCAACCTGCAACACGGCAATATCAACGTGTTTGATCCTTCACGCTGGGAACCCCACATGTGGCCCAAGGAGGCGCAGGGATTCTCCATGGTGGAGGTTGCCCGCGGTAACCTCAGCCACTGGGTGACCATCAAGGACGAGAAGGTTGACCGCTACCAGGCCGTAGTTCCCAGCACCTGGCTTGCCGGTGGCCGTGACAAAGACGGCGGTAAGGGACCGTATGAGGAGTCCCTGACCAGCGGCGGAAACCACCCGCTCGTGAACCCGGATGAACCGCTGGAGCCGTTGCGCACCATTCACTCCTTCGATCCATGCATGAGTTGTGCCGTGCACGTGCTGGACCCCGAGGGCCAACAACTCCACGTGACCACCTCATGAGTACGCCCACCGACACTGAAGCGAAGGCACCCACCTTGGTGGTTGGCCCAGCCTTCTCCCTGGGGGAGGCTAGTGAAGGCCGCATCATGGAGTTGGCGGCTGCCTGTGTGGAGGGCAGCAACGATCCCGTGGATGCTGCTGCGGTGGCATCCCTTGCTGACACGTACCAGGATGCTGATCCCATCACGGTTCCAGAAGATGACTTCAAGGAACCCACGGCGGAGCGCCGCTATTCCCTGGCTCGGATCCGCAACGCGCCCAATCCGGACGGAACCACGTCTGACGTGGTGGTAGCCCGCGGTGATTTGCAAAGCGTGCTGCAACGCAGTGACATCAGCCGGGAGAAGCGTGACGTTCTGAAGCTCAACGCTGACCGCGCACTGCGCCGGGGATATCGTCCGCTGGCCATCGCCCGTGCCAACGTTGCCGCCGATGACTCGGTGGGTCCGTTCACCGTGTTGGGCTTTGTGCCCGTAGGGCTGAGCACCTCCGCCAAGCCTGCGAGTGATCTGTCCACAGGTAAAGCGGACTATGCCCGCGTGCCGATGTGGTCAGTCTCCGTGCGCATTCAGCACTGGACCAACGCGCTGTTGATTTTGACGCTCAGCGCCACGGGTTTCTACATCATGGACCCGTTCTTTGGACCGGAAGCCTACGGTGGCGAGCAGACCCTGTACCTCATGGGGTGGATTCGCCTTGTTCACTTTGTGGCAGCCTTCGGATGGATTTCCTTGGCTCTGTGGCGCTTGTGGCTCACGTTCTTCTCCAAGAACCGCTACCTGAGATGGCCCGCATTGTGGCCGCTGAAGAGTAGGGAAGACTTCAAGAACCTAGGGCGGCAGTTGCAGCATTACGTCCTGTGGAAGAAGCACGCACCCATGTACCTCGGCCACAACCCGTTGCAGCAGTTGGCGTACACCGCCATTTACGCGCTGGGTGTTCTGCAAATAGCCACAGGGTTGGTGTTGTACGGGCTCTTCCATCAGCAGAGCGCTTTCTGGCACGTCATTTCCATGCCATCGCACTGGATTGGTGTGCCCTGGGTGCGCCTGATCCACGCCATCATCATGTTCTGCCTGTGGGCGTTTGTGATCATTCACGTGTATCTGGTATTCCGTGCGGACTCGCTGGAACGGCACGGCGGGTTGTCCGCCATGGTGTCTGGTGGCGTGTGGGTCAAGCGTGGCACCACCCCCGTAGATGGGCCCACTGTTGAGTAATGCTCAGGTGAATAGTGCTCAGGTGAATGATGCTCAGGTGAATGATGCTCAGGTGAGTAGCGCTTCCCGTGTCACCGTGTTGGGGGTAGGAAATCCCATCATGGGCGACGATGGTGTGGGCGTGGAACTCTTGGCGCGTCTTGAGAAGTCCCTGCCTGATGAGCGCGTGGAGTACGTGTACGGCGGAATCAGCGGAATGGACCTCGTTCCTGTGGTGCAGGATGCCACGCGGCTCTTAGTCCTTGACGCGATTGCCGGAACAACGCCAGGCGAGGTGCGAACCGTCCAGGGTGACCAGATTCCACGCTTGCTTGCCGCCAAGTTGTCTCCCCACCAAGTAGGTCTGCTGGATCTTCTTGCCGCAGCGCGTTTGCTTGGCAATGAACCCGAGGAGATCGTCGTGGTGGGGGTGACCCCGGAGTGCGTGGACATCTCGGTGGGGTTGTCCGCTCCCGTGGAGGCGGCGCTCGACGAAGCAGTACGCCAGGCCACGGCTGTGATCACTACGTGGCTTGGGTGAACCACTGGCTTACGTGACTAGGTCGCTTGCGTGGCTCAGGCGGTGCTCGGAAAGTCTGCGTAGGCTACTTCAAACTCGCGGCCTGCGGTTAACTGCCCCGTGGGCGCGTGACACACCGGACAGGTGAGCGCGTAAAACTCGTCGATCTCCCTGTCTGCTTGGCACCCCTGGCACCACACGGCGGCCACAATCCATTCAATCTCTAGGCGAGCATCGTTGCATACCGTGCCCGCGCGCGCTAGAGGCCACGCGCCTTCCAAGGATTCGCGGACCACGCCGCTGAGGGATCCCACCCGTAGGCCCACCGATTCCACGCTGGACGCTCCACGCTCCTGAGCCACGTTTTCCACAGCAGAGACCACCCCGTGGAGCAAACTGAGTTCATGCACGCCTCTCAGTGTACGAATCACCACCGCTCCCGGTGATGAGGACAGGCTGAGCCGTGGCGTCGCATTACAGTAGGCGTATGGCTGAACGCGTCACCGTGGGACAGATTGTTGATGCCGCCCCGGCTCGAGTTCTTGTCACCCGAGACCAGCAGGGCAAAGTTGCTGACGCGCGGTTTGACCTCAGTGGCCTTCCTCGGGTTGAAGCATTGCTCGTGGGGCGTCCCGTGGCGGAGGTACCCGCACTCGTGGAACGCCTGTGCAGCATTTGCCCGGTGGCACATCACCTTGCCGGGGTTCGCGCTCTCGAATCCCTGTACGGCTTTGGCCCCATACCTGAGTCAGCGGACCTGATTCGTCGTCTCCTCCATTACGCGAGCGTGCTGAGCATTCATGCCCAGGCCATGATCTGGCAGGACCGTCAGGCGGCACTCACCTTGCGCGGGCTTGCCAAGGCGGCCATGGTCACGGCAGGTTCCCCGCTGCATTTTCCCCACACAGCGGTACTGGGAGGTGTTCACGCCTTGGCTGAGCCCGAGCATCGCAGGGCCGCACTTGCCCTCGTGGATGAGGCGACGAGCACTGCTACGCGGGTGGCTGCAGAAGCACTGCATGCTGCGCAGGCTCATGGCGGTGGTCATGGGGCCCTCACAGACGCGTTCACCGGCGCCAACGTAGCCCTGACTGATACGTCCGGCACGGTGGATCTCTTCGGCACGCACCTGACTGCTGTGTCCGACGATGGCCTGAAGGTCATTGATGGAGCCACCGTTGACCAGTGGGATGAGTTAATTGCCGAAGCGCATCCAGGATCGTCGGCTCCCCGTCCCTATCTGGTGGCCTGCGGGTCTGACACGGGGTCCTACCGTGTTGGTCCCATTGCTCAGTTGCGCGCAGGACAACTCCCTACTCCTGAGGCTGCTGCCGTGCAGGATGCGTGGCGTTCACGCCGCACCGAGGGAAGCGCTCCAGCAGCGCGAGCCATCATGGCGCTACATTGCGTGGAAGTTGTGGCTGAGATTCTGCAGGATCCTCGCATTCTCATCGGAACAGCAGTGGATCCCAGCCAAGGTTTGGCTGGTCACGCAAGGATGACTGGGCCTGGAGACTCTGCTGTTCTGTCAGGCTCCGAAGCGCATTCCGTGGGTGTGGGCTGGGTGGATGGGGCTCGCGGCCTGCTGGTTCACCGGTATGACGCCGATACTGCTGGCCAGGTGCTGTCTGCCACCATTCTTACCCCCACCGCGCAAAACGAACGGTGGCTGGGGGACATGTTGCAGACCGTGGTGGACCAGGCCACGCCTGCCGAGGTGGGCTCGCGGGTGGAACAGGCCATTCATGATGCCGACCCATGCCTGCCGTGTTCAAGCGCCCCGGCGGGCGCAATGAACGTTATTGTGGATGATTCCGTGACCACAGAGAGCGAGTGACCATGTGCCTTTCCTATCCCGTGCGCATCCTGGAGATGACTGACGGACCGCTTCCCATGGGACGCATCAACTACGGTGCGGAAGACTCCTGGTGTGCCCTCGCCTATGTCCCCGAAGCCACCGTGGGTGACCACGTTATTGTGCAGAATGGATTTGCAATTCAGGTGTTGGATGAGCAATCGGCGTCGGAATCACTCGCGGCGTTTGCGGAGTTGGGGGTGGGGTGAACGCTTCACCGTGGATGAGTTGAGTCCGGGTGAGTTGGGTGCGCAGGGAGGCGAGTTCCGCGCGCATCGCAGCGGTTTCCTCATTCATCATGGACGTCAGCGCTTGGGGGTCCGGCAACCCAGCCGTGGCATCCTTGAGGAGTTTATCCGGGCGGAGATCGGCGAGTCCTTCCAACTCTGGGCCGAGCTCATCCTTGGCCTTCTGTGTGGCATCGTTGGCTACGGAGTTGAGGAACCGGACAACGCGTCCCACCTTCTTGATGAGCGGTGGGAGTTTCTCAGGACCAAGCAGGATGGCCGCGAGGACCACAATGACCAGCAGTTCACCCCCGCCGATTCCCAGAAAGCCCGCGTCCATACTGTCAGCGTAGATGACTGTGCGTTGATCACACGGCATGGATCACGCCGTGGACACAGATCATATGGTGGACATAGTTAGCACTGGGGACACAGATAGCACTATGGACACAGATCACGTGTCGCGCTGCGAGGCTCCCTTTCCCGGGGTCCGCGCCGCGAATACCTGAGCGTTAGTCGTCGCTTCCGCGCTGACCAAACATGATCTCGTCCCACGTGGGCATGGGCGCACGGCCTTTGACACGTTTGGTGGGACTCGTCACCGCACGAGGCTCCTCAACGGCACCCACGGAAGCCGTGACGGGTTGAGGCTCGTCCTTATGGAAGGGCGCGTCAGCATTGGTCCTGATCGATTCCACTACGGCAAGAGGTTCCGAGGGGGCGGACCGAGACTTCCTGGGATTCCATTGCCCCAGGTCAACTACGGAGGCGGTAGCGCCAGTAATCGCATCCGCCTCGTTGTTGATGGCTCGGCGTGCGCGACGAGATGGGTGGTTGGGCATCATGTCATCAAAGCCCACACGCCTGCCGTCAGCCACTACCGGATGCGGTGCCGGACGGGAGGAACGCCTCCCGCGGCGATCCGCCAAGTCATCAAGGAAGGACGGTGCAATGTCATCATCGGCGGTGGTGGAGCGGTGCGCGGACACGGAGGGAACACCAAACACTTCCGGGGTCACCGGATCGTCTGGTTGACTGAGCCAACGCGCTTCATCGTCCAGGGCCGTGACATCCTGCGTGCGTAACGCAAAGGTCCACCGGGCGCTCCGTTCGCGATCACCGGCGGAGAATCGCACCTCCACCACCCACGGAGCATTGCCTTCCCTGCGCGCTGACCAGCGGGCGGAATCTTGCACACCACGCCCCGCAAGGCGTGCGTCGGCAAGTTCGCCGAGGGCCGAGGTGCGGTCCAGTCCGGAAATGCGGTGTGCTCGCACCTGCCCAATGGCAAACTCGCGTTCCGTGATGACGGGCCATTCAAAACGTTGCACCTGCTCCACGGTGAGGCCAGAAAGTTCCGCGAGATACTCCGCAGTGTCTCCGGCTCGCAGACGTTCCTGAATGTCTCGGGGCCTGAGGTTCACGGGAACCGCCGTAGCGTCAGCAACAGAAGGGTGGTCATCAACAGAAGCAGCGTCAGCATCATCAGCATGGACCTGGCAGGGCTGACTGTCCTGGGAGTCTGGTGTGTGAGGCACCGTCTGCTGGGCTTGCCTAGCGTGCGGTTCGGTGTTCGGCGCAGCCTGCAACTCCCCGTCCTGCGTAGCCTCAGGCTCTGTGCCTGGCTGAACGCTGTCTGGCTGAACGCTGTCCGGCTGTGTGTTTTCAGGTAACGGGGTCACCCCGGTGGGGATGTGCAACGCTTCGAGAAACGCGTCCGTGATATTCCATTCGTGGTGGTACCCATCATGAGCACGGAAATAGGCACGCTTCCGGGTGTCATCAAGGCCCATGAACTCGAGTTCCGCCATAGGCGCAGCGTGCCACCTTTCTGGAGTAACACTGTGCATGAGAGGCGGCGAGCCGTCACAATGGTGACATGACACTGCCTGATTCGTCGGAAATTCGCACTCTCAGAGATTTGGCCTGCCGCCTGGCCACGGACGCCGGTGAAAAGATTAGGGCCACCCGTCCCGCACATGCGGTGGTAGCCGCCACCAAATCGTCGTCCGTGGATCCCGTCACGGAGATGGACCAAGCCATCGAGACGTTTCTGCGGGAAGCCATTCAGGCGGCCCGCCCCCATGACGCCATCCTGGGTGAAGAAGGGGATGACATTGCGGGAACATCAGGCCTGACATGGGTGATTGATCCCATTGACGGCACGGTGAACTATCTCTACGGTGTGGGTTATTTTGCCGTGTCCGTGGCCGTAGTAGCAGGTTCTGCGGACCCCACTCAGTGGACAGCGTTGGCCGGGTGTGTTCACTGTGTCAACGATGGCCGCACCTGGGTGGCCTCCGCGGGGCAGGGAGCCACGCGCGATGGGAAGCGGCTCCAACCTGACCATGATCCCGCTCCGTTGGAAAGCTCCCTGGTGGCCACGGGGTTTGGGTATGCGGCCTCTCGGCGCGCTTCCCAAGCCCGCGTCCTGATGGAGTTGCTTCCTCAGATTCGGGATATTCGTCGGTTGGGCTCTGCCGCTATTGACTTGTGCTTGCTCGCGGATGGCTCGGTGGATATATATTTTGAACGCGGGCTGAATCCGTGGGATATGGCGGCCGGAGCGCTCATTGCTCAGGAGGCCGGGATGGACGTCATGGGGCTGCGAGGTCAACGTGCCTCGGCCCTGATGACGGTTGGCGGACGTGGGGAGGCACTCGAGTCACTCGTGGCGCTCCTGGAGCGCCACGACGCGGACGCACCTGATGGAGCGTGATGCGCCGTCAATGATCGCCTCGGTGGCCGATCTTTGCGTGGCAGTCTTCCCTTTTTTGGCTTCGTAGGGCACAATGCGGGCGCAACTCATTGACCTAAACTAAGTGGAGTGACCTGTGGCAACTGATTATGACGCCCCAAGAAAAACCGATGAAGACTCCGAGTCCGATTCAATCCAGGAACTGCAGGCCCGCCGATCTGACAAGACGTCTGGTCAAGTAGATGAAGATGAAACGGAGGCTGCCGAAGGTTTTGAGTTACCCGGCGCGGATCTCTCCGGGGAAGAACTCGCTGTTCACGTAATGCCGCGCCAGGCGGACGAGTTCACGTGCTCCGAGTGTTTCCTGGTTCATCACCGCAGCCAGTTGGCCTATGAGAAGGACGGCATGATGGTCTGCACGGAGTGCGCGGGCTGATGACCCCACGCGGTGGCACCGTTGATGTGCTGGTGACCAGGCTCGACGATGCCCTCCCGCTCCCGGCGTACGCTCATCCGGGTGATGCTGGTGCAGACGTGATGACCACCTGTGATGTGACCCTTCCTCCAGGTGGGCGAGCCGTGGTACCTACGGGAATCGCTGTAGCACTACCCGCCGGGTACGTGGCCTTGATCCACCCACGGTCAGGTCTCGCCGCTAAACACGGGATCACCGTGGTCAACGCCCCCGGAACGGTGGATGCCGGATATCGCGGGGAAATCAAGGTCACACTGCTGAACACAGATGCCACGCAGCCGGTGGCGCTTCGTCGTGGAGATCGGATTGCCCAAATGGTGATTCAGCGGGTGGAACAGGCGCGGTTCGTTGAGGTGAATCACTTGCCCGGTTCGGACAGGGGAGCGGACGGCTTTGGGTCTACCGGCGTATCATCGCAGGCAGAAGCGATACCCTAGAACCATTGAAACCCGGTGGGTTGTACCACCCTCATGTGGAAGGAGCCCTTGTGTCCCTATTCCGGCGAAAGAAAACCCCGGCCCAGGCACCGGCGGACGTTGCGGACGCATCGAACCGTGATGCTGCCGATGACAGTGCGTCACCAGAGGGGGACGCATCCCAGGCGGCTTCTGGTGGTGCCCCTGCTACCGGCCCGTTTGACCGTTCCGAAGTGGACGAGTTGGGACAGCGCTTGGATCTCGGCTCGATGTGGCTCCCGGCGGTGCCGGGAATCCAGTTGCGCATGGAGTTGGATAAGCGCACCAACAAGGTGACCGGAGTGTCCGTGACGCTGGATGGATCCTCCATGCAAGTGCAAGCCTTTGCCGCTCCCAAAACTACCGGGATCTGGGACGATATCCGCAGTGAGATTCAGCAGGGAATTGTGGCCAGTGGGGGCACCGCTGATGATGTTCCCGGTCCGCTGGGCCGGGAGCTCATGGCTCAGCTTCCGGCAACATCCAAAACGGGCAAGGCAAGCGTGCGCCCGGCCCGATTCATTGGGGTGGATGGATCGCGCTGGTTCCTGCGAGGCGTCATCACCGGCAAGGCTGCCATCAACGAGGACGCGGCACTACCGCTAGAGGATTTCTTCTCGCAGATTGTGGTGATTCGTGATGGGTCACCACGGCCGCCACGGGATCTCCTCACCATGACACTGCCGAATCAACCTAAAGCATCGGCATTGCCCGATGCGCCGGCACGTCAGAGCTTTGATCCTCTGACACGCGGTCCAGAGATCACCGAGATTCGATGAGCACCCCTGCACCTCAGCGCGGCGTCCACGCCGTCACGGGCGACGAGTTTTCGTTTTTGAGTGCCGTGGGGGGAATCCGCGGCCTGGTGGAAGCGATGGCGCCGGGAACGGTGTTCATTGTGGTGTTCATTGCCACAGGTTCTGGGAACTTGGGCGCGTCCATGGGCTCCTCGGTAGCGGTGGCTGCCGCAGCGGTGATCCTGCGGATCATTCAGGGAACGCCGGTGGTACAGGCACTCAGCGGCCTGATCGGCATTGCCATTGGCGTGTGGTGGGCGTGGCAGAGCGGGCAAGCTCAGAACTTTTTTGCCTGGGGCCTGATTGTTAACGTGCTCTACCTGATAGGCGTGCTGATCTCCATTGTGATCCGTTGGCCCGCCGTGGGTGTGGTGGTAGAAGCGGTGCGAGCGGGGTGGACTGCCGAGCGCGCTGAGTCAGGCGGCGCTGCGGCAGGCGGTGGTGAAGCAACCAGCGCCGACGGGCTCACTACCGGCGCAAATGAAGAACCCGCCAGCCTGAATCCTTTCAAGGGAATGTCCCGATGGCGTGTCGATCCCGCCACGGTGCATCGCTACACCATGGCGTCCTGGATCTGGGTGGCCATGTTTGCCATCCGCCTTGCTGTGCAACTCCCGCTGTACTTCTCCACGGCGGACAATGCCGTGGGTTTGCTGGGAATCTTCCGGCTTATTCAGGGCGTTCCCCTGTGGGGGCTGGTTCTCTACCTCACCTGGCTGGTGGTACGCGGTATTGAACCTGTCCAAGCCGAGGTCAAGGATGCCCTGGCGGGCCTTCCTGAGCCCACCGAAGGCTGACGAGGTTTTCTCCTCATTCGGCCTCGTCAGAAGCCATATTGGCTTCCACAAGTGACACAATGTGTCCATGACCGATGATCTCCTCACGCTCACTATTGGCAACATTGCTCATGGTGGGCATTGCGTGGCTCGTATCCCCGAGGGAAGCGACGCCGGACGCGTGTTGTTTGTGCGCCACACTCTCCCTGGTGAGACGGTGCGTGCGCGCATCACGGAACGCGGAAAGGTGTGGCGTGCGGATGCCCTGGAGATCCTTGAAGCGTCTCCGGATCGTGTTCCCTCGGCCTGGCCCGAGGCCGGTCCCGGGGGAGTGGGTGGCGGGGAACTGGCCCATGTCAGCCTGGATGGGCAGCATCGGTGGAAGGCCACCGTAGTGGCTGAACAATTGAAGCGCCTGGGGGGGATAGAGCGGGAGGTCACCGTGGAAGGTGCCCCCGGAGACGCCGAGAATGGTGGATTGGCGTACCGCACCCGGATGGATCTCCTTGCTGGCGAGAACGGCAAACTCGGGATGCGGCGCTTCCGCTCCCATGATGTCATCCCGCTCACCCACATGCCACTGGCTACGGAGCGCGTTCAATCGGCGGCTCGCCTGACCAATGTGTGGGACAAAGAGTATGAACCCGGCGTTCGCGTGCGCGTAGTAGCACCCGAGTCTGGGTGCGAGCCGGTGATCCTGGTGGATGGAAGCCCCCGCGGGACGGTCATTGAGGAGATTTCCTGGTCACAGGGTGCCCGGTTTGGTGAGTCCGCTATGCCGCTGACCTACCGCCTCTCTGCCAGCGGATTCTGGCAAGTACACCGTGAGGCGCCGTCATTACTGGTGGAAGCGGTGACGGAGGCTGCCGGAGAGTGTGATGGCATCAATGCCTTTGATCTGTACTGCGGAGCCGGGTTGTTCACTGTTCCGCTGGCTCACTTAGTGGGAGAAAACGGGAGAGTCTTTGCTGTGGAAGGCAGTTTGAGTGCCGCCAATGATGTGGAACGCACCACCAAGCGGCTCCGTTCCACGGTGCTCCATGGACCGGTGGAAAAGGTGATTGCCGGGCTGGATGTGATGCCGTCCCTCATTGTTCTGGATCCACCGCGCGTGGGTGCTGGCAGGGTGATTGTCAAGGAAATTGCTACTCATCAGCCGGACCGCGTGGTGTATGTGGCCTGTGATCCCGCCGCCCTCGGCCGAGACACCGCCTATTTTGCCGAGGAAGGCTACACACTGACAGGTCTGAGGGCCTTTGATCTCTTCCCCATGACCCACCACGTGGAATGTGTGGCCACTTTCCAACGGTAATATCAGACCATGCTGGGCGGTCTTGCCAATGACCCTAGGAACGCTGGCGCCGCCAGGCGCATGAAGACAGCACAAAACCCGGTCCCCTGAGCCTGTGAAGGTCTCCGGAGACCGGGTCTCGTGATTTCAGACGGTCACCTTACTTGGTGCCCATGTCCATGACGATGCGGCCATCAATCTTGCCAGCCTTCATGCGGGCAAAGATGTCATTGATGTTGTCCATGGGTTCCACGGTGTACGTGGGGGTCACCTCGCCACGGGCAAAGAAGTCAATGCACTCTTCCATGTCCTTGCGGGTTCCCACCAGGGAGCCGCGAATGGTCAGGCCGAAGAGCACCGTGGAGAAGATGTCCAGCGGGAACGCCTCCGGGGGAAGGCCCACCAGGGAGCAGGTACCGCCGGAGCGGAGCGAACCCACAGCCGCCGGGAACGCCTTGCCGTTGACAGCAGTGACCAGGGCGCCGTGGACGCCGCCGCCGGTGATTTCTTTGATCTTCGCTGCTGCGTCAGGCTCAGTGAGGGCGTTGACGGCCGCTTCGGCGCCGTGCTTCTTGGCGAGTTCGGACTTCTCGTCTGACACGTCCACTGTGACAACGCGCATGCCCATGGCGCGGGCGTACTGCACAGCCAAGTGGCCCAGGCCGCCAACACCGGAAATCAGAACCCATTCGCCCGGCTTGACTTCTGTTTCCTTCAGGCCCTTGTACACGGTCACGCCGGCGCACAGGATGGGGGCCACGGCAGAGAGATCTACCGTCTTGGGGATGCGGGGAGCAAACTTGGCATCGCAGAGCATGTACTGGCCAAAGGAGCCATTCTTGGTGTAGCCACCGTACTGCGCGTTGGGGCAGTACGTTTCGCGGCCCGTCTCACAGAATTCACACTCGCCGCAGGCACTCCATAGCCAGGCGTTTCCAGCCCAATCGCCTACTTTGAGGGAGGTGACGCCCTCGCCCACCGCAACAACCTCACCGGCGCCTTCGTGACCGGGAATGAACGGTGGAGTGGGCTTGACTGGCCAGTCACCATCGGCCGCGTGAAGGTCCGTGTGGCACACCCCCGAGTAAATCGTCTTGATCAGAACCTCGCCGGGGCCAGGCGTGGGGATGTCCCATTCCTTGATTTCCAGCGCATCACCAAAGTTGTTGACGGTTGCAGCCTTCATGGTGCTCATAGGGTGTAGTCCTCCGTTGGACATAGAGGCCCACGCCGGGGCTTGGCGCGGTTGGGAACCTCGTCAGGCGCGACGTTATCGGAGGTGCCCCATTGTTACCTGATCGTGACATTCAGTGCGGGATATTGGGGCGTCAAGTGATCGGTGGCGTGGTGCTCGCTGGCGCGGTGATTGGCTACGCAGTGGTCGGTGAGGTCGGTTGTGCGGTGGGAAGACCGCGTGGCAGGGTGTCATCTAGGTCTACGGACAATGGCATCGGTGCCCTGCCAGCCAGGTGGAACCAGCGTACGTACCAGTGCCTGCGCGCCCGGACGGACTGCGACACGGCCTCATTGTGGAACCGGCGAGCAAGGGTAGCTCGGTACCACTGCGCGCCGAGGTCCGTGACAAGTTCGCTTCCAACGGTGGTAGCCATCAGGGCATCAGGGTGTCCCAGAGCGGACCTCAATGCCGAGGACAAGGCCGATTCGCCAGCCTCGCGCCTGCTACCCAACCCGTCCATCGCGAGGGCGCGGGAGGGGTCCGTAGCCGGTCCTTCGCCGTCAATTACTCCGTACGCAGCGTCAGCAATCACCACAGCTGAGGCGGGATCCAGCAAGCCGGAGCGAGCCAGGCTGAGGGAGGCACTTGCTCGGCGCCGTAGTTGAGCATCGAGTGCCACGCGAGATGCGGAGACCTTGCGATGCAGTCGGTCCAAGCGACGCGCTTGGACCACCAGAATCCACCCGAAGACTGCCAAAATCACCACAACGATGAGTGCAGTTTCTTGCCACATCATGGCGTTGCCACCTCCTGCATCACGCTGGCTGCCGTTTCGGCTTCCACCGCCATCTCATACACGGCAAGGATCTGGGAGGTCACGGTGGACCAATCATATTGCCTCACCCAGGTGTGGGCATCGTCCTTCCGTGCCTGGGTAGCCTCGGGGTTGTTGAGCGCATCGAGAATCACGCGCGCTAGATCAGCGCTGTTGCTATTGGTAAAGAGGGCTCCCGCCGCACCTTCGTCGAGCACGCGCCGGAATGCCCCAATGTCACTGGACACCACACCAGTGCCCGCTGACATGGCTTCCACCAGCACAATCCCAAATGATTCCCCGCCGGTTTGGGGGGCAATGTAGAGCGTGGCGGACTTCAGCAAGGATGCCTTTTCTTCGTCGCTGATTCCTCCCAGGAACTCCACGGAGTCTACGGCGGGTCCTAAAGCCTCTATCGCCGCGGCCTTGCCGTCATCGCCGCGTCCGGCTATCAAAAACCTTGCCCCAGGTTTCTCGGCGAGCACGGCTGGGATAGCGGCGGTGAGGATCGGTAGGCCTTTGCGTGGTTCGTCGAGCCTTCCGAGGAATGCGATGGTGGGCGCTTCATCAGTGCCGATCCACCGGGAATCAGGAGAAGCGTTGGCAAAGGTGTCACAGTACACGCCGTTGGGAATCACCACGGCGTCACCGCCCACGTGATCGATGACGGTCCGGCGCGCATCCTCGGACACCGCAATGCGCGCCGCGAGTTTCTCCAGGGATTGACGCAGCAGCGGATAGGCCACTTGCATGGCTCGGGAGCGCAGTTGTGCGGAGTGGAAGGTGGCCACCATGGGGCAGCGTGCTTCCCAGAGCGCCAACATTCCCAGGGACGGAACCATGGGTTCGTGAATGTGTATCACGTCAAACTGGCCGTCCTCCAGCCATCTCCGGGTCCGCGCGGCCATCATGGGACCAAAGGCAAGGCGTGCCACGGAACCGTTGTAGTTAATGGACAAGGCTCGGCCTGCCGGAACCACCACATCGGGAACCGCCGTGGTCTCATCGGCGGGTGCAAGAACCGAGACGCTATGCCCGCGCTCCATGAGGGCCTCGGCGAGGTCTCGGATATGAAACTGCACCCCGCCCGGCGCGTCAAAGGAATACGGGCACACAATGCCAATACGCATGGCCATCACTCCTCAGGCTGCTGTGGTGTGGGGGATTCATGTACGTTCTGGCCGTCACCTGCGGCCGGGGCATCACCCTCAGCCTGGGCGTCCCGCAGGGTTTGGGCGTAGCGCTCAGGATCGAGATCCTCAATGAACACCTTCTGGAGCATGTGCCAGTCCTCGGTGTGGGCCGTGATGGTGCGGCCGAGCGCGTCAACCCATGCCTGTGTCATGGCCTTCACGTGTTCGCGTTTAGCAGCATCATCGAGGTCAGGCTCATCCGGCACGGGGATGGGGGGATGGAAGTCCAGGACAATTCCCCACGGGGACCCGGCATCGCGGCGCCTGGACCCGGTCAACTTCTCGTAGTACACCCCCAGCGGGATCAGCGGGACCTGGGCCGCAAGAGCCACCGTTGCCGGACCAGCGGCCACCCTGGCCCGATGCCCACAGAAGTCCACCTCCACGCCGCGGGCCGTCAAATCACGATCCGCCAGGAGCGGCACAATGCGGTGTTGGTGATCCGCGAGGCCATCAACGAGGCGGGAAAAGACGCCATCATCGCCCAGGCCAAGGACGTCGATTCCCAAAGACCGGCGGAAGCGAACAAACTCGTCGTACAACTCGGGCGGCTGCAGCTTCTCGGCCACCGTGAGCACCGGGGCAAAGTTCCGAGCCGACCACGCACCAGCCAAGTCCCAGTTCCCCAAGTGCCCGAGGGCCACGGCGGCACCGGTGACTCCTGAGGCAATGGCTTCAATGTGTTCGCCGCCCTCTACTCTCACGCGAGCAGCGATCTGGTGCTCGGTCAGCCCGTGGAGAGTGAAAGCCTCGCAAAAGTACCGCGTATAGGAGCGCATGCCTGCGCGGCTGAGTGTTCTGATGTCCCGACGAGTGAGGTTCGGATGGATGCGCGCATAGTTGCGTTCTAGCATGCGCACACCGCTTCCACGCATCAGCCAGGCAGCATCGGCGGCCACCGCCGCCAGTGCCCGCAGGGCAGGACTAGGGATATTGACGGCGTGCCGGAAGGCGAAGAGGTAGGCCTTCGTCGAATCAGGCACCGGATTACGCCTGAGGAAGGGGAACCGATTGGCCAGCCACTTGTTCGCGGACGGCCAACATGCGTTGCACCACCGTCCACAGCGTTCCCAGGGCCAAAATGGTCAGGGCAATGGCCACCACCACAGCAGGCAGGCCGAATTGCAGGAACCCGATGGGAACCAGGGCAATGATCAGGCGTGTTTGGCGTTCAAATATGCCCACTTGGGCATTGGCACCAATGGAGTCCGCCTTGGCGCGGGTGTAGGGAACAATGCCCCCCAGGACCAAACATGCCAGTGCTGCGAGGGCTGCCCAGGTGTAGAAATGCTCGGAGCGGTGGAGGAACAGGTAGGCCGTGATTCCGGCAAATACAGCGCCATCGGCAAAGCGATCTAGCGTGGAATCAAGGAAGGCGCCCCACACCGTGGAATGACCCGAGAGGCGCGCCAAAACGCCATCAAGCGAATCGGCCAGCGCAAAGACGCCAATGAGCACGGCGCCCCAGAAGAGGTGCCCCGTGGGAAGCAACGTCAGGGCAAGGGTCACCGTGACAACGGCTCCCACAATGGTCACCACATCAGGACTGATGTTGAGGCGAATGAGAAGCTTGGCAAGTGGCGTCCAGAACGCCGCCATGGCGCGTCGAATCCCTGCATACATAGTGTTCACTGTAGTGCGTGAACAGCCTCAACGCGGTGAGGCATGAGGTACGCGCAGCCACAAGATCATGGTTAGCGGCAATAATGGGTGTCTGAGTTTGGGGTCTTTTGGCAGGTCGGCTCGGAGTTTCGAGGTTCGCTCAATCCCATGGGGGAATGATTGAGTGGGGTGGTGACGGCAAAAGGGCGGTAGGTGGGCGTTGAATGCGCAGGGGATGGACGGCGAACGCGATTATGAACCGTGCCCGATTCGGGTTTGAGACAACTGTGTGGCACAATGTTCCCCGGTGTGTGCCCACGCCGCAAGGCCTCTGCCACAGGGGAGAAGCGGGCCACGCCACAACCGTTGAACCGGCTGGGCGGATTGCGATCCGCTGAGCCCCAACCGTTCCTGACCTGTGGCAGGTGTGGAGTAGAAGAATGCAGACTCTCGATTTCGTTGATGCCGCATCATTGCGCACTGACATCCCGGATTTCCGCCCTGGCGACACCGTGAAGGTGAACGTGAAGGTGGTGGAAGGTAACCGCTCCCGTATCCAGGCGTTCCAAGGCGTAGTCATTGCCCGTCAGGGTGGTGGCGTGGGAGAAACCTTCACCGTCCGCAAGATTTCCTTCGGCGTGGGTGTGGAGCGTACGTTCCCCGTACACGCTCCTACCATCGATTCCCTGGACGTGGTGACTCGCGGTGATGTACGCCGTGCCAAGTTGTACTACTTGCGCGCCCTGCGTGGCAAGAAGGCCAAGATCAAGGAAAAGCGCGAACCCGCCGGCAAGTAGGGTCCGGCGTTCCCCAGGGAACACACACGGACACTATCGTTGCGTGGCTTTCAGCGCGCGTTGCGTTACTCAGGGGCAGTCTCATGCGAGACTGCCCCTGTGAGTTTCCCCCATGAGCCGTCCGCACTCGATGCGGACAGTCACCTCTCAGGCACACAGGATGCTGGCGCTGAAGGTGCCAAAGCCGGAGATGACGGCGTAGATGATCCGGATATCGCGCTAGGGCGGCACCGCTCTCCTGGGCGTGCAAGGTCCGGCATCCTTGGCCTCCTGCGTGAAACAGCCATCATCATTGGCTGCGCCTTAGTGGTGTCCTGGTTGATTAAGACCTTCCTGGTGCAAGCGTTCTACATCCCCTCGGAGTCCATGAGAGATACCTTAGAGGTGGGGGACAGGGTGATGGTCTCACGGATGGTTCCGCGAGTCTTTGATGTCCACCGTGGAGATATTGTGGTGTTCCTGGACCCTGGCGATTGGCTGGAACCACACGAACAACCGGACCGTGGCCCGTTAGGCAACGCTGCCACCACGGCACTGACCATGGTGGGACTCTTGCCCGCTGATACAGGAGAACACCTGATTAAGAGGACCATTGGGGTGCCCGGTGACCACGTGACCTGTTGTGACGCGGACGGCTTGATTGAAGTCAACGGGGTGGCACTTCACGAGCCGTACATTCGCCCCGGTTCCGTGCCCAGCCAGGTTCCGTTCGACGAGGTGGTGCCTGAAGGCATGCTCTTTGTCATGGGTGATAATCGGCAAAACTCCGCCGATTCCCGGTTCAACACCACCAAGCCCTACGGGGGATTTGTTCCCATCAGCAACGTGGTAGGCACGGCCTTTGCTACGGTGTGGCCGTTTGGCCATCTTGAGATTCATCGCAACCCCGGCTCCGTGTTTGCGGTGGTTCCCGAACCAACATCCACGCCATCACCCACCATGGAACCGGCGTCCACCAACTAAATGGTGTGATCACCAGATGACCCGTGTGACGCTGGATCAGGAGCGAGCAATCCTGAACCATTTTCCCCCGGGCACAGCCTTGGCGGGAATGGACGAGGTAGGCCGGGGTTCCCTTGCCGGTCCTGTAGGCGTAGGCGTGGCCGTGGTCACGGCCCTGACGCCAGATCCGCCGGGCATCATTGCCGATTCCAAAGCGTTATCGGCTGCGCGCCGCCACGAGGCCATCGGAGAGATTCACGCCTGGGCCGCAGTAACGTCCGTGGGCTACGCCTCCAGCCAGGAGATCGACGAGTGGGGAATGACCAGAGCGCTGCGCATTGCCGGATCACGGGCGCTCGTCGTCGTCGAAAAACAGATGGGCGCCATGGGTGCCATCCTGCTTGATGGTTCTCACAACTGGCTGGGCGATGACCGCGTCACGCTGCAGGTGAAGGCTGACCAGCAGTGCGCCAGCGTGGCCGCAGCGAGCATTGTGGCCAAGGTGGATCGCGACGCCCTCATGGTGGACGCGGCGCGGGAATATCCGGAATATGGCTGGGAGCGCAATAAGGGATACGGGACCGCTGTGCACCGCCAGGCGATTCGTGAGCACGGGCTTTCGCCACACCACCGCAGATCGTGGCGGATTTCTGGAGTGAACCTGCAATGATGGGCGCGTGAGTGCCGAGGACTTAGAAAACTACGAGACCGATCAAGAGTTAGCGCTGTATCGTGAATATCGCGATGTGGTGAATCTGTTCTCCTATGTGGTGGAGACGGAACGACGATTCTATTTGGCCAACCACGTGGATCTCCAAGTGCGATCAGCCGGTGGTGACGTGTACTTTGAGCTGAGTCTGTCTGACGCCTGGGTGTGGGATGTGTACCGATCAGCAAGGTTCGTCAAGAATGTTCGTGTGGTGACCTTCAAGGACGTGAATGTGGAAGAATTGGCCAAGGCTGATCTGACCATGTAACAGACGGGTTGTGGAGAGAGATCAGGTGTTGCGATGCGAATGATGCGGGCCGTTTCGGCTCCATCACTCCATCTGCGTGGGCGATGACGCGGGAGGTGCCATGTATTACCACGGCTATGTGTGGGACTTAGGAGGCACGCTCCTGGACAACTACGCTTCCTCTGCCCGCGCCTTTGCTGACACGCTGCAGGCGTGTGGCCGCAGTGCTCCCTATGAGGAGATTTATGCGGCGCTGCGGGTCTCTACCAACCATGCCGTTCATGCCTTCGCCTCGGATGTGGACGGGTTCCGGGAGTGGTATCGCGAGCGTGAGGCCACCACGTTGACGGTTCCGGTCCTTTTTGACGGTGCGGCTACGGTGCTGAGCGCCATTGTGGCCGAGGGTGGCCAGAACTTCATGGTGTCCCACCGGGACAATCAAGTGCTGGAGATTTTGGACGCGGCAGATATTGCGCAGTACTTCTCGGTGGTGGTGACCGCGGATTCGGGATTCCCCCGGAAACCTGCTCCTGACTCGATTCAGCATTTGCTTGAGGTGTCAGCGTTGTTACCGGACCAGGTGGTGGCCGTGGGTGATCGGCCCCTTGACATCGAGGCGGCACACCGGGCGGGGGTAGATTCGATTCTATTCAGCCCCGGAAAACCCGATTCTGGTCCCGGACAGCCGGATTCCAGTGATGCCGGCGTGGCTGGTACCACCCCCACTTTCACCGTGGCACGGCTCACTGACGTTCTTGTTGTCCACAGGCGAGGCGCAATATCAGGTTATCCACAGATGTGAAATTGCTGTAGATTCTGGCCATTTTTCCAGGCAGGCTTTGCCCCGGAGGTGGCAACTATGGCTACGAATGTGGAGACAGGACGCCTAGGCGAGATGCACGCTGCGCGCAGCATCGCCGAGCAAGGCGGGGAGATACTGGCGCGCAACTGGCGCGGGAACCGCGGGGAACTCGATATTGTTGCGCGTGACGGAAGTGCCGTAGTGGGCATTGAGGTCAAGACGCGCACGTCACTGCGGTTTGGCCATCCCGCCGAAGCCATCACGGCGCGCAAGATTCAGACCATGAAGCGTCTTCTGGGGCAATGGCTATCTGAACACCGCCCCTTGGACTTTCGTTGCACGGAGATTCGCCTTGATGTGATCTCGGTGCTGCTTTCTCCCCGAGGCGAACCCACGGTTGAACACTTGCGCGGGGTGAGCTAGATGTCACTCGCCACCACCGTAGCAGTGTGTTTGACAGGTCTTTCTGGACACGTCATCAGCGTTCAAGCGCAATGCGCCTACTCCGTCCCCGGCTTTGCCCTGGTGGGGTTGCCGGACACGGCATTGAGCGAGTCTCGCGATCGCGTGAGGGCCGCGATCTTGTCCTCACGGATACCGTTTCCCAACAAGAAGGTGACGGTCAACCTCTCGCCAGCGTCATTACCGAAGGCGGGATCGGCGTATGACGTGGCTATTGCCATCGCGATTCTTGCCGGTGAGGGATATCTGCCGTCACGGGGATTGGATCGCTGGATTCATCTAGGAGAGTTGGGTCTTGACGGGAGATTGCAGCCGGTCAGGGGAGTGCTCCCCATGGTGGCCGCTGCGGTGAAGTCCGGGTATCGGGACGTTATTGTTCCTACGGCCAATTACCCTGAGGCAACGCTGGTCCCCGGAGCGCAGGTTCAGGGAGCCACCACATTGGCTGACGTCATCGCCCTCCATGGAGGGGAGCCGCCCTTCCGTCCCGTGATGGAACCTGCTATGCCGCCTACCGTCCACGCGGAGGCCCGGCATCGAGGTGACTTGGCCGATGTGGTGGGCCAGCACACGGCAAAGATGGCCCTGGAAGTGGCCGCGGCCGGAGGTCATCACCTGTTCTTCACGGGACCTCCAGGTGCCGGGAAAACCATGCTCGCCTCGCGTCTTCCCGGGATTCTTCCCGCGTTGTCTGAATCCCAAGCAGTGGAGGTCACCAGCGTTCATTCGATCTCTGGAACCTTTGACCCGGGGCGAGGATTGGTGAACCGGCCCCCGTTTGAGGATCCCCACCACACGGCCACACCCGCGTCCATCGTGGGAGGAGGATCCGGGATACCTCGTCCCGGAGCGGCCTCCCGAGCGCATCGCGGTGTGCTCTTTCTCGACGAAGCACCTGAGTTCAACCCCAGGGTGTTGGAAACCTTGCGGCAGCCGCTGGAGTCAGGCGAGTTGGTGATTCACCGGTCCGGGGGAACCGCACGGTTCCCCGCACGGTTCCAGCTCATCCTCGCGTCAAATCCGTGCCCCTGTGGAATGGGTTCCGGCAAGGGAGTGCGGTGCGTGTGTACGCCGATGGCACGGCGTCGCTACACGAGCCGCCTTTCTGGTCCGTTGCTGGACCGAGTGGACCTCCAGGTGGCCGTTGATGCCGTCAGGCCTGGCCTCAATCCAGAACCTGCCGAGAGTTCCGCTACGGTGGCAGGCCGAGTGAGGGCAGCCCGGGAGTGTTCGCAGCAGCGTTTGGGCGGGACAACATGGTGCGTGAATGCGGAGATCCCTGGCCCGTGGCTGCGGGGATATCTGCGTAGCCACCGGAAGGCGCTGAGGGAGGTGGACCGGGCCCTCGATGCGGGAACACTGTCCCTGCGCGGCGCCGACCGCGTGCTGCGGATTGCCTGCACCGTGGGTGATCTCCGGGGCCACAGCGTGCCCTCCGCCGAGGACGTAGGGCTGGCCATGATGTTGAGAATGGGGAAATTAGTATGAGGCTGCCCTTTGACATTACCCATCCCCTCCTGGCCGCTGCCGCGTGGAGCACCATTGCCGAACCCGGCAATAGCATTGCGGGAGCCCTGGTGCAGAACCTCGGCGCAAGCGAGGCGCTCGCGTGGCTGATCAGTGCTGCCAACAACCAATGCCTGTCACCGGTGCTAGGCTCGGGGACCGCCGCACGGCACCTATCCCGCGCCGTGGCGAGTTGGGTTCCGCGGCTCGAGGATCTTGACCCGAGGCGTACCGTGGAGACTCTGTCTCGCGTGGGAGGGCATGTCCTCATTCCCAGCGATCCACGGTGGCCTCAGCGGCTCCATGACCTAGGGACAGCATCTCCATTTTCGCTGTGGGTGAGGGGAAGCGCGGATCTAGACGTTCAGACATCCCGATCCGTGGCTATGGTGGGTGCCCGCGCCGCCACAGCCTACGGGGAACACATCACCATGGACATCACGCAGGATCTCTGCACTCGCGGCTTTGCTGTGATTTCAGGAGGTGCTTTTGGGGTGGATGCCGCAGCGCACCGTGCCGTCCTGACTCAGGGCGGATACACCCTCGCCGCCATGGCGGGCGGGGTGGACCGGTTGTACCCGGCTGCCAACCATCAAATGCTGCGCTCCGTCATGGAATCTGGAGGGTCTGTGATATCCGAAGTTCCCTGTGGAGCGCTGCCTATGAAGCAGCGTTTCCTGGCTCGGAATCGGGTGATTGCCTGCCTGGCGTCAGCCACCGTGGTGGTGGAAGCGGCCTTGCGTTCGGGCGCCCTGTCCACGGCTAACCACGCCACCCATCTCAATCGACCCGTGGGCGCCGTGCCCGGGCCTGTCACGTCCATGCAATCGGCAGGATGTCATGAGCTCATTCGAAGCGGCGCCGCCATGTGCGTGACCGAGGGTGCCGAGGTGGCGGACTTGGCTGGTGGCATGGGGGTGGATGCTGCACCGGGGAAAGCGGGGGCAGATGCGACGACGGATGGCTTGAGCCAGAACGAACTTTCTGTACTCGATTCCTTCCCTGCGCGCGGTTCCACCACCGTGACGGCACTGGCACGCAACGGAGGAGTCAGTGTTCCCGGGGTGCTGTCAGCGCTGGGAGTCCTGGAAACCCGAGGCCTGGTGTCAGCCTGCGGATCTCAATGGAGGCGAGGAAAATGATGATCAACACAGCGGTGGTCCTGCATCGAAAGTCAGCGATCACCCGTCACAATGGCTGTATGGGCAATAACCGGGGGGGAGAAAGCCGGGGCGCCAATGACCGGGTTGCCCATGAGGTGGTTGCCCGTGACCGGGTTGCTCAAGGCCGGGCGAGCACCAGCCACCTTCCACCTTTGCCGTCGTCGATGGCCTATGCGCTGGAGCGTTACACGGGGTACCTACACCACGCGCGAAACCAGAGTCCTCACACCCTGCGAGCCTATGTCTCAGATGTGACCGATCTCCTGAGATATGCTCATCGGCACGGTGTTCAACAGATGGACCACCTTGACACCACCACGGTTCGTGCCTGGCTTGCCACCCAGGTGGAACGAGGGTTGGCGCGAGCCACCGTAGCGCGCCGTGGTGCGTCCGTCAGGGCGTTTATTCGATGGGCCAGTGATCAGGAACTCACGTCACTTGATGTAGCCGAACGGATTATCACCCCCAAGACACCGCGAACACTCCCCACGGTACTCACGGTTGACGCCGCCTCGGTGTTACTCAACTCCGCTCGGGATGCCGCTCATGGAGCGGAGCCGGCTCGAAAGGCCGGAGCCATCCGGGCGTGGGCGATGGCCGAACTGCTCTACGGTGCGGGAATTCGCGTGGGGGAACTCGTCACCCTGGATTGCGATGATGTTGACCTAGGTGACCGCGTGGTGCGCGTCATGGGGAAAGGCGCCAAAGAGCGCATCGTGCCATTCGGAAAACCTGCTCAAGAGGCCGTGACCGCCTGGTTAACTCACGGGCGTGTTGCGTTTGTTCGTCCCGATTCCGGTTCGGCACTGTTCTTGGGAGACCGGGGGTTGCGGTGGGACCAGCGCCGGGTCAGAGCCGTGATCCATCGGTTGGCGCTCGCGGCGGGAGTACCTGATATTGCTCCCCACGCCCTGCGTCACAGTGCCGCCACGCATCTCCTTGCCGGTGGATCTGACTTGAGGTCCGTACAAGAGGTGTTGGGACACTCCAGCGTGGCCACCACCCAGCGGTATACGCATGTGGATTCTGAACGCCTGCGCTCCGTGTATGCGCAAGCGCATCCACGCGCCTGAACGACGAAGGTGAGCAGGCGATGATGGATATGCGGACCATGGAACGGCGGAGCATTGAGCAGCGGAGTAGCGATCTCCAGACGAAGGATCTAAGGAGGATCGACAAGAGGCTGTGGGCTCGCCTTGGCGCCGTAGTGTGCGTGGTGCTGATGTGTACCTCGATCACCTGGGCGCCCCGGGCCTACGGTGGCAGCCACGCCTACGGTGACACCCACGATGGTGGCCATGGTCAGCCGACGATGCTGCCTGCCGTGCCCACGCTGACTGCCCCACACGCAGCGGGTGCCGTGAAGGCAGCGAGTGCCGTGCACACGCTGACTGCCCCTTACGCAGCTAGTGCCGAAACCGGGCACGCATCCCGGTTCTATGTCCTTCCGGTGGACGGTGAGGTTGCTTTTAGATTTGATCCTCCCGCTGAGAAGTGGCTGGCGGGACACCGTGGCGTGGACATCTGGACTACCGTGGGTGGCGCGGTGGCGGCACCATTCGGCGGCGTGGTGAGCTTTGTGGGAAGCGTGGGCGGAAAGCCGGTGGTGGTCATCAACCATCCGGACGGACTGCGATCCTCACTCGAACCGGTAGTGGGCATCGTTGCCGTGGGGGAGACGGTGGCACAGGGGCAACCCGTGGGCCACCTGGGGGTGTCAAGCAGCGCGTCCAACCCCAATCACTGCCGTCCCGATGCCGGGGAGGATGGAGAGGCAGCATGCGTGCATTGGGGTGTGAGGCGGGGCGACATCTACCTGGATCCCCTCAGCCTTCTGGGCCCGCCCGTGCCCATTGTGCTCCTGCCCTGGGCGTGAGGTTACTCATGGAGAGCGCTTCTTCATGCCATCGAGGCACGCATCACGCCCTGCGATGTTTCGCGAAGGTTGACACCTCGGGTACACTGCTTGTCAGCAGGAGATTGGGCTATGCCCTTCACCTGACTTCGCGCGTCACATAGGCATCCCCACGGATTCCTCCGCGAAGGCGTTGGTTCGGGAGTTTTCCCGATGCTGGACACGGAGTGACGCTAGGGACTCTCACCACCCGGCGGGGGTCATCAACCGAAACGAGACAAAGGAATACGCCCCCATGGCAGTTGTTTCCATGCGCCAGCTCTTGGAGAGCGGTGTTCACTTCGGACACCAGACGCGCCGTTGGAACCCCAAGATGAAGCCGTACATTCTTGCAGAACGCAACGGCATCTACATTGTGGACCTTCAGCAATCCCTGTCCTTCATTAACCTTGCTTATGACTTTGTGAAGGAGACGGTCACCCGCGGTGGCGCAATCCTCTTTGTTGGCACCAAGAAGCAAGCCCAGGAACCCGTTGCCGAGCAGGCTGCTCGGGTGGGAATGCCCTACGTGAACCACCGCTGGCTCGGTGGTATGTTGACCAACTTCCAGACCGTCAACAAGCGCCTTCAGCGCCTCAAGGAACTGGAGCAGATGGACCTGGACAACGTGGCCGCCTCTGCCTTCACCAAGAAGGAACTGCTCATGATGCGCCGCGAGAAGGACAAGCTCGCGCGTACCCTGGGCGGAATCCGCGACATGGCCAAGGTGCCGGCTGCTGTATGGGTAGTGGACACCAACAAGGAGCACCTCGCTGTTGCCGAAGCCAAGAAGCTCGGTATCCCCGTGGTGGCCATTTTGGACACCAACTGTGACCCGGATGATGTGGACTACGCCATCCCGGGCAATGATGACGCTATTCGTGCCATTGGCCTGTTGACCCGCGTGATCGCGGACGCTGTTGCCGATGGCCTGGTGGCTCGCGCTACCGGCAAGACGGGCACGGACGAGTCCACTGGTGACGCTCAGCCCATGGCCGAGTGGGAAGCGGAGCTTCTCCAGGTTGCTCAGGCAACGGCTGCCCAGGCAGAAGCCCCGGCCGAGCCCGTTGCTGAGGCCCCGGTTGCTCCGATGGTCGAAGCGCCTGCCGCACCGGTTGCAGAAGCACCCGCAGCCCCCGTGGTGGAAGCTCCGGCCGCACCGGTTGCAGAAGCACCCGCAGCCCCCGTAGTCGAAGCACCCGCAGCCCCCGCGGTGGAAGCCCCTGCGGCACCCGTTGTTGAAGCCCCGGCCGAACCCGTTCCCGCCAAGACCGTTGAGACCCCGGCAAAGCCTGCCAAGGACACCCCCAAGGAGAAGAAGCCCGTGGCCAAAGTTGCCCTCGCCGACATCAAGGAACTGCGTGCCCGTACCGGCGCCGGAATGACGGACGTCAAGAAGGCTCTGGAAGAGGCCGGCGGTGACATGGAAGGCGCCATCGAGGTCATCCGCAAGCGCGGTTTGGCTAAGGCTGCCAAGCGTGAAGGCAACACGGCCTCGGAAGGTCTGATTGCCGTCAAGGTGGAGGACGCTGCCGACGGTCAGGTTGCCACCATGATTGAACTCAACGCCGAAACGGACTTTGTGGTCAAGAACGCTAAGTTCATTGCCATGGCGGACCAGATTGTGGAAGCCGCCGCTGCCGTCAAGGCTGAGGATTTGGACGCCGCTCTCGCTGCCCCCGTAGGCAAAGAGACCGTGGCTGACGTAGTGTCCCAGGCCGCTGGAACCATGGGTGAAAAGATTGTTCTGCGCCGCGTCACGCGGGTGGAGGGTCCCAAGATCACCACGTACCTGCACAAGACGGCTACGGACCTCCCGCCGTCCATCGGTGTTCTGGTGGTCACGGACGAGGCTGCGAAATCCGTGGCCATGGACGTGGCTCAGCACGTAGCTGCAATGGCTCCCGAGTACCTCACCCGTGAGGACGTCCCCGCAGCCGTAGTGGACAAGGAGCGGGAGATTGCACGCGAACTGTCCATTGCTGAGGGCAAGCCGGAAAAGGCCCTTCCCAAGATTGTGGAAGGCCGCGTCAATGGCTTCTTCAAGGATGCCGTGCTGGACGAGCAGCCTCTGGCTAAGGACACCAAGACCACCGTGGGCAAGTACGTTGCTGCCACCAACGGCGAACTCAAGAAGTTTGTTCGCTTCCGTGTGGGTGTGTAACTGAACCACGGGTGACTCAGCACCTCAGTGACACCGCAGCCCGGTGTGACCCACCCCGGTGCCTGTCACCCACCCCATGACAAAGCCCGCCTCAGGTTCTCCCTGACGGCGGGCTTTGTGGTGTTCAGACGCAGCTTGCTTGGACCCAGTCCAACTGATTCAGAAACTACTGACAGGAGTCAATGACCGGCGGGTACTCGTACTCCTTGGGCTTGTAACCCGTCCCAGCAGTGTGGCGGTCCACAAAGCGCTGCCATGAGCCGTCGGCAATCATCTCGTTGAGAGCACCGTTAATGGCTTCACACATTTCCGTCTGTCCCTTGGGAATGGCGATGCCGAGGCGTTCGGTTTGGAATTTGGAACCCAAGAGCCGAACCTTGCCGAAGAACTCGTCAGCTGCAGCAATTCCGGCGAGCGTCAGATCGTTACTGGCTGCTGCATCGGCCTCGCCAGCAATCACGGCTTCCGTGCAATCAGAAACGGAGTCACGGTGCACAATGTCCAACTGATTACCGAACATCTCAATCAAGCGCTTTTCCACATTGGAATTTAGTTGCGCACAGATCTTGTGACCAGGGAAGGTGGCCACGCCGGTGATGGACACGTTGTCAGCCTGGACCACCATGTCTTCAGCAGCAATCAGGTAAGGCCCCGCAAAGTCGATGTCTTCGCGCAACTTCTCGGAAATGGCAACCGTGGCCACCACCAAGTCAACGGTTCCGTCTTGGAGGAAGGGAACACGGTCAGAGGGGTTGGTTTCAATCCATTCCACTTCAGAGGGCGGATAGCCCAACTTCCATGCCACATAAGCAGCAACATCCACATCAAACCCGGACGGCGTGCCATCCTCATTCATCCAGCCAACACCTGGCCGATTCATGAAAATCCCAATGCGGAGATGATCGCTAGAACTCGTCGCATCGTCGGCAGCGTCCTCGTCTGTGCCCTCAGTGCCCTCCACCGATGCTTCGTCGTCTGTTGCTGCCAGCGTGGATGCCTCAGCGCCAGACGGCTCTGCTGAGGTGTCGCTGGAGCAGGCGGTGAGACCCGCCGGAACGAGCAGCGCGGCGGCGAGTAGTGCTGCGCTGGTGCGGAAGATGCGCTTCATGGTGTGTGCCCCTTACTTGGTGGCGAACAGAGCGAGAACCCTCGCCTGCCCGTGGACTAGATCACAGGTCTGAATGAGAATGTCGCCTTCAAGCCGATCGATCAGCAGACTGGAACTGAAGAGTTCTACTTCGGTGACCGTATCCACTTTGAATTCTTTGCCGTCAATCGTCATGGTGTCACCCGGTTCCATATCCAGCAGAAGTTCGCCGCCACAGTAGGAGTGCTGAGCGTAGTAGGGCTTACCAATCGCTTCGGAAATCGCCGTGAACTCGGTCAACCCGCCAAGGCACGCATCCACGGCTTCGTCGGACCCGCGGTTCACCACCGTGGTGACGTAGTACGGATCGCCATCGTTCAGGAAGTGCCGGGCGGACACGTAGCCACCTTGATCGGCAATGCGGAGCCATTGACCCACATGACCATCAATCGTCAGTTCCACGCCGGGGGTCAGGACGGCAGCAATGTCATAGGCGCGTCCAGGGCCAACGTGAATGTTGGGGGGTTGCGTAGTGATCAGGGTGTACGGATCGTCATCCTGCATGTGATCCCAGAATGCCTGCTGTTGGGCGTCAATGGTGTCCTCGTGCAGGTGATGGATGGGGAAGAGTACCGTGGACGTGTCCATCAAACCAGGCGCGTCATCGGGACCGGAGGCATCGTCGTCGGTGAAGACGAGGGTGGCCGATTTATCATCCGTAGCCTCAGTCGTTCCGCCACTCGAGCATGCTGCGCACCCCAGTACCAGAGCCGCTACCGCCAGGGTGGCCGTAATTGAACGTCGCATGTGAATCTCCTTACGCTCGAACGAGGCCGACAACACGCATGCCATCGCCACTATTGTGACAGGTTTGGAGAAGGATAGTTCCCTCCATCCCTTGAAGTACGCCAGCCTTATCACCCTTGGTGATGTCTCGGGTGTCCACCACAACAAAGACCCCCAGGTCCTTAATTTCCACGGTGTTGCCCTTCACCAGCGAGAGAATGGGCTGACCGCTGCAGTGGTTGTGAATGGGGTAATAGTCTTTCCCCAGGTAGGTGGAAACGTCCGGGCTGTAGGTCAACCCACCCGCACATTTATCCACTGCGGCTTGGTGGTCAATATTGGCCACGTAGGTCTGCCAGGTGTATTCGGATTTCTCTTCGGTGACCTTCACCGGCTTGGTGGGCGCTTCCGAGGGGGAGGACAGGTATTGGGTGGAAACGAAGGAGCCGTCAGTCAAGCGGTAGAAGCCATACGCTTCACCATTGACCGTCACCTTAGCGTTCGCTTCCAACTCGCCCGTCTTGACGTACCCCAACCCGGGGCCGTTGCGGACGTTGACCGCAGCAGTGGTGATCATTTCCTCGGGCGGTATGGGGTTCACGCCCTGCAGGTTCTCCGAGTGTGCCTCTTGTTGGGCGTACCGCTCAGCAATGGCTGATGCTTCCGCTTCACGCTGGGAGCGAGCCTGATCCTCGGCGGCAACTCGAGCCTGTTCTACAGCCGTTTTGGCATCAGCAACAAGGCCTTTGGCCGTGGCGACCTTCGCATGAGCGGCTGCAGCGGCATCCTTGGCTTCAGCAGTACCTTCCTGATCGGCGCGAGCCTGTGCCTCTTCGGCTTCCTTGGTGGCGTCAGCCAACTCTTCCTCAGCCCGCGTGACCAGTTGGGCCTTGCGGGCCAACTCTTCATGAGCCATCTCCGCCTGCGACGATTCCCAATCCACATATTCGGCCGTCTCGTCCAGTTTCTTCTGAATTTCATCGGAGAGGGCGATGCGACGATTAATTTCCTCTTG
>JAIRQO010000004.1 GCA_031256435.1 Cellulomonadaceae bacterium
CCTTGGAGCGGATGAAGGCCGCGCCCTCCGCGATACGTCTAAGCGCCTCGCCGAGGTTCGTCGCCCCGCAGACGAAGGGAACGTCGAATGCCCACTTGTCGATGTGGTTCACGTAGTCCGCTGGCGTCAGCACCTCGGACTCGTCGATGTAGTCCACGCCAAGCGCCTGGAGCACCTGAGCCTCAACGAAGTGGCCGATGCGGGCCTTGGCCATTACCGGAATGGAGACGGCCTTGATGATGCCGTCGATCATGTCCGGGTCGCTCATGCGCGCGACGCCGCCCTGCGCGCGGATGTCGGCGGGAACGCGTTCGAGCGCCATGACGGCCACCGCGCCCGCGCCCTCGGCGATTCGCGCCTGCTCCGGGGTGACGACGTCCATGATGACGCCGCCCTTTAGCATCTCGGCCATGCCGCGCTTCACGCGAGACGTGCCTACTTGAGTTCCAGTGGTGTTTTCCATGGGCGCAAGCGTAATGGTGGCTGGCTGCGCAGCCAAAAACGCGGGCGCTGTGCTGTAGGGTCCCGGTGCGCGTTGGGCGCGGTGGGGAGGACTCGGTCACACGATGGTGGACACGGTGGCTGACCCGTTGACTTACCCGATTGGTCACCCGTTGAACGTCCCGTTAACTGACCCGTTAACTCACCCGGTGCAGCCAGCGGACGGGGGCACCCATGCCTGCGTGGCGGAACGGTTCCAACTCGTCATCCCAGGCGGTTCCGAGGGCAAGGTGCAGAGCGTGAGTCATGCTCCGTGGGTCTCGGGCGTGGGCCAGTGCTGCGCGCACTCTGTCCTCTGGAACAACCACGTTGCCTGCCACATCGGTTTGTGCGTGGAAGATGCCGAGATCCGGAGTGTGGGACCAACGGGCTCCGTCCACGCCGTCGCTGGGATCCTCGGTGACCTCGTAGCGGAGGTGATCCCAGCCGCGCAGGGCGGAGGCGAGGCGCGCGCCCGTGCCATGGGGGTTCCTCCACGTCCATTCGGCGCGGTACAGCCCTGGTGAGGCGGTTTGGGGAGCCCAATCAAAGGACACACGCATTCCGAGCACGCTTGAGGTGGCCCACTCGATGTGCGGGCACAACGCGCGCGGCGCTGAGTGCACGAAAAGGACTCCACGTGTCAGACAAACGGTCATGATTACTCCCTGGTTGAGGTGCCGTCTTCCCCTACGTACCTTGAACCTGGGTGGTGCTGGTGTACTCGTCTGTCCCTCCGCAGAGGTGCATTACCGCAAGTGTGCCGTAAAATCTGCAAACGCGCCAGGGGGTGTGACCAGATTGTGACGATTTGCGCCACTCGGGTGGGGTGGGGTGGGCTGACGTGGGCTGGGTAGAGATGCTGCGACTGAAGCGCAGCATGACGGGGGTGGGAACGCAGCATGACGGGGGTTTCGACCGTCGCACCTCGCGGTGCTGGCTCAACCGCGCGCGGATGGGGGCTAGAGGCGTTCGCGGAGTTCGCGCATGGCTTGGCGGCGGGTGGCTTTCTCGAGGCGGTCCAAGTAGACCTTACCGTCGAGGTGATCACATTCGTGCTGGAGGCAGCGCGCCATGAGGCCCTCGCCTTCCACGGTAATGGTCTCGCCGTCCAGAGTGATGCCTTCCACGCGCGCGTACATCGCGCGCGTCGTCGGATACCACAGGCCGGGAACGGACAAGCAGCCTTCATCACCATCCTGGAGTTCCTCGGAGAGTTCCACGATGCGCGGGTTGAGCACGTAGCCGATGTCCCCGTCAATGTGCCACGAGAATGCTCGAAGGCTCACGCCGATCTGGTTGGCCGCAAGGCCAGCGCGTCCTTCGTGATCCACCGTGTCAACCAAATCTGCGACGAGGGAGCGGACGCGCTCATTGATGGTGGTCACCGGATCGCAGGCGGTACGCAGCACGGGATCAGGGACTACGCGAATCTCTCGCATGGGCATGCTGTGTCACTCCTGGCTCGTCTACGTGGTGCGGAAGGCTCCGAACACACCAACGGCCCGACCAGATGTTCTGGTGCCGGGCCGGATTGCTGCTCCCGCGACAGGACTTGAACCTGTGACATTCTGATTAACAGTCAGACGCTCTGCCAACTGAGCTACGCGGGAATGTGATTCACTCCGAGGGTGGAGCCTGGGAGCAAACCGAGGAATACTGTACCAGAGAATTCCTGCTATGCGGAAACCAGCCAGTACATGTTGGCCTCGTAGGGCCGCAGTTGTGACGCGCGCGTGGAGTAGTTGGACAGTTCCAGCGTGAATTCACCGTCCAGCGGGCTCCGGGAAATGGGCTCTTTGCTGAGGTTCATCTCCACAAACCACCGCTGACCTTCGTGTTCACGGGTGTAGGCCAGGTAGTTCTTCCGTTTGACGTGGTGGAACTCCACGGTGCCATACACCAGTGCTGGCGTTTTCCGCCGCAGCGCAATCAGAGACCTGTAGAACTCCAGCACGGACAACGGATCTCCGGCCTGGTCTGCGGCATTAATGGTGGTCCAATCGCCATCGCCACGAATCCACGGCTCCCCGGTGGTGAATCCACCGTTGTCCGTGGCGTCCCATTGGACCCCCACGCGCGAGTGATCGCGCGTGCCAGTGAGGATGGTGTTCCAGGCTTCCTCGGGCGTGGCCTTCTCCTCGAGCGTGGCATACAGGTTGATGGCTTCCACGTCCCGGATGTCAGCGATGCTGGAGAACTTCTGATTGACCATGCCTAATTCGTCGCCCTGGAAGATGAACGGCGTTCCCTTACTGGTAAGTTGCATGGTGGCCAGCAACGTAGCGAGGCGTTCGCGGTAGGCGGGGTCCTGGGACACCTTGGAAATCATCCGCGGGTTGTCATGGTTGTTCCAGAACAGGGACATCCAACAGGATGACGGATAACCCTCAGTCCATGACACCAGGAAGTCCTTGAAGTAGTTGAGGTCATACTCGTAATCGTCATAGCGCGTATGTCCGGGAGTTTCCAGGTGGTCAAAGGAGAACACCATGTCCAACTCGCGGCGGTCCGAGGAGGTGAGCAATTTGGCCATTTCCATGCCGATGCCCGGGGTCTCCCCCACGGAGAAGGCGCCAAACGGCTCAAACGCCTCGGTTTTGAGTTGGTGCAGATATTCGTGCAGACGCGGGCCGTAGAAGTAGTTCTCCACGCCGGTGAACTCCATCAGGGCACCGATGGTGGGGTCCCCATCCGGGAGATCATGCTGTTTGGAGATGTAGTTGATGACGTCCAGCCTGAACCCGTCCACGCCTTTGGTCAGCCACCAGGAGACCATGTCCACCACGTCCTTGCGGACGTTGGCGTTCTCCCAGCTCAGATCCATTTGCTTCTTGGAGAACAGATGCAGCCCCCACAGGTCCTCCCCGGAGGCGCCGATGCCGGGATACTGATTCCACGCCGAGCCGCTGAAGAACGAGACCCAGTTGTTGGGAGGCTGTTGCCCGTCCTCACCGCTCCCCGGCCGGAAGATGTAATAGTCACGATACGGGGAGTCAGCGTCCGCGAGCGCCTCCGTGAACCATCGGTGCTCGTCGGACGTGTGATTGACCACCAAGTCCATGATGAGTTTCATACCGCGCTGATGGACACCATCCAGAAGCCGATCAAAATCCTCCATGGTGCCAAACTCGGCCATGATCTTCTGGTAATCACGGATGTCATAGCCGTTGTCATCATTGGGGGAATCATAAATGGGTGACAGCCACAGAGCGTCCACGCCCAGGTCACGGAGATAATCGAGCTTTTCAATGATGCCGCCCAGGTCACCAATGCCATCACCATTAGAGTCCTTGAAGGAGCGCGGATAAATCTGGTAGAACACCGCCTCCTTCCACCACGCCGGTTCCACGGTGTCTCCGGAGTCCACCGCGGGAACGTCCGATTCCGTGTTGAGCAGACGCAGCAGCGTGTCATAGAAACTCTGCGGCACCGCTCCCCCGGTGAGGCGTGATCCGGTCAACCGGGCAAGCGCGCTTAACCGCAACCGTGAGACGGCGGGGTTGGTGATCCACCGGGGCGTGCGGCCGAGTTGGAGCAGGATTTTGGACAAGGCGTCTCGGCCAATGGGGTTATCCCAGAGGTCCTTGACGGTGGACTTCATGGTGAGCGTCATACGATGTGCCCCTCAGTCATACGGTGTGCCCCTCATCGGGATCAATCAGGATGGGTGAAACGTCACCATCTTCGGTGGTGGACGCCTTGATTTCGCCACGCGCCACCAGATCGGCGTGAATCCGATCATAGGTTTCCTCATCAATCTTGTACTTGAAGTGATAGATCAGGTAACCACCCAGGATCAGCACCAATGGCAATCCGAACATGGCAAGTTTGAACAGCGCCAGGCCGTCTCCCGGAGTGAGGAGGTCACCCACGGCGCGGTCATTGATGCCAGTGAGAATCACGGTGTAGCCCACAATCCCGGTTCCAATGGCACCACCGGCCTTGTAGATGAACGGTTGCAGGGAGAAGGTCACGGAGTCATTGCGCTTCCCGAGTTTCCAGTGCCCGTAGTCCACGGTGTCCGCCAAGCACAGAAGCATCATCAACTGAATGGCGGCTTGGCCCACAAAGATCAACACGCCCGCAATGCCCACAAAGAGCATGGTCCCCGTGGGGGCAAAGCCGAACACGATGTACCCCACCACCACCAGGATGGTGCAGATCAGGTACACCTTGCGCCTGGGAAGGTGCTTGGCCACATGCGGGAAAACTATCAGGGAGATGATCTGGGACACCCCCAGGATGACGGCGAAAATGGAGTACATGTTCTCGTCGCCATACACGTATTGGAAGTAGAACAGGCCAAAACTGGTGGTGGTGATGTAACCGATCATGAACATCCCCATGGCGATGGCCACCCAGAGCAACTGATCATTCTTGACAATGGCTCGGATGAACTCGCGGAAGGAGGTCCCCTCGTGCTGCTCTACGAGTTTGGGCTCGCGCACGCCGAACAGCGTGACCGCTTGGCCCACCCACAGAACAATCACCACAATGAGCGCAAAGAGGAAGTAGCCGTGTTGGTCATTTCCACCGCCCAGGGCCGCCGTAATCGGCACAATGCCAGCCACCACAAAGAACGTTCCCACCAGGGAGAAGATGCGGGCTTTGGACCCAATGTCCTCCCGCTCCCGCTTGTTGGTGGACAACGCCGGCACGTAACTCCAATAGGCAATGTCATTGAGGGAGTAGCTCAGCGCCCAGAAGAAGAAAATCACGGCAAAACTCACCACGTAGGCGGTGCCTGTTTGGTTGGTCTCCCTAAAGATCAGCAGCGTCAGTAGGCCGGAAATCACGGCGCCGATCAAGATCCACGGCTTGTGCTTGCCCCACCGCGTCCGCGTGTTGTCCACCAACATTCCCATCAGCGGATCATTCACGGCGTCCAGCACGCGCAGCACCACAATGATGGTGGTCACCCACCCCAGCGTGCGGTTGTCAATATCCGCAACGTTGGTGAGGTACACCACCAAGAACATGGAAATCAGCGTGTACAGCATGTCCCTACCGATGGTGCCGATGCCGAAGGTCCACCGGTTGCGCTTGAACTCGGTGTTGGCGCTGGGGGTGGGTGTTCCGGCAGGTTCGGAACCAGGAGCAGGCACAGCACTAGGCGCGGGTTCCGGGTT
>JAIRQO010000037.1 GCA_031256435.1 Cellulomonadaceae bacterium
AAGACTGTAGCTTTCCTCAACAGGTGTGCTGAGCAGAGATAGAAATGGAATAGTTATCTAGGCCTAACCGGTTTGGTTATGAACCTTCGGTCCGGCTCAACCGCCGAGCACCCCGCCTACCCGGTCATTCTGCGCGAGCGAAGCGGAGTCGCAGAATCTCTGTTCGCGTTACGGTTCTGTAACAACCCAGAGAATTCACCGATTTCGGCTGTTGTTCAAACGAATCTGCCAGGATGATGGAACAGTTAGGTGTGACGTAGGACACAGTTGTACGCTCACACGCGTGGTATCCACAATGAGGCGGAACCGTCATGAAGCGAACCCGAACCCGCGGCGCAAAGATTGCCGTTGCCCTTGCCATCGTGTCAGCCTTGGGGCTGTCAGTGCTGGCACCGCTCGCGTCTGCGGATCCTCTGGTGGATCCCACGCTGACGGGAACCTTGGTGGTCACCAAGTACAAAGCCACGGGCACCGTCAGCAATTCCACGGGCGCGCAGGCAACCCCGGCACCCACCAACGCACCCCTGGGCGGCGTGGAATTCACTGTGTCTCGTGTAGAGAGTTGGGAGGGAGGCGCCATTGATCTCTCCACCGAGGCCGGATGGAACACCGCTGCAGATCTTGCTGCGGCGTTTGATGCCACCTCTGGAACTCTGCCGGGAGACGCAGTATTGGCCACCACCGCACCTGCTCTCCAGGTAGGGACCACGGATGGGGCCACGGGTGTGGTGAGTTTCTTAAGCCTTCCCCTCGGCCTGTACTACGTGCAGGAGAACAACACCCCTGCCGGTGTTGTTCCCTCCATACCGTTCCTGGTCACGCTCCCTATGACCAGCCCTGACGGCAGTGGCTGGATGGTAGAACGAGACGGTGACGGCAATGCCACCAACTACATTGTCTACACGTACCCCAAGAACGATGTGGTCACCCTGAATAAGACCGTGAACGCTAATGCCGCTATTACTGCTGGCGGCACATTGACGTACACCGTGACTGGAGCCATTCCGGTTAACGAGGATCCAGACGGCAATGCCGAGCCGATCACAGGTTACGTGATTACGGACACCCTGGATTCAGCGCTCTCTACCAACCGAGACAACGTTGCCGTGAGTATCGTGGCTGGTGACGGAACCACAACGCCACTCACGCCTGATGACTACGTGATTGACGTGACCGGCAAGACCGTGACCGTGACACTCTCAGTTGACGGACGGAACAAACTGAAGGCCCTCGCCCAGGAAACCCTTGATGACCACCTTGATCTGGGCTACTACCAGGTCCAGGTGACCATCGCGGCCACTGTGGCAAGCACCTACGCGGGCGGCACTCTGACCAACACGGCCACGCTCTTTCCGGACCAAGCAGCGGTGAACAGCGGAACGGGCCTGAACTCCAACACAGTCACCACCTACTACGGCGGTGTGGTCATCACTAAGACGGATGATTCCCAAGCCCCGTTGGCAGGCGCACAATTCCAGGTGTTCGCAAGTGAGACCAATGCATCTGCGGTGAGTAATCCTCTCAGCGCTTTGCCCGCCACCGGCGCAGCAACGGACACCTTCACGTCCGCAGCGGACGGCACCGTGGTGATCCAGGGCCTGCTGTACAACCCCGCCTCCACCAATGAATCCCATGACACCACTACGTATGGTCCCTCCTGCACCACCACCCCGAACGATGGCACCGCAGCCAGGACCGGAACCCAGTACTGGGTGGTAGAGACCCAGGCACCCACGGGTTACGAACTTCAGACGGATCCCATTGCGGTGTGCATTGTTGCCGCACTCGTGAGCCCCAACGGTGATGACCTAACATCCACCCCCAGTGACATCACGGTCATCAACTACCCGCACAACGCTGGTTTTGAACTTCCCGCCACCGGTGAGATGGCCTCGCGGATTCTATTGATTTGCGGTGTTGTGGCCATCCTCGGCGCCGTGAGCTTCTACGTGATCCGCACCAAGCGCACGCAAGCACAAGCGGCGGCTAAGTAACGTAGTCAGCACCTGCTGATCACTGACAGAAAACCCCTTCAACGCGAGAGGACCCAGGTCCCATGCGACGCATCCTTACCCTGGTGGTGGGGGTGGCGTGTGGCCTGGGCCTCTTGCTGTATCCCTCAGCGGCGCGCTGGAACACGCAACGCATCGAATCGGAACGCACGTCCAGATATGAGGCCACGGAGCGCAGTGAAGCCGTTCCGGTGTCCCAGGAGTATGCCGCCGCCGTGGAGTACAACACGGACCTCACCGCATCCCACGTGGAGAGTTTCCACGCCGCTGATGCCTCCCGTGATGCCACCTACATGAACCAATTACTCCTGCCCGGATCGGACGTGATGGGTGAGGTCATTGTCCCCGCGCTCAACGTCCGGCTCCCCATCTACCATGGGACGTCCGACGAAGTATTGGCGGTAGGCGCGGGTCACTTGTACGGAACGTCCTTGCCCGTGGGTGGCGAGAGCACGCACACGGTGGTGTCCGCCCACGCAGGCATGACCGAAGCGGAAATGTTCACACACCTCCACACGCTCGCCGAGGGCCAGGAGTTCCTCCTCCACGCCGCAGGTCAAACGGCTCGTTACGTGGTGGACAAGATCACCACCGTGCTACCCGAGGACACCAAGGACATCCAGATTGTTCCGGGGGAGGATCACGCCACCTTGGTGACGTGTACCCCGGTGGGCATCAACTCGCATCGGCTCTTAGTGCGTGGTATCCGGACGGAACTCGCGGCTGATGACGCCTCCATGGCACGCACACCCGGACCCGGCTTCCCGTGGTGGGCGGCGTGGTTTGCGGGCGCGCTCGCCGCCACGGCGTTGGGTGGTTGGGGACTCACACGGCTCCTGGCACCCAAGCCTGCCGCGACTGTAGGAGGTGTGTCATGATGCGCGTTCAACCCGTGCTCGTCCGGCTTGTTTCCACGATGTTACTCGCCTTGTTCGTCGTCGGCGGTGCTGCGCTTCCTGCTGCCTCGATGGACATCCCCGAGGGGGCGCTTCCCTCGCCACTGCCTCGTGCCGGGGATTGGGGGAAACTCACCGTCACCAAGAAGGGTGGGGGAGTCACCACGTTCTCGGCCACCCTGGTCACTGCGGTGGATGGCGAGCCGATTGACCTGACCACGGCGGAGGGATGGGAACTCGCACGGGGTCTGGATCTTGATATTGAGGGTCATCTCCCCACGTCAGCAGTGGTGGGTAGTTCGACGAGTCAGGTGACTAACGCCGCCGGGAGCACCACCTTCACGCTCGCGCTGGGCGTGTATATCATTGAAGAACTGACCCACGCCCACGGCTTTGCCGAGTCCTTCCTGGTCACCATTCCGTTCCCGGAGGAGCCTGACAACGGTGGGGTTCCCGATTGGCTGGTCATCATCCATGCCGAGCCGAAGATCCACGGTGGAACGCAGCCATCGCCGCATCCATCTGCGAGTCCTGAGCCGCCCAGTCCGGAGCCAAGTCCGGGTGCCACGCCTGAGCCGAGTGTTGAACCCAGCGCAGAACCCAGCGGAGTGCCTAGCCCCACGGCCACGCCGTCTCCGCACCAGACCATGGCACACGGTGACCTCCCGCCGCAGGAGCCGTTGGATCCGGGGATGAAACTCTTCCTCACCGGCGCCTCGGTGGTGATTCTGGTGGGGGCGGCCACAGTGTTTGTGGCTGGCGTTGTCACCGCGCGCAAGCAGCGGGGGGCGGAGTCATGACCGGCGCACGCGGCCCGGAGCGTCGCAATATTCTGCGCCGGGGTACTCTGCACCGCACTATAATGCGCCGCGTCCTGATGGCCACCGTAGTGGTGATGTTTGCTGGCCTGGGCGTATTCCTGGCCGAACCGTGGTCCCAAGCCTCACCTGCGGGTGCGGTGGACCCCGGAACGTACCCGCCCTATCCGGCGCCGGGTGTTCCCGCCGAGCCCATCTACATCTGGAACGAGGACTTTGAGGAGACCCAGGCATCAGCACCGGTAGCGTTGCAGAACTTCGTTGGCAAAGCAGGTGCCATCTATTCCGCAGATCCCACCTGGGAGTCCACCGCGGGCTTGTGTAACGGATGGATTGTGGGCGCGAGCGGAGCGTTCTCGTCTACCTCGGACGCGGGGTGCAAAACGAACGGTGGTAAGGATTACACCAACTCGTCGGTGAATAACATCACCACGGCATCTAATGTTTTTGCCAACGGTACGTCACGGTATTCGTGGGACTTCCTGAGGTATCAGGCGTACGTTCTGGGATTGGCCCAGATGGGAATCGGCCCGTCGGCAGCGGAAATGCCCACCATCACGTCCACCAGCAACTCGGTGCTGGCGGCCCTTCCCGCCGCCGCCCAGCAGGCCATGGGCAACCACGTTCTTGCGTCCGAAACGAATAACGGCACCATGACCTCGGGTCAAACCTTGCAGTTCAAAGCCGTGGATGTGGCCCCTGCTCAGATGGGACATTACTACCTCACCAGTGCCTACTTTGCTGCCATGCACTCGCCCGCCGTGAACTCCACCTGGAAGGCGCCTTCGGAGCGATTTGTCCTGACGGCAGGGACGCAGCAGTGGCAAATTGCTGCGGGAATCAACCCGTTCACGAGTTCCACCCAATATTCGTCCACGGTGCTGGCTCCGTGGGTCACCAACGCGGCAGCAGCGAACGGCAGCACCATCACTACGTTGGCGAATCTCCGGTGGTATCCGGGATTGGTGGGGGTCATCACCTTGGATAACGCCACCGCCGTGCAGGTGGGCGCACAGGCGTTCCAAGCGGACGCCGCGAACGGTGCCGTGACCTTGGGGATCGAGATTCACAATGACGTGCTGGATACCACGGGCAATGACTTGGCCATTGATAATCCCGCCATTATTGACGTCACTCCGCGATTGGACAAGTCCTTCTCGCCTAACTTGATCCAGCCGGGTGGAACATCGCAAATGAGTTTGTGGATCACCAACACCACGGATCTGGTAGCCAAGCCGGGTTGGAACTTTACTGACGTCCTGCCCAGCGGGGTGGTGCTGGACGGCCGTGAGCCTGAGGTCACCGTCCAGTGCTTTGCAAGCGGCGGCGGCGCGGCTGTGGCCAGTGGCACGTGCTCTCTTGCTGACGGCTCCTGCAACGGGCTCTCCGTGGCTCCCGTCCCTGGTTCGGGCGGTACCGCCTCGCGCACCTTCAGCATTACCGCGAGTGCGTCCGGCACGGAGAGCACCGGCGCTGAAGACACCGTCACCGTGTCCGGCGGCTTGGCTGACAACGATGCGTATTGCACGGTCACCCTGGGCGTGATCAACAACGCGATCACCGAGGACCAACAAGCAACTTTGGATTCCGGCGAGCGTGTCCCCTTCATCAACACCGTTAACACGGGGACACCAGGCTGCGCGGATTCTAGTGCGGGGAAGCTGGCGGCGGACTTGGGCGTCCCTGCCTTTACAACCGGCTCCGCCTACGGCCTAGCAGGGTGCCCCTTTGCCGTGCTCAAAGTTGAAGAGCCGAATCTCAAGGTTGACATTGCGCCACCGGTGATCTCGCACCTCGGATCAGACGAGACCGCACCGCTACCGCTGTGTACGGACTCCACCACCACGCTGCTCACCTGGAACATTGCCGTACTCAACGCTGCCACCACCACGTCCGGCTCCAACCCTGATGACGCCAGCGGCCTACCCGCAGATGATACGGGGAGTTCGCCAGGTTCTGATGCCGTCAACGTGATTGTGACCTCGGATGTGGGAGACAATCTCACGGGTGCCAGTTGGGGCACGCCGCCTATTGGAGTCATTGCCACCTATCACACCACGGGTGGCGATGGTCAGGACGGAAGAACGGCCTCAGTCACCTACAGTGACCGCAACGGTGTGCAGACGGTTTCCGTGCGGCCGCGTGGCGAGATCCAGGATGGCGCGACGGTGTGGTTCATTGCCGCGTTGCCCGCCGGACAAACGGAAACGGTGCAGGTGAGTGCTTTCGTCGTGCATCAGGGTGACACGAGTGATACCAACGCCGGTACCACCTGTGGCATCACGAATACCGAGTTGACCGATGCAGCCAACCCCTATGTCAACACGGTCACGGTGACCTCGCATGATTACCAGCAGTACTGCTCGCCATCGCTCAGTGGTGTGAAGCCGGGGAATC